>JAQVQY010000098.1 GCA_028701335.1 Eubacteriales bacterium
GCTCGTGGTAAGCGCTGTGCTAATTGTTTTTGCGAAGCCTTTCTGGCCAGTGGGGGTTTGGTCGCTCGCCTTGTTGGCGCTGGGCCTGTATCAGCACCGGGCAAATATCTCACGGTTGTTGAAAGGCGCGGAAAGCAAGCTGGTCTTGAAATCGGCCGACAAAAAGTAGGGGGAGAATCAATTAATCTCGGTGTTGCGCAGCGCAACCCAGGCCGGCAGGTCTAACACACTTAAATCCTTTGCGCCCAAAATTGTTCTCGGATGCTTTTGTGCCGCACCCAGCCCTAGGCACATCATGCCTGCATTGATGGCAGCGTCGACCCCAGCCTCCGCATCCTCCACCACCAGGCAGTATTCGGGGGGGATATTAAGCATTTTGGCAGCCAATAGAAATACATCGGGCGCGGGCTTGCTGCGCTTGATGCTGTTGCCATCAGCGACGGCGTCAAACAGTGTGGTGATCTCCAGGTGTTCAAGTATGGCTGGGGCATTCTTGCTGGAAGAACCGATGGCGGTTTTGATGCCCATCTTTCGGAGCCCGAGCACCGCTGACTGCGCCCCTGGGAGTAGATCGGCTGGCGTCAGTTCATTAATTAAACTCACGTACAAATCGTTCTTATAAGCCGCCATATTGTTTTTTTCATCATCGGTGTAACTTCTTTTTGCCTTTTCCAGCACGATGGCCAGGCTTTCCATCCGGCTCACCCCGCGCAGGCGGTGGTTTTCCTGCCGGGAAAACGGGATGCCCTCCCTGTCAGCCAGAGCCTTCCAGGCCTGGTAGTGGCATTCATCCGTTGAGACAATAACGCCATCCAGATCAAAAATTACCGCTTGTATCATGCCGCACCTCCCATATTCTACAGCAGGGAAAAGAAGTCCACCTGGTTTGTGTCACTTAAGCCGTTCAGAGTCCCCATGTCCCTGAGCATGTTGATGACCGCAACACTGAGCCTGGCGCGGGTTTTCAGGTCCTCCACAGAGATAAAGGGTTCCTCCCGCGCGGCCACCAGGTTCTGGGCGGCCGCGATACCAAAGCTGGGAAGCGAAGTAAACGGGCAGCGCAGGGCATCCCCCTCAATCAGGAAATGGGATTCGTGGCTCTTGTAGAGATCAACCGGCAGGAAACTGAAGCCGCGAAGCCCCATTTCATAAACCATTTCCATGACCACGATCTCCTCCTTGTTCTTCTCAGTCAGGTCTCTTTGCTCTATGGATTTAAGATTATGGAGCTCTTTTTTGATGTACTCCGGCGGCTTGGTCATGGTGAGCGCGCTAAAACCACTTCCGCGGATAGTGAAGTAAGCCGCATAGTACACCAAGGGATGGTATACCTTAAACCAGCCAACTCTCAGTGCCATGGTTACATAGGCCACCGCATGGCCTTTGGGGAACATATAGGCGATTTTCTTGCAGCTGTCTATGAACCAGTCCTGCACCTTATGCTCCCGCATAATCTGTTCCATCTCCGCCGTCAGCCCATTGCCCTTGCGCACGCTTTCCATGATGTCAAACGCGGCCTTGGTGGGGAGCCCCCTGTCCATAAGCGCCAGCATAATATCATCCCGGGTGCAGATGCACTCCTTCAGGGTGGCGGTCTTGCCTAAAATCAGGTCCCGGGCGTTGCCGCTCCAGACATCCGTGCCGTGGGACAGGCCGGAGATGCGGATCAAATCCGAGATGCTGGCGGGCTTGGTGTCGTCCAGGATGCCTCGCACAAAAGGTGTGCCAAACTCCGGAATCCCCAGGGTTCCCGTTGTGCATTCAAGTTCCTCCTGGCTTAGCCCCAGCGCGTCCGGTGAGGTAAAAAGCGAAAGCACCTTTTTATCATCCAGCGGGATATCGGTATGTTTGATCCCTGCCAACCCTTCCATCATGCGGATCATGGTGGGATCGTCATGCCCCAGTACATCCACCTTGACCAGGATATCGTGCATGGACCGGAAATCAAAATGGGTGGTCATAGGCTTCTTGTCATCATTGGCCGGATACTGCACGGCGGTGAACTGGTTGATATCATACCCTTTGGGCAGGATAACCATGCCGCCAGGGTGCTGGCCGGTGGTTCGCTTAACGCCGATACAGCCCATGGCAAGCCTTGTTTTTTCAGCATTGGAGACGCTTAATTCCCGGTCCTCCAAATATTTCATCACATAACCATAGGCCGTTTTGTCCTGCAGGGTGCCAATGGTACCGGCGCGGAACACATGGCCTTTGCCAAACAGCTCTTCCATGTAGGCATGTGCCACGGCCTGGTAATCACTGCAGAAGTTTAGGTCGATATCCGGTACTTTATCGCCTTTGAAACCCAGGAACACCTCAAAGGGAATGTCATAACCATCCTTCACCAAAGGCATTCCGCAGTTGGGGCACTCGCGGTCCGGCAGATCAACGCCAGTCTGGCAGGCTTCCCTGTCTACCTCGAAATCTGACGTCCTGCAATCCGGGCATCGGTAGTGCGGCGGCAGGGGATTTACCTCGGTAATGCCGCACATCGTGGCCACAAAGGAGGAGCCCACTGATCCCCGGCTGCCCACCATGTATCCGTCCTGATTGGACTTGGACACCAGTTTGTTGGCGATCAAATACAGCGTGGAGTAGCCATAGCCGATAATGGCCTTGAGTTCCTTGTCTATCCGCTCCCGGATAAGGGCGGGGGGCCCGTCCCCGTAAAACGCACGGGCTTGTGCCTCGGTCATCTTACGTATATCTTCAGGCGCAGAATCCCAGACCGGGGCGAATGTTGTCTTGTTTTCAGGGTGTTTTGGATAAAGCGTGATATCGCCTACCTGGGCCAGAATCTTCAAGGGGTTATCCACCACCACCTCACGGGCTTTCTTCTCCCCCAGCCAGGCAAAATCCTCCAGCATCTCTTCCGTGGTCTTAAAGTAAAGCGGCGGCTGCTCATCACTGTATTTGGCTTCAGCGTCAATGCTGTTCTTGATGATGGTGCGGAAGATGGCATCCTCCGGATCCAGGAAACGCACATCCCCGGTGGCCGCCACCGGGATGCCCAGCTTCTCCCCCAGGCTCACCAGTGTTTGGTTGATTTTTCGTACCTGGCCTATTTCACCCAACCGGCCTCGCTTTAAAAGCATATCACTGTTTTGCTCAGGCTGTATCTCGATGAAATCATAAAACCGGGCGCTCTCCTCCAGCTCCTCCTGGGGCTTGCGGTCAAGCACAGCCTGGAACAGCTCCCCCCGGTAACAGGAGGTTCCAAGCAACAACCCGTCCCGGTGCTTCTCCAGCAATTTTCTTGGGAGGGTGGGATGGTGGTGGAAATAGTTGATATGTGACTCCGTCACCAGGCGGTTCAGGTTCTCAAGGCCTTTCTGGCTTTTCGCCAGGATGGTAACGGGGAATTGGGTGGTGCGGCTGTAGCCTGTGATCTTGGTGTTTAGTTCATCAAGGGTGGAAACACCCTTCTCCCCCGCGTCCTCAAGCATCCGTGCCAGGCATTGCGCTGTTGCTGTGGCGTCTTGTACAGCACGGTGCGCGTTTTTTAGCTGAACCCCCAGCGCCTTGCACAGCGCGCTCAGTCGGTAGCTTCTCAATTGCGGATAAAGACGCTGGGCAAAGGCTAATGTATCCAGTTGCGGAGAGTCAAACGTCTTGCCCAGGCGCGCCAGCTCCGCGCGCAAAAAGGACATATCAAACCGGGCATTGTGGGCAGCCAGCGGGCTGTCCCCGGCAAAGGCTGTCAGCCCTTCCAGCGCTTTCCCGGCCTTGGGCGCATCAATCAGCATGGCGTCCTTGATGCCGGTGATGTTGATGATTTCCTGGCTTAACGGCACACCCGGATTAACCAATGTGGAGAAGGAGTCGAGAATCTGCCCGCCGGCCAGTTTGACCGCGCCTATCTCGATGATCCGGTCAGAATACGGGTTGAGCCCGGTGGTCTCAAAGTCAAGGACGATGATGGGCTCATCAAGCCCCGCCGAACTTGCCGGCTGGATAATGCCTGTGTCATCCACCATCATGCCAATCATCCCGGGAATCAGCTTCACCTTGTGCTTATTGGCTGCGGCAAAGGCTTCAGGAAAAGCCTGCACCACGCCCTCATCGGTGATGGCGATAGCCGGATGGCCAAAATCCGCCGCACGCTTGATCAGCTCGGTTGGTGAGACCACGCCATCCATAAAGCTCATGGTGGTGTGCGCGTGAAGCTCCACCCGCTTTTCAGGAGCTTTATCGCCGCGTACCTCCAGCGCATGCTCACCGATATCCTGCGCCATGATGACCAGCGCCCGGTCATAACTGTCCATCTGGCAATATCCGCGCACCTTAAGCCCATCGCCTGGCTTTACACGGCTTATGACCTCGTTCATCTTCTGCCTGTCTTTTTCGGGATCCTGGAAAGCGTCTCCCCTAAAACCATTAGGAGGCTTAGTGCCAAGGAAAACCTTGCAGAGGATGCTGTCCGTGAAGTCAGACAGCACAAAAGTGAGCAGTGTGGCATTGCCGTTCTGGATGGGCCGGGTGGTGACATCAATTACTTTCCCGGCGATGGTCACCTTGCCGGATACTTCCGTCAGTCCTTTGATGGGCACAGGTTCGGCAGCGATGACGCTGCCGAGGATTTTTCTGCCCTTCTTTTTTACCCGTGCTTTTGGTTTTTCGGGCGGAGCATCCCCGGTTACATCCTCAGCAGTCAGGGATAAAATCGCTTCCTCATCCGCCCGCAGTCGTTCCAGGCGTTCCATGCGCTTTTCCAGGTCCTTGGACAGGCGTAAGTGAACGGGCGGCTTTATCCGGAAAACATCATCAAGCATCACGGACAGCTTCCGCGCTATCTCGTTATCCGACATATACTCCATGGCCAGGTCATCCGGAACTTCCAGCACCAGGGCGCCGTTTTCGCATTTCCAGCCCAGGCTTTTAAGCCAGGGGGAAATCCCCGGGAGCTGCCGCTGGAGCATATGGTCAAACACCGGGGCATACTTTGCCGGGTCAGCCATAAAATCGCCGCCCAGAGAAGGCGATGCTACCCGCAGGGAAACGCTGAGCTTTGGAAAAGCTTTCTGCAGCACCTTTCTGATGACGCCAAAGGAGCCGTTTTCCACCAACACATCCGCATTGAAAAAGAACACCGCCCGGTTTTTCGTCTCATCGTACTGGACGATACTGAAATGGAGCTTGTCCTTAAACTCCGGCAGGTGCTGATAAATGTTCGCAAATAGCGTGTCCATGGTCATGTGTTCAACCGTCTTCCCTCTGTTTCGCCAGATACTCTGAAAGAAACGCCATCAGTTCTTCCTCAGGGTCGCCCGTTACTTTCCTGACAAATGCACCCTTTAGATAGAGGGCGCTCTGACCATTGCCGCCGCACAGCGCGATATCAGCGCCCAGCGCTTCACCTGGTCCGTTCACCGGGCAACCCATTACAGCAACCTTAATGTCCGCCTGGATATGCCGAGTGCGCGCTTCCACAGATTTCGCCACCGCTTCCACATCAACACGGGTCCGCCCGCATGTAGGGCAGGAAATGACCTCCACACCGCCGCGAAGGCCAAGGGCCTTTAAGATATCCTGCGCGGCTTTCACCTCGGGAAGTGGCGAGCCCGTGAGGGAGACGCGCACGGTGTCGCCTATACCATCAATGAGTAAAGCGCCAATGCCAATGGCGGATTTGATTGTGCCATGGCCGGGCAGCCCTGCTTCGGTTACCCCAAGATGCAGGGGATAATCAAAGGTGCGGCTGGCGAGCCTGTAAGCCTCCACCGTAAGCCGCACACCTGAGGCTTTCAGCGACACCACAATATCAAAAAAACCTTCCTTTTCCAGCAGACGGATGTGGCCCAGCGCGCTGTCAACCAATCCCTGGGCGGTGACCCCATGGTCCCTCACCCTTATCTCCCTTGGTACGGATCCGGAGTTGACTCCCACACGGATGGGAATGTGGTGCGCTTTCGCTGCGTCCACCACCTGGCGGACGGCCTGCTCGCTTTTCAGATTGCCGGGATTAATGCGCAGTTTGCTGATGCCGCCCTCTGCGGCCAGAATTGCCAGGTGGTGGTCAAAATGGATGTCTGCCACCAGGGGTACGGGGCTTTTATCCACAAGCGCACGCACATTGGCGGCAGCCTCCCTGTCAAACACGGAAACGCGCACCAGCTCACAGCCGGCTTCAGCCAATGCCACGATCTGGGCGCTGGTGGCGGCCAGATCCCGTGTGTCAGTATTGGCCATGGACTGGATGCTGACCGGCGCTCCCCCGCCGATGGTTACAACTCCCGCACGAACTGCCCGTGTCTTCTTCATGCTAAAATAACCGCACAATGTCCCGGAAGGTAATCCAGATCATCAGGCCAAAGAGCAGTATCATGCCAATTGCGTGGACATAGCCCTCTTTTTCAATGGGTTTTCCGCGTATGGCCTCCACTGCCAGGAACAGCATCCGGCTGCCGTCAAGGCCTGGG
>JAQVQY010000099.1 GCA_028701335.1 Eubacteriales bacterium
GGGTTAAATAATGGTCATGTGCCTGGGTCAGGTGTATTGTTGCAGCAGGAGTAATGGCGGTTAACTTCGCGCTTGTTCAGCCTGGATTAAGTCGGGCAATCGGGGTGATAGGATGGCCTGTTCAGGCTCAATAAAAGAGATGCCCAACGCTGAGGGGAGTTCATCGCCAAAGGCAAAGGAAAAAAGCTCGAAGGGTGACTTGCCATTAAGGTGCTTCCTCTTGTCACTGTTGACCTGGGAAAAGACCCGGTCAACGGCGTCTTGCGTCAACTCATCAAAACTGCTGCCCTTGGGAAGGATATCGCGCAGGAGCGTCTGGTTCTTCACAACATGCGGTTTGTGGCAGGCTTTGTTGGGGTCGCAGTAGAAAAGCAGGGCTTCCCTGGTATTGTCCAGCCCTGTCTTATGGGTGGCGACATCGGCGAATCCGCCGCCGTTATCGGTTTGAATGACAGGGAAAAGCGTGCTGAAACGCAAATGAGCCTCAGGCGGGTTGTTTTTGAGGGTGATGATTTTTGAAGAGACCTCGGCAGAGGTCCTGTTATCCAGCAGAAGGCCGAATATGAAATTGCAGAAGGTGAAATCGAAGGTCAGGATGCATTTTCCGCCGACCCGCCCAATGACGGTATCCATTTCCACCCAGCAACGGATACTGCCCGGACACAGTGTGCCTGGAAGTCCTCAAAACATCTGCCGTCTTTCACAGCGGAAGGGACATAAGTAAGAGCGTGCTGTCTTCTGGGTTTGAACTTGACCATCCTGGGCAGGTCAATTAGCGGAAATGGAAAGGTAGCTCTATTCCACATATCTGTAGATGCTGGATTTGGAAACGCCCAGGGAACGGCTCTGGAGGATGTGGTACAAGTGCTGGCCGTTTATAATCCCCTCTGAAATGATGCGGTCATTCTCTTTAGAAGTCTTGATGATTTAGCGGAATGCCCGTTCTTGCATCAGCGAGAAGGGATTTGTAGGCCTCCTGTGCCAGTTTCGCCAATAGAACTGGTTTTTTCCCTGCAGCCATAACTCCTCCCGCTACGGGGACCGCAGGCAAAAGGGGCTTTGAGCAGCAAGGGGCAGGGTTCATGCGGCAGTTTATCGCCATGTTCATTGAGCCTGACAGATTGAGCTGGGCGAACCGTAAGGTGCTTTTTTACCTCCTTTGAGACAGTTGTCCGGTCTTTTCCGATCCTGCGGCCAATGGCCTTGAAGGTCATGCCATGGTCCAAGCACTCCTGGATTTCAATGCGTTCATCCAAAGATAAATACTTATTCCGGGATGCTTTCATATCTATCATTTTCTCTCTCCGCTCTCCGGGAGTATCCCAGACTGATTTCTACTCCTTTTGGTTTCCCAGACTAAACGCCAGCCCCTCGTACACTGTGGAACTTTCTTTGGTCAATAAATGTTTTTGGTTTGCGCTGTAAAATTGTAGCAGTATATCTTGTCAAACAGGCAGGCTTTGTAGTATTATTTGCGGGGGAACAATTATGGGAGGATATATTGGTATGAAGAAAGTGGTATCTCTTGTGCTTATCCTGTACATGATGCTCGGTATTTCTTCATTGGCTGAGACCCAGGTCCTAACCGGCGAAGCTCAGGGCTATGGCGGTCCCGTTCTGGTGGAAGTCACTGTCGTTGATGGCGTGATCACCGAAGTAAAAGCGACTGGCGATATGGAGACGGCCGGAGTCGGAACTCCTGCTCTTGAGACGCTGCCCGGTGCCATTGTGGCCGCCAACAGCGCGGAAGTGGATGTTGTCGCCGGCGCGACCTACACATCCAAGGCCATCCTTAAGGCCGTGAACATCGCCCTTGGCAACGAAGCCCCTGAAACCCCCAAGGGGGAAGAACCGTTGCCCGAGGCAGACCGTTACATTGGTTTTGGCGTTTCGTCATCAGGCCGTATCGGTCCCGGCAAAGACAGCCAGGATGTTCAGGTCTATTCCATCAACGAAGTCTTTGCCACTGTCATCTTTGACAAGGACGGCAAAATCGAGTACGCGCACTTTGACCAGTTGGAGGTTGCCACCCCCAATTATGACGGCGCTTCCATGCCGCATTTCTCCGGATATCCCGGACAGAGCTACAACAACGACGCCGATCATGACGAGAAGGTGGATTCTGTGCTGGAAGCCACCAATGAAAGCTTCCAGGCTGAGATCGCGTCCTGGCTGACCAAGCGTGAGCGCGGCGAAGGCTACAAGATGAACACCGGAACATGGGAAGCCCAGATGGACCGCTACCAGGAACTGTTCGTCGGGAAAACTGTAGAAGAAGTGAACGAATGGTTCATCAAATATCACTCTGACCGCAATGGCCGTCCCTTGAAAGCCGGCAGCGAAAACGCTGAAGACGCCGCCAAATGGGACAAGCTAACCCCGGAAGAACAAGCTCTGCTGGCCGATGTGACCACCACAGCCACCATGAGCCTCAACGACAGCCATGGCAACCTGCTTGCCGCTTTGCAGGCGGCGTTTGACAACCGTCAACCGTTTTTGCTGAAATAACCCAATCGAAAGACAAGAGCCGCCGCGCCCCCTACGCGGCGGTTTCTTCTTATTTGTGCGTTTCAGCACACTATTAATGGGGCCCGCGCCAATTCCCGCGCGGGCCCTGTGAAGGAAAAAGCTGAGCATTCCTCACTTTATCAGATAGATACGAAGTCTCCAGCCCACATCGATGAAATCGGGGTTTTTAACGGTGTCGCGGTTCCAGTCGAAAATCTTCTCCCAGGTTACGCCATTGTAGCCTTGCTGCTGGTAGTTCCGTGCAACCCGGTGCAGGTTGTCACCCTTTACCACCGTGTACCAGACCATATTGTTGCTGCCGGCGCCTCCTGCCACATTATTGAGGTCATCATCCCTGATTTTCATCGCGCTTTCCTCCTTTTTCGTCCGTTGCCATACGGCTTGGATGCTGTTCACCCATTGATACGCCATAGGGTCTTTTCTTTTAGGCTCCAGAGCGTTTCTTAGCGAATCACGGGGTGGATTTTCACTATTCCCTGCTGCATCAGCCATGCCATGGTATCCCGCAGGGTTTGCCGGAAAGCGCGCGGCGCAAAGCCCAGGCTGGCGCGGGCTTTCCTGGATGAAAAGCGGCAGTTGGTGTTGATAGTATACAGAGAGTAACGGCTAAACACCGGCTTTCTTTGTTTTATCCTGTAATAAGCCGTCATAAACGGTAAGGAAAGCTTGGCCAACCACAGGGGTGCCATCAGTCTGATGGGCTTGCGGCCAATGATTTGCGCGAAGTTGTTGAGTATTTCAAGCACTGAAATGTATTCCCCCGCCAGCACATAGTCCTGTCCGGCCAGATCCCGGGTTGCCAGGGTGACGATGGCCTCCGCCACATCCCGCACATCAACGAAGTTGTAGCCCCCTTTGACCGCTGCGGGGATAAGGCCGGCCGCGTAGTCGATAAACAACTGGGTGAAGTTGCCCCTGGCATAATCCCCGGGCCCGCTCATACCGGCGGGGTATAGAATGTCAAGCCTTAAACCTTGTTCCTCGCGCATCCTCATCAATTTCGCGCAGGCCTCCGCCTTGGTCTTGGCGTAAAAACCCCTGACAGCGTCCGGATTCGTCTGCTCAGGCTCAGACATCTCATGACCTTGCGCATTCTCCGTGATGGCGTGTACGGATGCCACATGCACCATTTTTTTAACCTGGGGGCTTAGGCAACGCCGGGCCACAGCCAACGCGCCTTCCACGTTCACCCGGTAAACCAGGGACACCGGGCGCATGCTCATACTGATAATGCTGGCACAGTGCACAACAACGGCCTCTTCTCCATAATCCAATAGGAAGAAACGGTCCAGGTCCCCCTCGCGGGTGATGTCTCCGGTGACCACCTCAATACCCTCCGGCAGATACCCAGCGGCCGGGTCCCCTGGCAGGACAAGGGCGCGCACCCGCTCCCCCCTGCCAATCAGCCGGGATACGATGTGGCTGCCCAAAAAACCGGCAGCGCCTGTTATCAAATAAATACGTTTCAAGCAATAGTTCTCTTCCGGAAAGCCCGCCGGTATGGTTGACAGGCTCCCACACTTATTCTAAAATACATCATGCTATTGAACAATCATCAGTACGTGATGAATTGACAATTTATAAACGAAAAGGAATATAAAAGAATGAAAAGAGACACTCCGGCCAAAAATGAACAGCGCAAGGAAAACCGGCGCGTCCGTTACACCAGGATGGCCCTTAGAGAAAGCCTGCTCTCCCTCCTGCAGCAATACCCGCTTAATAAGATCACGGTATCCCGCATCTGTGAGCAGGCGGATGTCAACCGCAGCACCTTCTACCTTTATTATAAAGACGCTTATGACCTCCTGGAGCAGATTGAAAACGAGCTCTATGAGCAGATCGCCCAAACCGTTGAGGGCTTTCCACTGGGCCTGCCTAATGATGAACTGCTTCAGCGCATCTTTGAGATTATCTATAAAAACCGCGATCTTTGCCGCGTCATCTTTGGCCAGTACGGGGATAAGACATTCCTGAGAAAGGTGGGCAATATGCAGCGCGATTATCTGCTCAGGGAGTGGCGCAGGCTGGCGCGGGACATAGATGACACGACGCTTGACTACCTGCATGCCTTCGCCTCGTTTACCACCATTGGTATCATCGAAAAATGGGTTGCCCGGGATTTCCACGAGACGCCCGCGCAACTGGCTTCCGTGACCAACAAGCTGCTCAGCTACGGGATTTCATCGCTGCTGACAAAGCAATCGTCGTAAATTCAGCGAAGCCCGCCAATTCAGGGGGCATTTTAACGCGAAATAACCCAGTTGATCCGAACAGATGGCCGCCTTACCGACACTATCACATATAAGGGCTTAACGAAAAAAGCCTGAAAACATAAGTGTTCTCAGACAGTGTTTGGTCTGGGTGAGAGGATTCGAACCTCCGGCCTCTTGAACCCCATTCAAGCACGCTACCAAACTGCGCCACACCCAGCCATCGCGCTCAAGGCGCGAAGCAAATAATAGCATCGCGGCAGGCAAATGTCAAGCGAAAACTAATTTTTCTTGCCTTTCTCCCCACTCCCGTGCGCTTCCGCCAGGCGTATCCGATAGACGCGGTAGGTGCGGTAATGCTGCCCTCCGGCCATGCGGGTGTTGTTGACGGATACCTGATGGGTTTCATCCACCGGCGAGCCCTCCACCCGGCGGATGCCAAGGGACATGGCACCCTTGACGGTCTCCGCCAGCATCAGGGCGTTGACCGCCATGTTCTGATAATCCGGCACAACAAACTGCATAGGGCAGCGGGAAGATGTGGTGCGCCCCAGGGTGATCACCCGCTTGAGCCAGTTCCAGGGGGTCCGGCGGCCGTCCGTGCCCATAAGCGACGGAGTGGAATCAAGAAAGCCGATCACACAGCCAATGGGGCGGCTGCCCGCGTAAGCTACAACTGCCGTTTCCCGGCGGAGATAGGGACGGATGCGTTTAAACAACTGCAGCAAATCCTCCGGCGTAGGCAGCATGGTCCCCGTTTCCTCAGGCATGGCTTCACAGATGATGGTGGAGATGTCCTGGGCTACCCGCGCCAGGTTACCGCGGGCAAAGTCCACATGCTCAATTACAACACCAAAGCGCTTGCGGATGCGGTCGCCCATAGCGATAATGCGGTCCACGGGGATCTCCGCGATGGGGATGTCATAGGCCAGGTAATCCCGGTGCTTCGCAAAGCCGTACCGCTCCAGCATCTGGGGAAGCCAGGGTTGGTTATAGGGACTCTCCAGCACCGGCGGGCCGTCAAAGCCGTCTACCAGAACCCCGGCGGACAGCATGTCATATCGGGGCGACAGGGGGCCCAGCACTTCCTTTGCCCCGTGGTCGCGCAGGAATCCCATGGCCGCGTCCAGTACCGCCCTGGCGTACTCATAGTCATCATAGGTCTCAAACAGGCTGATATAGCCAAGGGGATCCCCCGAGGGGCCATGCTGCCTGAGGGCAATGCCCGCCAGCACCCGGGCAACAGGTTTTTCATTGTCATAGGCAAGGAAAAAACGCTGGATGCCCTGGGCGAACAAATCGTTCTCCTGTCCGGTCAGCGTACACAGAAGGTCACGCCTAACGGGCGGCACCCAATACTCATCGTCCATATAAATATCAAAGGGCAGCTGGACGAAGGGCTTCAGGCTTTTCACATTGGGCTTCAGAATGTCAACATGAATCATCCCTTCTACCTCCCAATTCTCTCTGGCGCGATTATACCATCCCAGGCGTTTCTTTACAATTATGAGGGTTCTGTCTTATTCCGCGGGGGAAATATCTGCTTGTATACAGCCTGAGCCAGCACGTCCCGCCCTTCACCGGTTTGAGAGGAAAAGGAAATAATCTCCCACGGCTGCACCGCCAGCAAGCGGGCGATATCCGACAGATGCCTTTGCCGCTGTCCGCGG
>JAQVQY010000025.1:0-12094 GCA_028701335.1 Eubacteriales bacterium
TAAACCCCTTTGTTTCTTGCCCTATTATATCACATTTCGTCTTGTTTCCCTTGATTATTCCTTGCTTTCCTGCAGCTCAATGGCAAAGTCCCAGCCGCTCGGGGCTGGGACTTTGTCTACAGTCTGAAAGGAGCTTTGGCTCCTTTTTTTATCCCTTCATTCCCCCCCGGGCCACGCCGCCCACGATCTGCTTTCTTGCAAAGAGGAAAAGAATGATGATGGGCAGCACAACCACGGTGGAGGCCGCCATGAGCAGTTCATAGTTGATGCCGCCTTCGGTCATAAACACATACAGCCCCAGGGGCAGGGTACGGTTGGCGGTGGAGTTGATCACCAGCATCGGCCACATGAAGGAGTTCCAGGAAGTGATAGCGTTAAGGAGGATGATGGTGGTTAGCGCCGGCCGGGCGATGGGCACCATCACCTTCCAGAGGTATTTCCAGTTGCTGGCGCCGTCCACCCGGGCCGACCAATAGAGCCCGTCAGGGATGGAAAGGAAGAAGTTGCGCAGGATATAGGTGTAGAAGATGCTGCCCAGGAACGGGATAAACAGGGAGACGCGGTTGTCTATCAGGCGCCAGGCGGCGATGGTCTCATAATTGGTGATGACCAGCATTTCAAAGGGGATCATCATCAGCGACAGCAGCAGGGTGAACAGGAGGTTGCGCCCGGGGAACTTCAGCCTGGAAAAGGCGAAGGCGGCCAGGATGGTGACCAGGCCTGTGCCCAGGACGCTGGCGGTGGTGATCATCACGGAGTTGAGGAAATAAAGGCCAAAGGGAGCTTTTTCAAAGACAGTGGCAAAGTTCTCAAACCGGGGGCTTTGGGGCAGCCAACTGGGAGGGAAGGTGGCCACCTCCTGGGGCGTTTTAAAGGCGGAGGTGAACATCCAGAAAAAAGGGAACAGCATCACCACAGCGCCCAGCGCCAGGAAAAAGTAAGTCGCCCCCCGCGCCAGCAGGGCGCGCAGGCGGTGGGCGCGGGCGATGGCCGCGCGCGGTTTGGCGCCATCCTTTGCCGCCATCTCAGTGGCTCCACTTGCGCTGGATCACCTGCTGGAGCATGGTGATCGCAAAGATAATCAGGAACAGGATCATCGCCGCCGCGGCCGCGCGCCCAAACTTCCATTTTATGTAGAACTGGTCATAGATGTAGTACACCACGGTGTACAGGTTATAACTGGGGCCGGGGCGGCCGTTGAAGAGCGGAAAAATCTCGTTGAACACCTTTGAGGTGGAGATGGTGTTGATGGTCAGCACCAGGCCGATGGTAGGCGCCAGCATTGGCACCGTGATGCGGAAGAATATGCGCGCGCTCTTCGCCCCGTCCACCCGGGCAGCCACATAGTGGGTCTCGTCGATGTTCTGAAGGCCGGAGAGCATCAGGATAATGGTAAAGGGCAGGATGCTCCACACGCCGTAGATGATCAGCGCCCAGAGGCTCCACTCCGGCGCCTGAAGCCAGTTGATCTTCCCCACGCCAAACCAGGAGAGGATCTGGTTGATTACACCAAAGTCCCGGCTGAACATGAATTTCCACGCCAGCCCTGCCGCCGTCACCGAAGTCACCATGGGCATGAAGTAGGCCGTCTGGAAAAAAGCCATGCCCTTCACCTTGCGGTTCAAGAGGTTGGCGATGAGGATGGACAGGACGGTTGACAGCGGCACCACCACAGCCACATAAATGGAAGTGTTCTGAAGGGCATTGATAAAGTAGCGGTCGTTGATCACATAGGCGTAGTTGGCCGCCCCCACCTGGTCAAAGCGGCCGGTGAGCATCTGGTAGCCTTCCTTGAAGCTCATCAGCACCACATTGATGACGGGATAGAGGGTGAACACCGCGATGGCCGCGAGGAAGGGCGCTAGGTACGCCAAAGGCTCCAGCGCGCGCCTGAGCGGCCTGTCCCGGTAGGCGTATTTCTTTATTCTTTGCGCGGTCATAGCAGGCGTTCCCCGGTTTCCTTATCAAACAGGAAGGTACCCCGCTCCCTGAAGGCTATGGGGAGTTCTGTCCCCGGCCGGGGCAGCATATCCCCTTCCAGGTAACAGCGGAAGCTGTGCCCGCCGATGCCAAAATACCCCAGCACCTCCTTGCCCATGGCGTAAATGCTCTCCACCGCGGCGCTGAACAGCCCGTCTTCGTCCTGCTCCGGAACATGGGCGCTCTCCGCGCGCACCGCCAGGATCAGGGGCCGCCCTTCAGGCGCGTCCGTCCCCCTTAAAAAGGGGAAGCTGGCCTGCCCGCCCTCCATGGTGAACACGCCGCCCTTCATCTGCCCCGGCAGGTGGTTGATGGGCGGGGTGCCCAGGAAATCCGCCACAAACTGGTTGCGGGGCTCATTATACAACCGCTGGGGCTCATCCTCCTGCTGCAGGTGGCCGGCATTCATCAGCACGATTTTATCGGAGATGCTCATGGCTTCCTCCTGGTCGTGGGTGACAAAGACGGTGGTCACCTGCGTCTCCTGCTGGATGCGCCGGATCTCCTCCCGCATCTCAAGCCTGAGCCTGGCGTCAAGATTTGAAAGCGGCTCGTCCAGCAAAAGGAGTTTCGGGTTTTTCACCAGCGCCCGGGCGATGGCCACCCGCTGCTGCTGGCCGCCGGAAAGCTCCCTGGGCTTTCGGTGCAGCAGGTTGTCCACATGCACCAGCTTGGCCATATTCCGGGCCCGCTCCTCACGCTGGGCGCGGGGCACTTTCTTGATTTCCAGAGGGAAAGAGATATTGCCCAGCACCGTCATGTGCGGGTAGAGGGAATAGTTCTGGAAAACCAGGCCAATGCCCCTCAGTTCCGGAGGCAGTCCGGTCACCTCTTCCGCGTCAAAGAGGATCTGCCCGCGGGTGACCGGCACGATGCCGGCCAGGAGGTTCAATACGGTGCTTTTCCCGCAGCCGGAAGGCCCCAGGATGGAGGTCAGCTGGCCGTCCTCCAGGGTGACCGTGAAATCCTCCACCGCCACGGTGCTTCCAAAGTGCTTGGTCAGCCCCCGCATTTCTACCTTCATCGCAGCCTTTTGCCCCCTGTCTTCTACCGGCGCTTGCCAAGGCATGTCATTCTTACGCCCCATATTACAGAACATACCCCGGCAGTTCAAGAAAAACTGCCGGGGTATGTGGCAAATCAGTTTGTCAGATCAGCGGTTCGCCCGTCATCTCGGGAGGGATGGCCAGGCCCATGGCTTTAAGCATGGTGGGCGCCAGGTCGCTTATACGGCCGCCTTCCCTGAGCGTTATGCCGATAAACTCCTCCCCGCAGGCAATCAGCGGGACAGGGTTTGAGGTGTGGGCGGTGTGGGGCTGGCCGGTCCGGTAGTCGATCATCTGCTCGGCGTTGCCGTGGTCAGCCGTCACAAAGGCGCGGCCGCCCAGAGAGACAATCTGGGCCACCAGCCTGCCCACGTCCCGGTCCACTTCCTTTACCGCTTCAATGGCCGCCTGCATGATGCCGGTGTGGCCCACCATGTCGCAGTTGGCGAAGTTCAGGATCATCATGTCATACTTGCCGGAAGCGATGAGCTCCTCAGCTTTTTCCGTTACTTCCGGCGCTGACATCTCCGGCTTCAGGTCAAAGGTGGCCACCTTGGAGGAGGGGATCAGCACCCGGTCCTCCCCGGCGTTGGAGCGCTCCACGCCGCCGTTGAAGAAGAAGGTGACATGGGCGTATTTCTGCGTTTCCGCGATGCGCACCTGGGTCAATCCCTTGTCCGCCAGATACTCGCCCAGGGTGTTTTCAATATCCTTGGGCGGGTTGACGATGTCAATGCCGGTGAATGTCTCGTCATACTGGGTCATGCTCGCCACATTGAGCGGCAGGAAGCCCTTGCCCCTGATGAAGCCGGTGAAATCCGGCTGGATGAAGCTGCGGACGATCTGGCGCATGCGGTCCGGGCGGAAGTTGAAGCAAATCATACTGTCTCCGGATGAGATTGAGCCCACCGGCTGCCCGTCCCGGACGATGACCACGGGCTTAACGAACTCGTCGGTGACGCCTCCGGCATAGCTGTCCAGCACCGCCTGGACAGGGTCGGCGGCTTTGATACCCTTGCCCATCACCATGGCGTCATAGCCCAGCTTCACCCGCTCCCAGATGTTGTCCCGGTCCATGCCCCAGTAGCGGCCCTGGATGGTGGCAATCTCGCCGACTTTGATGGCCTTAAGCTTGTCCTGCAGCTGTTTGACATAGCCCGCCCCGCTGGTGGGGGGCACATCCCGCCCGTCCAGGAGGCAATGGACATACACCCGGCTTAAGCCGCGCTCCTTGGCCATGTCCAGCAGGGCGAAGAGGTGGTTGATGTGGCTGTGCACGCCGCCGTCAGACAGAAGGCCCATCAGGTGCAGCGCCCGCCCGGTATCCCGCGCCGTGTCCATGTTCTTGATAAGGGGGGCTTTTTTAAACAGCGCGCCTGATTCAATGTCCCGGGTGATCTGCATCAGCTCCTGGTTCACCACGCGGCCCGCGCCGATGTTCAGGTGGCCCACCTCGGAGTTGCCCATCTGCCCTGGCGGCAGGCCCACATCAGCGCCGCTGGCGGACAGCAGCGTGTGGGGGTAGATAGCCATCAGCCGGTCCAGATTGGGGGTGCCGGCGGCCGTGATGGCGTTGCCCTCGGGATTTGGGTTGATTCCAAAGCCGTCCATGATAATCAGGGCGGTCATTTTTTTGGGCATGATGTCTCCTTATTCGGCGTAGTTGACAACCCTGGCGAAGTCATCCGCCTTCAGCGACGCCCCGCCAATGAGGCCGCCGTCGATCTCCGGCTGGGCCATGAGGCCCTTGACGTTTTTGGGGTTCATGCTGCCGCCGTACTGGATGCGCACCGCGTTTGCCACGCGCTTGCCGTAGACCCCCGCGATGGCTTCGCGGATGACGCCGATGGTGGCGTTGGCCTCCTCATCGCTGGCGGTAAGGCCGGTGCCGATAGCCCAAACGGGCTCATAGGCGATGATGACCTTCCTGACTTCATCAGCCGTCATGCCGGTCAGGGCGATGAGGGCCTGGTAGCTGACAAGGGCGTTGGTGTAGCCTGCTTCCCGCTGCTGGCGGGTCTCCCCCACACAGATGATGGGGATAAGGCCCCCGCGCAGGGCCGCCACGGCGCGGCGGTTCACGGATTCATCCGTTTCGCCAAAATAGGCGCGCCGTTCGCTGTGGCCCACAATTGCGTACTCAGCGCCCGCTTCCTTGAGCATGGCGGCGGAGAGTTCCCCGGTGTAGGCGCCGGCGGTCTCAAAGTGCACGTTCTGGGCGCCCAGCTTGATCCTGCTGCCACGGGCGGCCTTTTTCGCCGCGGGCAGGCACACCGCGGGCACGCAGAGCACCACGGTGGGCTCCGCTTCCTCAATCAGGGGCTTGAGCGCCTGGATCATCTCGACAGCTTCGGCTGGGGTTTTGTTCATCTTCCAGTTTCCGGCGATTACGGGTTTGCGCATGATCGTCTCCTTATCCTTGTGTCAATTCTTATTTGTCGTTGAGCGCAGCCACACCGGGCAGCTCCAGTCCCTCCAGGAACTCCAGGGAGGCGCCGCCGCCGGTTGAGATGTGGCTGATCTTCTTGGCGAAGCCCAGCTGCGCCACGGCCGCGGCGGAGTCGCCCCCGCCCACAATGGTTACAGCCCCGCTATCCGCCATGGCCCGGGCTACAGCCCGGGTGCCCTCAGCGAAGTTGGCGAACTCAAACACGCCCATGGGGCCGTTCCATACCACGGTCCTGGCACTGATGATGGCGTCAGAGAAAGCTTTCTGCGCCTTGGGGCCGATGTCCAGGCCCAGCCAGCCCTCGGGGATCTCCCCGCTTAACACCACCTTGCTGGCGGCGTCATTGGAAAAGCTGTCCGCGGCCACGGTATCCTCCGGCAGCAGGAGCCTGACTCCCCGCTTTTTGGCCTTTTCCAGCATCTCCCGGGCGTAGTCCAGTTTGTCCTCTTCCAGCAGGCTTTTCCCGATTTCCCCGCCCTGGGCCTTGACGAAGGTGTAGGCCATGCCGCCGCCGATGATGAGGACATCCACCTTGTCCAGCAGGTTGTTGATAACGCCCAGTTTGTCGGAGACCTTGGCGCCGCCCAGCACTGCCACAAAGGGACGCTCAGGGTTCTCGACCGCCTGGCCCAGGAACTGGAGCTCTTTTTCAATCAGGAAGCCGGACACCGCGGGCAGGTAATGCGCCACGCCCTCGGTGGAGGCGTGGGCCCGGTGGGCGGTGCCAAAGGCATCGTTGACATAGACGTCGCCATAGGAAGCCAGCTTTTTGGCAAAATCCGGGTCGTTCTTCTCTTCTTCTGCGTGGAAACGCAGGTTTTCCAGCAGCACCACGCCGCCGTCCTTAAGCTCCGCCACCGCAGTATCGGCGTCCGGGCCGATCACGTCCTTTGCCATGCGCACCTTGTGGCCCAGCAGCTCAGAGAGTTTCTTCGCCACCGGCGCCAGGGAATATTTGGGGTTCACGGCGCCCTTGGGGCGGCCCATGTGGCTCATCAGGATTACTTTGGCCCCATGCTCCATCAGGTACCCGATGGTGGGCAGAGCGCCCTGAATGCGGTTGTCATCGGTGATCTGACCGGCATCGTCCATGGGAACGTTGAAATCCACGCGGACCAGGGCGCGCTTGCCCTTGAGGGGAATATCCCGGATGGTTTTCTTATGCATAATCTGCCTCCTGAATATAATCCTGGCTTTTGGTTTCCTTTGAGTACTGGAGCATAGCCCGGGCCGCGCCCTCGTCAATCACCAGCACATGGGGCGGGTGGCTGCGCACGGCGGCCAGCATGGCATGGGCCTTGCGGTTGCCTCCGGCCGCCATAATGCGGGTGGCGTCGGGCTTGTCGGCCATCAGGTCCTTGGAAAGGGTGCCGCTGCGGTACACCACCTTGCCGTCCAGGCTGATGAAATCTCCCAGCACCTCGCCCACGGCATGGCTTTTCTCCAGCAGCTTCAGCTGGACCTTGTCAAGGCCGCGCTTTTCCGCTGTCTCATCCGCGCGGCCCACACCGAAGATGATCATGTCGGCGTTGCGCATCATACGCAATGTCTCAGCCACCCCAGGGAGTTTTGCCGCCTTGGAGAGGGTCTCCTGGTCCATGCCCTCAGGCAGGTGCATGAGGCGGCAGGCGGCGTTCATATGCCGGGCCATCTCGCCGGCCACGGCGTCCGCCTGGGTCTCCGCCAGGGAACCAAAGCCGCCGCGGGCCGGCACCACAGTAATCCCCTGGGCCAGCGGGCTCATGGCGTGGGCGACCGCCACCATGGTGCTGCCGCCGGACACCGCCAGAATCATCCCGTCCTTTACCCTGCGGCCCACCACGCCCGCCACCGCCTGGCCAATCGCCCTGAGTACATGGGGCGCGTTGTCCGAATCCCCAGGGACGATGACCACCTCGGGCAGCTTCAGCTGCGCCCGGAGCTGATCCTCCACCTGGTTAAGCCCTGAGAACAACTGGCACATGGCGAGGATCTCCGGCATCAGCGCGTGCCCGGCGGGGGTCAGTTGCATGCCGCTGGCGGTGAGCGTAATCAGCCCTTCCGCCTTCAGCGCGTCCGCGGCTTTCCGCACTTCCCGCTCCGGAAGCTCCAGTGCCTCTGCAAGGGAGCGCCGGCCGATGGGCTCAGCCGCCTGGATGCGCTCCATGATCAGCGCGCGGTGGGCGATCTCCTCCGCCTGCTTGTCCGCGATGCGCCGGATAGTTGGCCAAGTAAACTTCTGCACTGTACCTCCCTGCAAACGGGTCAAAAAACACCCACCCGGCAGATTATACCCGATTGGGCCGGCCAGCACAACTGTTCTGAGGCAAAAACACGGGCAATTTGAGTGATTATTTGCGGTGTTTCAGCGTTTATTTTATAAATTATTCATTAATGCGCGGCCATAACAGGGCGCTTGCCCGTCAATCCATCTCTTCGCTCAGCTGCTTGCCGCCCAATAAATGGAAATGCAGGTGCTTTACACTCTGGCAGGCATCGGGCCCGCAGTTTGAGATCAGGCGGTAACCGCTGGTTTCAACGCCTTCCCGGGCGGCGATGGTGTGGGCGGCGCGCAGGAGGCTGGCCAGCAGCCTATCCTCCGCCTCCTCAAGGCCGTCAAGGCCGCTCAAGTGGGTTTTGGGCACGATCAGCACATGGACGGGCGCCTGCGGATTGATGTCCTTGAAGGCGTAAATCCGCTCATCCTCATAGACCCTGCCCGAAGGGATATCCCCGGCGATGATTTTGCAGAACAGGCAATCGTTCATGTTTCCCTCCTCAACGTTTATCCGCCAGAAAAGACACGCCGATGGCACCCGGGCCCACATGGCTGCCAATGACCGGCCCCAGCAGGTGCACCGCCACTTCCCTGGCGCCCAGGGCGCGAATGCCCTCGGCCAGGCTTGAGGCGAGATCCTGGACATCGGCATGGCTGATGTAGACAACCTGGTTTTTGATGTCCACGGCTTTTTCCCTGACCAGGCTCAGCAGCCGGGAAATGGCACGCTGGTAGCCCCGCGTTTTCTCCACCACATACAGGGTGCCCTTGTCATTGATGGATAAAACCGGTTTTAGCTTAAGCATCGTGCCCAGCGCGGCGCTGAGCGTACCTAACCTGCCGCTCCGGCGCAGATGCTGAAGGTCGGCCACCGTGAAGTAGTGCACCACTTTCAGCTTCATGCGCTCAATGAGCAAGGCGGCTTCCTCGATGCTCTTCCCGGCTTCCCGGGCGCGGGCGGCCATCTCCACCAACAGGCCTTGGCCCATGGCGCCGGACAGGGTATCCACCCTGAGGATTTTGCGCTCCGGGTATTTTTTGGAAAGCGTGTCCAGCGCCACAGCCGCCGCCTGGAAGGAGGCGCTGAGCGCCGAAGAAAAGCCCAGATACAGCACGTCCCGGCCCTGTTTCAGCTCCGTTTCCGCCAGCTCATCATAGTCCCCCGGCGAGGGAGCGGAGGTGACCGTCTGCGCCTTGTCCCTGAGCATGCGGTAGAAATCGGCATATTTCAAGCTCCGCTCATCCGGGTAGTGTCTAAAGTGGCGGCCGTTGATGGTGACGGGCATCGGCGCTACCAGCGCTCCCGCGCGCTCAAAGCGCTCCTGGGGCAGGTCACAGCCCGCCTCGGTCAGAATTGTGAAAGTCCGCTCCATAGACTTGCCTTCTTTCATATAATCGTTCCCACAAGCCCCTCGCCCTGAAGGCCCGTGATCTGCACCCGCGCGATTTCCCCGAGCTGGCCACCCCGGGCGATTACCTCGATGAACTGGGGGCTGTGGCCGATGGCCTCACCCTCACGCGCTGTTTCAAACAGCACGGGTTGGCGTGTGCCGATGAGGGCTTTCCGGTAGCTTTCTGACAGGGCTTCAGACAGCGCGATGGCTTCCCTGGCGCGGCTGGCCTTTTTCTCCCGGGACAGCTGCCCGGGCATCCTGTCAGCTGCCGTGCCCGCGCGTGTGGAATAGGGGAACACGTGCATCCGAGCGAAGCCAACCTCCCGGCAGAAAGCCAGGGACTGGGCAAACTCCTCCTCCGTCTCCCCGGGAAAGCCCACCATCAGGTCAGTCGTCAGGGCGCAGCCGGGAAAAGCCTCCTGCAGGCGCCTGGCCGCCGCCAGGTATTCCGCTGCGCAATAGCGCCTGCGCATTCTCTTCAGCACACTATCGCTGCCCGACTGGAGCGACAAGTGAAACTGCGGGCACACCTGGGGAATCTCCGCCAGCGCCTTCACAAATTCCGCGGCAGCGATAACGGGCTCCAGGCTGCCCAGGCGGATGCGGTCAATGCCAGGCACCCTGGCAACTTGCCAGACGGCGTCAAGGAGCGTTACGCCCTCAAGGTCCCGCCCGTAGCTGGACAGGTGGATGCCGGTCAACACCATCTCCCGGTAGCCCGCGTCCGCCAGGCTGCGGGCCTCAAGCCCGATGTCCCCAGGCTCCCTTGATCTTATCGTACCCCGGACATAAGGGATGATACAGTAGGCGCAAAACCGGTCGCAGCCCTCCTGGATTTTTACATTGGCGCGGCTGCGGCCCTCCTGCCGGCTGATTTTTAGCGGCTCATAGGGGATTTTGCTGACATCCTCCACCGCCACGGTCTGCTGGCCCTGCGCCACCGCTTCCTCCAGCAGCGCCACCACCCTCCCCCGGTGCTGGTTGCCCACCACCAGGCGCACGCCCAGGCCCTTGAGCTTGTCCGCGTCCTTTTGCGCCAGGCAGCCCGCCGCCACCAGCTGGGCCTGTGGGTTTTGCCTGAGGGCCCGCCTTAACATCTGGCGGCTCTTCTGCTCTCCCACGGCGGTGACCACGCAGGTGTTCACCACATAGACATCCGCCGCCTGGTCAAAATCCACCTGCTCAAAGCCCGCCTCCAGGAACTTCTCCAACATCGCCTGGCTGTCATACTGGTTCACCTTGCAGCCAAGGGTGCAGAAAGCAACGGTTTTGGACGGCGATGCCGACATCTCAAGCCTCAAAGGCAAGGGCCGCCCACTCGCCTTCCAGCGCCTGGTCCATCAGCCGCCAGCCTCCGCAAACAAGGGCGTCTGTCACATCCCCCGCCCGTTCTTTCACAATGCCCGAAGCCACAAAAACACCGCCCGGCATCATCAGGGGCTTAAGCGGCTTAGCCAAAACGATGATGGCGTCCGCCAGGATATTGGCGCAGGCAAAGGCGAAGGACCCCACGATTCCCTGGGTCAGGTCCCCCTGGCGAACCTCTATTACTTCTGAAAGCCCGTTTTGGGCAGCGTTCTCCCCAGCCGCCCTGACGGCGCCCGGGTCGATGTCCACCGCCAGCACGTCCCTGGCCCCCAACTTGCCCAATGCCAGTGCCAGGATGCCCGATCCGGTGCCCAGATCCAGCGCCCGGCCGCCCCGGTAATACTGCTCAATCAACTGCAGGCACAGCCGGGTGGTCTCATGCCAGCCCGTGCCAAAGGCCATGCCCGGGTCCATATCAATCACCAGGTCCCGTGGCCCAGCCTCATAAGCCTCCCAGGTGGGCCGGATCACAAAGCGGCCCACTTTGATGGGGTGAAAATGATTTTTCCAGCTCTCCGCCCAGGCTTCCTCCTGAACGGCGCCCTGGGTGACAGCCAGGCTGCCGGCGTCAAAGCCTCCGGCGCGCTGAAGCTTGGCTATCGCTTCCCGGGCGAGCTCAGCATGCCCGACGTCCTGAAACCAGGCTTTCACCACCGGTTTCGCCGGCATCTGATTTTTAACCGAATCATCCATCAGCGCCCAGGCGGCGTCCAGCGCCTCCTGCTCCGGCAAATCCGCCCGGTCAATAATCTGCGTGCCCAGGGCGCCCGCGCTTATCAGCAGCGCTGATACCGCCTCAGCGCCCAGGCTTGTAGTCTCCACCGCCAGTTCCACCCAGTCCATCCATACCTCCCCCGCCATTGGCCCAAGCCATTATATCCCCGACCCGGTTGTTTGACAAATTCCAGGGGTCCGGTGAAAAAACCATGTTATTTGAGCGCTTGCGGCAAAACCGTGAAGCCGCCTCCGTATTGATCCCGTGGGGAGAAAGAAGCCGCTGATGCTTTTCATCAGCGGCCCTTTTCGCCTTGTCCTGTTTGAGGAACTACTCGCCTTTCGCAGCCTGTTCGCCGGCAATCCGGCCAAACACCACGAAGTCCACGATGGCGTTACCGCCTACACGGTTGGCACCATGAAGGACGCCGGTGATTTCGCCTGCACAGTAAAGCCCGTCAATGACTTCGCCGCTGAGGTTCAGGGCCCGGGTCTTGGCATCAATCAGGACACCGCCCATGGTGTGATGGACCGCGGGGCTGCGGGGGTAGGCATAAAAAGGAGCCGTTTCAATTTTGATGCCGCTAAACGCAACACGCCCCAGTGGATCTACAGTTTCCCCATCAGTATAGCTGTTGAAATCATCAATCGTTTTCACCAGCGCATCGGCGGGCATGCCAAGCTTCTCTGCAAGCTCTTCTAGGGTGTCAGCCTGCACATACCTGGAAACATTGTTGTCCAGCATATACTGAAGCGACATGCCTCCAAGCGCCTTGGTCGCGGCGGGATCGGGCGCAAAATCAGCGCTGAAAACGCTGTACATAATGCCGCCTGTCTGCCCAATGATGGCTTTGGACATCTCATCCCTTCTGCCATCTTCCCGGAC
>JAQVQY010000025.1:12104-25001 GCA_028701335.1 Eubacteriales bacterium
CCTGGTTGATGAAGCAATCCGCAGCGACGATGTCATAGGTTGCGCCCGTCATGGGATTGCACGCATGCAACAACTGGATCTGGTCCATATTGACGAGTTGCGCGCCGGCGTCGCGTGCCATGAAAATGCCATCGCCCGTAACGCCAGGCATATTTGACGTGGGGACAGCCGGGCCAAGATCAGGCCACTTTTCGCCCTCGCAGTATTCCTGGCGCAGCGCGACATTGCCGCCAAAGCCGCCGGTTGCCATGATGACACCGTTATTGGCGTTCAGCGTTACCTTGTTTCCATCCTTGCCTTCCGCGATAACGCCAACCACCTTTTCGCCTTCCATGATCAAGCTCTTGCCGGTGGTGTCCATGAGCTGCGTGTAATTCTCTTTCCCTTGCAGGGTGCGTTCAAACGCATCAAAATAGCCGGTTCCATTAGGCATGACGGCATAATGGGTGCGCGGGTAAAGGGAGCCGCTGGCAAGGAAAATCTGCGGCCTGTAAGCCATCCCCATGCCCTCCATCCATTTTAGGCCGTCCAGTGCGTTATCACACATGAGCTTCATCATATCAAGATGGCCAACGCGGTCACCGGCGTTCCATGACTGAACAGCAAAAAAGTCTGCGCTGTCAAACATGGTTTTCCCGGATTTTTTGTATTCCTCAAAATCCTTCGCGATGGATGCAAGCATCTCCCCGTGCAGCTCGCTGACCGGTTCCTGGCTGAGAATATTCTCCACATAGGAATCCAGATCGCCGGGGAATGAAGCCTGATCCTGCTTGGATGGATCCGGCGCGTTATAAATTCCCCCGGCAACAATGGAGTTGCCGCCAAGAAAGCCCATTTTCTCGATCAGGATAACACTCGCGCCATTTTCCAGTGCGGTAATTGCGGATACCAAGCCAGCGCCGCCACCGCCAACAATCACGACATCGGCCGTCAGTTCGATATCCGCTGCCACCGGCTTTTCTATTTCCGCTTTCAGCGCTGCCAGATCGCCGCCGGCATCGGCCAAGCACGCTTCAACAGCGCGTTTCACAGCATTGCTGGTTATTGTAACACCGGTTACCGCATCAACTGCCAGGCTCTGAAAAGCCAAAATCGCAGCGGGGATTTGCTCCGCGGCAACATCCCCAACGCCCGGGGTCTCCACATGGCCTAAGACTTTGATGTCAGTGATGGCGTCCTGGCTCAAGGTCACTTCCACCTCCATCGGGCCATGCATGGCATTGACGGTTGCGGTGTATGTGCCGGGCGTGTAGTTGGGGACCGGTTCGGATGCGGCGTGCGCGGCAAAAGCCGTTGACGCAAAAACCAGCATCAGGCACAGGGCAAAGCTAAGGTACCTTTTCAATGTTCTCCTCCTTATTATGCGGGCCGATTTTGTCCCTCAAGGACTCCTGTGACCCGATGAGGTCATCATACACTGGAAAAGGAATTTTGTACATCATATTGTTCATTCTGTTTATCTTGCGGCTTCTCCCTGATTGCTTTGCGGGGATATGCTGCTTTCCCATGCCCTGCGGCACTGTTGAAAGCAACGCGGACCAAAACCAAAGTGTCAAGCCATACAGGCAATGCCCGGCTCCAGGGAGTTGCCGGTGCGCCCTCAGATCAATACGGCCGGAAACGCAAAAGGGGATCGTCCTCCAGAACTCCCCGGGAACACCCCCGTGCCATACCTTGGGGCAAATCCATATTAGGGCTGCGAATAGATACGCGGCCCAGATGTACCCGCAGATTCATGATTCACCAGAAGCAGGCTATTCCAGCGCCGCGGGAAAATACAGCCTGGCCATATAAGGCGCGCTCGGGAAACCCGGCTCCTGCATGAGATTGCCGCCCAAAAGCACCGTGCCATCAGCCTGCAGGGATATGCCCGTCAGCTCATAGAGGCTTCCAGCCAGGTTGGGCGCCTGGTTTTCTCCCAGCGGCTGGCCCTCCGGGCTTAGCAGCATCACCCAGCCCTGCCCCTGGTAGGGATCCTCCAGCATACTCAGCCCCTGGCTGGCCACAAGCAGGCCGTTTTTAACCGGAAGAATCCAGTCCGCCGCCCGCCCGTCCTGAAGTGTGTATTCCCATAGCAATTCTCCGTCCAGGTTCATGCTAAAAACCGTTCCCACGCGGTCCAGTGGAAAACCGTCATCCTCATAGCGCATGGCGGCGTATACTCCCGTGATCAGGTTTTCCGGGGCCAGGCAGGCGTCTGCAAGATAGGCCTCCCCGTCTACAGCGAACTCCCGAAGCCACAGCACCTCCCCCATCAGGTTCAGTCGGCAAAGCAGGCCTACACGCGCCTGCGTCCGGGTGTTTACGGCGCTGGCCATTACCAGCAGAATATCCCCTGCTGCCAGCCCTTTTTGAAACATGAGCTCTTCATAGCCATCCTGGGTATAGCGCTTCTCCCACAGGATATATCCCTCATAGTCCAGCCGCAGGATGCTCTGAGGGTAAACCGATCCGCCCTCCGCCGCCGGGTCAGGGGAGCTGCCGATGGCAAAGACGCCCTGGCCATCGAAACTCAGCCATTTGGTGTGCTGGGGAAGGATGGCCTCAAGAAACACACTGCCTTTCGCGTTAAAAAAGTGCAGCACGGACAGCAGGCTGTCCGCCCCCAGATCCTCATCAAAATAATTGGCCAGCACCCCGCAGCCTCCGCCCGGCAGCGCGGCCGCGCAGAGGAAGGCGCGCGTCTCGTCCTCCTCAGAGGTCCACAGCACGCTCCCGCCCTCCGCCGTGTACGCCAGCCAGCCGCCCCCGCGATACTCCGGGCCGCCCACCAGCAGATAGCATTCCTCCGTGGCCAACGCCTGAAGCACAGCGCCGGTGAGCCCCTGGTCCCCATAGACCCACACCTGGCCAAAAGCGCCTGAAGCGGAAACGGAAACCGTGAAAGCCGTGATCAGCAAGGCCGCCAATATGCCTGCCCTTTTCATTTTGGCTCCTCCCTTTTGAGGCGTCCAGGCCGGCTCAGCGGCCGCCGGCATTCCGGGCTGAAACGGGGGCGAGCGCCTTATCCTCATGCACAAAGATGCGCTTCTTCCCGTGGTTCTTGGCCAGGTACAGCGCGGCATCCGCCGCTTGAAAGAGCTTGTCAGGTTCATTCAGTTCACCGCTTAAGCCCGCGATGCCGCAGCTGAAGGAGAGCTCCAGACCCTTGGCGCTGGGCAGGCAGGCCCCCTGGGCGATGGACAACAGCCCGCGGCAAACGATGACCGCCTCATCCACGGTATAGTCCCGGAACAGCAGGATGAACTCATCCCCGCCAATGCGGAAGAGTTTGCTGTTTTCAGGCGCCTCCTGCCGAAGGATCTCCGTTAACATCAGCAGCACCCTGTCACCCGCCGCATGGCCGTAAACGTCGTTGGCACGCTTGAAATCATCGATATCCAGCGCCACGATGGTCAGCGGCGCCTGATCCTGCCGGCTCTCCTTGATCAGGCGCGGCAGCGCCTGATCATAAGCCCGGCGGTTGTACAGCCCGGTCAGCGGGTCCAGGTCCAGTTTTTCTTCCAGCGTCAGATTATCGTGGGTGATGCTTCTGATCACCAGGATGCTGGCCGCACCATATTGCGCCAGGACACGGGCCAGCAGATAGGCCGCAGACAGCAGGCCGGAGGCGGCCAGCGCTTCCAGCCAGATCCACTGCTCAAACACCCTGGTGCTGGTATGGTGCATGTTCACTGCGCCCAATATCAGCAGACCCTGGCTCAAGGCGTAGATAACACTGGTCATCCTGAGGTTGGAGAACAGGGCGGACACCAGCACAGGGATGATGAAGGAAGCCAGCAGCACTGCCGCGATGCGGTGGATGAAGGTCACCGCGGCGCACAGCAGAAGGATCAGCAGCAGGGCGACATACTCCTTCACAGCAATGGCAATCCGCCTGGAGCGCACCAATAAGTCTGCCGTGGCGTTGGCCAAAAGCATCAGCGCTGAGGGCAGGATGATAAAGTTGATCCAGTACGCGCCCTGATCCACGCCGGGCTGCCCGAAGGAAAATAAATGCCACACCGCGATGAGCACGGCAAGGTTCACGATGATGGCCACATAGCAGGCCTTCACTAGATAGCGGCACCAGCGTTCCGCGCTGAGCGTGTCTTTCTCCCTTGCGGCGACAGGGTTTTTCCTCTGCGCCATACTATCCTCCCTTCATGCCCATTATTTTCTAATTATCAATATACCCCTGTCCCCAATGGATGTAAATCCGTTTGAACGCCGCCAGCCCGGTTACATTCATTCTGGCAGCCGGAATCGCGCGACGTTGCGCGCCGCCGGGCAGAAAGGAGCCTCCATGAACAACCGTGTTGTGCATTTTGAAATCCAGGCGGATGACCTTGTCCGCTGCAGGTCCTTCTATCAGGACGCCTTTGGCTGGCGCTTTGAAGACTACGGCGAGTTTGCCGGCAGCCCTTACTACGGCGTGATCACCGGGGAGGAAGGCGCGCCCGGCATCAACGGCGGCCTACTGCCCCGCCCGGCAAAGGCGCCGGGGCCATACCAGGGCACCAATGCCTTTGTCTGCACCATCCAGGTGGACGATTATGACACCGCCCACGACAGGATCCTGAAGGCCGGCGGCCAGGTGGCAATGCCCAAAACCGCCCTGACCGGAATGGCCTGGCAGGGCTACTACCTGGACACGGAGGGCAATATCTTTGGCCTCCACCAGGCGGATGAAAACGCCGGATAGCCCCTGATGAAAACAAAAGGCTTCCGGGATTACCCCTGGAAGCCTTTTGAAATCAGGATGGGTTTCAACTGGCCTGAAGCGCCGCACGCATCAGGTATTCCACTTTGTCCTTTGAGACATTGCCCTCCAGCACTTTGCGGTCATCCACAAAGAAAGTGGGCACATACTGGAAGGGAGCGGGCGCGTTGAAGTTGGGCGTCTTATGGACATCAACCATCAGGATTTCAGCATCTTTGAGCTCCGGCTTTTCAGCGCGCAGCTCCGTAATCCATTGCTTGGCTTCCCGGCAGGCGGGGCAGCCTTCAAAATGGTACAGGGTGATTTGCGGCATTGGGGCAACCTTCTTTCATTCGTCGTTCTCTCAATGCTCATCTTAGCCAAAAACCCCGCCCGTTATCGCGCGGGGGTTCCAGGCCTCCGCCGCGCTTAGCCGCGCAGGGACTTGAGCGCGCTTGTCCAGCGGTTCAGCTGGGTGAGCATCGTGCCAAGGGACTCAAGGTGCATGGGGGCGGGCTTAAAGATGCTGCCGTTGTCGGTAAAATCCGTAAACACGCTCAGCTGGACCGCCTCACGCACATCCGCCATCTGCAGTTCGCCCACGATCTGGCGCAGGTGCTGCACCGCGCGTACGCCCTGTGCGCTGCCGTAGCCCACAAAGCCCACAGCCTTGTTGTTCCATTCTGCGTACAGATAGTCCAGGGCGTTCTTAAGCGCCGCGCTGGTGCTGCGGTTGTACTCGGGGGTGACAAGGACATAGCCGTCAAATGGCCGGATGATATCCGCCCAAGCCCGGGTGTGCGGCTGGTTGTACTGCCCGTAGCCGGCGGGAAGATCCTCATCCAGCAGCGGCAGGTTGATGTCCTTGATGTCTATCAGGGTGTACTCCGCGTCGTCGCGCTTGCGCGCCTCTTCAAGAACCCATTTGGCCACCTGGATATTTACGCGCTTGGGTCGCGTACTGCCGGTCAGAATCGCTATCTTCAACATAAAAAAATAATCTCCTTGAAATATACTGTGTGGTTCATGCCACACATTAATCATATCCATACAACTCCCTCTCTAAACAGCCTGCTTGTCCGGCGCCCGCGAATCAAGTACAATATCCCAGGCTGGCGGCAAGTGCCCGTGAGCAGAGAGGATACCATGAAGAAAACCACCAAAGCACTCCTCACCATTGTGCTTGCAATATGTCTGTCCGCTCCCTTTATGGGGCGGGCGCTCAAGGCGGAGGAGATCACCCCCGAATCCACACTCACAGACCTATCGCCAAACGCTCCTGAGGGCACTTTCCTTGAAGCGGGCGGCGCGCCCCTTATTACTGAGGAAAGCTATCAGGATGAACACATCAACATCAGAATCACCAAATCACGCCTGGAAAAGCACCGGGCGGATATCGTGGTGGCGGATGTGTGGGTGTCATCGGTCAAATACTTCCGGCGCGGTTTCGCCCTTGGTAAATGGAACGGCGAGATGCGCTCGGTGAAGACCATCGCGGAGGACGCGGGTGCCATCCTGGCCATGACCGGGGACTACTCCAGCCTGCTTGACGCCGGGCTGGTGGCGGCCAATGGCATCCTCTACCGGGATTCACAGAACCGCGTCCGTGACAACTGCCTGATCCTGGCAGACGGCGAGATGGTCACCTACAAACGCCGGGAGATGGATGGGGCTGCTGTGCTGGAAACCGGGGGCCTGTGGCATTCCTTCCTCTTTGGCCCGCAACTGCTGGAAAATGGCGAAGTAATTTTGAAGTCAGACTCAAAGATCCGCCAGGCCAACCCCCGCTCGGCCATCGGATTTATCTCCCCGGGGCATTATGTGTTTGTTGTGGCAGACGGGCGCACCTCCCAAAACCGGGGGCTGACCATTGAGGCGCTGAGCCAGTTGATGAAAGACCTGGGCTGCAGGTATGCCTACAACATGGACGGGGGACAGTCGGCCGTCATGTGGTTCAACGGCGAGATCGTCAACAGCCCCTACCGGGGCGGCCGGCGGCTGACCGACATCGTCTACATCGGCCTGAAATAAAAGGGAAACCATCGCGCCAAACAGAAGAAACCCGTGCCCTGGGCAAAAGGCAGGCACGGGTTTAATAATGGCCTGGAAAGGCCTACAGGCTGTTGATCAGGTCAAATTGGTGCTGTTTGAACACCGGCTTCACATCCAGGGCCTTGTCCAGGTCCATATGGAAGGTGCGGCCCAGGCGGACACCGATGGCCTGGTTGCCCACGCCGCTATTCAGCAGTTCCACCGCCATGTTCCCCGCCTCAAAGGCAAAGACCGCGTCCTGGGCTGTGGGCTCATGGCCCCTTTGGGTGTAGCCGATGACATTGGCGCGCACCTCCGCGCCGCACATGCGCTTGAGGATGGAGGCGAAGCGGTAGGCGTTCATGGGTTCCCCTGGAAACACCTGCTTATAGGGCTTCAGGAACTCGTATACATCAAAGGGCTTCATCACCTTCCAGGCGCCCTCGGCCACCACGATGGTGGCGCGGGTGTTGCCCCGGGCGATGAGGCTCTCAAGCCGCTGCGCCACCTGGTCCACCCCCCAGCCCTCCACCTCCGGCACCACCACCACCTCAGAGGCAGTGGACATGGCGGTGGACATGGCGATGTCGCCGCAGTTGCGGCCCATCACCTCCACCACCGCCGGCCGGTCGTGGGAGCGGGAGGTGGCGCGGATGGAGCGCACCGCCTCCATGCACACATTCACCGCTGTGTCAAAGCCCAGTGAGGTTTCGGAATACTCCAGGTCGTTGTCAATGGTGCCGGGGATGCCGATGCAGGGCACGCCCAGCTCAACCAGCTTCTGGGCGCCCATATACGATCCATCCCCGCCGATAACGACCAGGCCGCAAACGCCTATCCGCTTGAGGAAATCCGCCGCCTTCTGCTGGTATTCCAGCTCATAAAATTCCGGGCTCCGGGCCGTGCGCAGATAGGTGCCCGGAAGATCGGCGATGTCCAGCACCGTGTCCAGCGACAGGATAGTGTAGTTGTCAGAGGCCTTGGGGAACTTGCCGATCAGGCCGTTAAAGCCGTGCTTGATGCCCACCAGGGGCATCTTGGCCTTGGCGGCCGCCCGCGCCACCTCCATCACCGCTGCGTTCATGCCCGGGCTGTCGCCGCCACTGGTCAGGACTGCGATTTTCTTTTGCATAGGTCCTCCCCTGGATGTGATAGGACCCATTATACCTGTTTCATGCCGGAATGTGAAACGGCGCTTGCCCGGTTCAGTCCATCCGCTCCCGGTAGCCGGTGCCGTAGTCCACCCGGCTGATAAAGGGGCCCAGGGGCCAGGCCAGGAGGTTATGGATGGCGATGTCCACCACGTTCTCCCAGGTGGCGTCAAGATTATACTTGCCGGACACATGAGGGGTGAGGAGGACGCGTGGCTCCTCCCACAGGGGGCTGTCCCGGGGCAGGGGCTCGGTGTCCGTCACGTCCAGCGCCGCCCCAGACAGGCGGCCGGAGCGTATGGCTTCAAGCAAGGCCGCTTCATCAATGGCGCTGCCGCGCCCCACGTTCATGATGATGGCTTCCTCTTTCATAAGAGAGAAGCGCCTGGCGTCCATGAGGCCCACCGTCTCCTGCGTTTCAGGCAGGGAGAGGGACACCACGTCCGCCCGGGGCAGCAAATCATCCAGATCCTCCAGCGTGTGCATGGCATCAAAGGGAGGATGGGCCAAAGCCTGCGTGCGCCTGATGCCGATGACCTCCCCGGCGCCCAGCGCCTTCACCAGCGCTGCGAAATCATTGCCGATGGATCCGGCGCCCACCACCAGCACCGTCTGCCCCCTCAGGGAGCGCATGCGCCCCAGATCCTCCCAGACTTTTTTGCCCTGGTTGTCCCGGTAGCGGGGCAGAAGTTTATACAGGGACAGCAGGGCAGCCAGCAGATATTCTGAGATGGCCTGGCCGTAGGCCCCGGACGCGCTAAAGAGCACCGCTTGGGGCTGCTTCTCTTTAAGCTCCAGGAAGCCCTCCTCCACCCCTGAAAAATGCAGCTGCAAAACCTTCAGGTTATTGAGCACATGCAGGCGGTTGGGGTTCACATAGCCCACAACGGCGTCAAAAGGCGCCAGTTCATCGTCCGCCATCCTGGTGCTGTCGCTAAACGTAATGTCAGCCTCCGGCAGCGCCTGGCGCATCTTCTCCCGGTGCCAGGGCCTGGTGGGCATGCTGACCAGGATTTTTTTTATCTCCATACCGATTCCCTCCTTGTCATAGGTCAAAACCTGTGCGGTCATGGTAGAATATACCCCAGGAAGTCCCAAAAGGAGGCAGTGTATGCTTGTGCTGGTGATGACCCTTGGCTTATCCGCCCCCTGGTGCCATTCGCTCAAGGAAAAGCGCGCGGTGATCCGGCCGCTCATCACCGGCCTGCGCCGCCAGTTTGAGGCCTCGGTGGCCGAGAGCGGCCTCCAGGACGCTCACCAGCGCATGGAGATCACCTTGGCCGTGCTTGTGCACAACACCGCCCAGGGCGACAGCATCCGCCAACAGGTGCTTTCCGCATTGGAACGGCTGACGGAGGCGGAATTGTATGAGGAGACGGCGGAGTATCGGTGAGGGGTGAAAGTGTGCTGACGGCCGTATTTATATCCCTGGTATTTGGCGGACTGCTGCGATGAGCGCTGCTTTTCTGTGCTAAAATGCCCGTAAGCGAACTGAAAGGCAGAGCTTAGGAGGGCAAGCCAATGCTGGGAGCCATCATCGGTGACATCGCGGGGTCGCGGTTTGAGTTCCATAACCACCGGAGCAAGGATTTTGAGCTGTTCACTCCGGTCTGCTTTGTCACGGATGACAGCATCATGACCCTGGCCGTGGCAAAAGCCATCATGGCCTGCGGGGGCGATTGGAACAGGCTTTCACAGGAGGCCGTCAGGCATATGCAGGCTATCGGGCGCGAATACCCGGACTGCGGCTTTGGGGGCATGTTCTACCAGTGGATATTCAGCCCGGAGCCCGGAGCCCAAACCCTATAACAGCTTTGGCAATGGCGCGGCCATGCGGGTGTCTCCCTGCGGGTTTATTGCCAAAACGGAAGAAGAAGCGAAACTGCTCTCCCGTGAGGTCACGAAGGTGACCCACAACCACCCCGAGGGATTGAAAGGGGCTGAGGCGGCCACCATCGCCATTTTCATGGCCCGGCAGGGCGCTGGAATCCAGGAAATCCGGCAGCGTGTGGCGCGGGATTACTATGGCCTGGGCTTTACCCTGGACGGCATCAGGGCGCACTACAGGTTTAACGAGACCTGCCAGGGAACTGTGCCCCAGGCGATTATCGCGTTCCTGGAATCGGTCTCTTTCGAGGACGCCGTCAGAAACGCCATCAGCATCGGCGGCGACTCAGACACCCTGGCCGCCATCACGGGCGCTATCGCCCAGGCATACTACGGTGTGCCCGAGCCGCTTGGGGATGAGGCGCTTGGCTACCTTGATACCCAACTGCTTGACATCTACATTGAGTGGGAAACGCGCTGAATTGAGGAGGTACCATGGACAACAACCGCTTGCATTTATATACCGGCAATGGAAAGGGCAAAACCACCGCCGCCATGGGGCTGGCCCTCAGGATGCTGGGGCATGGCGAAAAGGCGCTCATCGCCCAGTTCATGAAGGACGGGACATCCGGTGAACTCAAGGCCCTGTCCGCGCTCCCCAATGTTAAAATCTTTGAGGGGGCGCGCATGCAGGGCTTCATTTGGCGTATGGGGGAAGCTCAGCTTGAAAAAGCCCGCCAGGAGAACACGGAGGCGATCACGCGCCTGGTGGATGAGATCAAGGCGTTTGAGCCCCGGCTCACGGTGCTGGACGAGCTGGCCGTAGCCCTGGCCGTGCGCCTCATCAGCCAGGAGGACGCCTGGCTTTTGATCGACACCGCCCTGGAATACGGCGATACCGTGGTGACCGGGCGCTACGCCGGGGAGAAGCTCATGCAAAAGGCTGATTACATCAGCCGCATTGAGGCGGAAAAACACCCATTTGAGGAGGGGCAGCCTGCCCGTCGGGGCATTGAGTTTTGATTATCGCTCCACCAGTTTGACCGGTTGGCTCTCAGCCGTGTAAGCCACACCTGAAACAAGCGCGCTGACATGAAGCGTGTATTCTCCGGGCGGCGCGGGCTCGCCTATCCGGGTTAGCCCGTTCCAGTAGACGGTGGTGCCCTCGGGCACAAGATGAAGCGGCCGGGTGGGGCTGTCCGCCAGCAGGGCGGCGACGAGGTTCTCCGCCTTGTCCCGGATGACAGCGGTAAGAGCCAAAGGGCCGTCATGCTGTATGAAAAAAGCGGCTTCCTCCCCCCTTGAGGGAGCGAAGGCCGGGCTGGCGTTCACTTTAAGGCCGGGGTCCTCCCCGCCCTGCCGCACCGCCAAGACCGGCAAGGCCTGCGGAAAGGCCCGGTCTTCCTCTACGGTGATCAGCAGCATCAGCAGATAACCCGACAGGAACGCCCCGGACCCGGCCAGGCGCAGGGCGGCTTCCTTGCGCCCGGGAGCCGCCAGCCCGCCGTTTTCACCCGGCTGGGCAATACTCTGGGGCACGTCAAAGCGCCAGCTCTCCTGGCGCTGGTAGACCAGCTGATAGGCCACCCGGGCGGGCTGGTTTAGGGTGTAGGAAAAGCGGACTTCCTGCTCCTCCTGGCCCAACAGCGGGTTATTGAGGACCAGGTCTGTGATTACCCCCGCGTCCCCTTCCATCTGCTCCGCCGTATAGGTAAAAACGGGGAGCGGATCCCCCTCAGGATACAGCTGGGGGCTGGAGGCGCCGTAGTACAGCCGCTGGTGCCGCAGGAGCTCCGCCAGCGTCACCACCCCGTCCCGGTTGGCGTCCGCGGCAAAGCTCCCCTGGGCGCCCAATCCCTGCACCATGGCCTGGGCAAAATAACTGCCGCCGCTGAGCGTGCCCTTGGGGCCGGTCCAGAGAATACTGGGCTCCCGCGCCCCGGTGCTGGTGAGCACCTTGAAATCATCCCCCGTGAAGAGGCTGGCCACCGCCAGCGCCTCGTCGCCCTTGTGGATGGCGGCTCCGGAATAACAGGCGTCAAGGATCAGAACCTTGATGCCCTTGATGTCTTTTAAGCCCTCATAGATCGCGCGGGTGTCAAGGGTTGTTTCCCTGACGCCGTCGCTTAGCAGCAGGGCGAAGTTCATCCGCCCCTCCTTAAGGGTGAGCAGGCCGTGGGAGCTAAGGTAGATGAGCGAAATATCGCCTTCCCTGGCCTCTCCCAGCGCCTCCCGGGCCAGGGCCGCGAACTCGCCGGCATCCAGCGCCTGGTTGGCTGTCGCCCGGATGGCCCGATAACCCCGGGCGTCCTCCAGCAGCGCCCGGCGCAGGTTCACCACGTTGTTGAAGGAAGAGGGCGTGGTCTCCGGCATCGTCACAAAGCGGTCAGAGGAAATCAGCAGCGCCCGCAGGGCGGAGCCCGCCTCCACAGTACCGCCAGCCGCATGGGAAAGGGGCAGCGCGGCCACACACAGGCACAGAAACAACAGTAGCCATCTGGCGCGCATTGCCCTCTCCTTTCGATGCTGTCACTTGGTGGCATCGTATCATCCGGCCAAAACAGCGTCAAGCAGGCCTGGAGCCCGGGGAAGCCAATCAAATTATTTTGGAAAACGCTTTACAACTTTTGAAATATGTGTTAATTTTGTAACGGACCAAGCCCAGGGATTCAGGTGTTCCTTCCGGTATTGCCCATCAGGTGACTGATGCGTGGCCTCGGAAACACTCATCGCATTGGTTTGGACAATATTTTAGGAGGGACATGATATCATGTACACCGACAAAACCCTGACCTGCCGTGAGTGCAGCGCCGAATTCGCTTTCACCTCTTCCGAGCAGGCGTTCTACGCCGAAAAAGGCTTCCAGAACGAGCCCGGCCGCTGCCCCAGCTGCCGTGCCAACCGCCGCAGCCAAAACCGCGGCGAGCGCCAGATGTACTCCGTAATTTGTGACGAGTGCGGCGCCACCACCCAGGTGCCTTTCCAGCCCCGGGGCGACCGGCCCGTCTACTGCCACGACTGCTACGGCAAGCACAACGCCAACCGTTACTGAAAAGTACAATAAAGAAGGGCCTTCGGGCCCTTTCAGACTGTAGACAAAGTCCCAGCCCCGAGCGGCTGGGACTTTGCCATTGAGCTGCAGGAAAGCAAGGAATAATCAAGGGAAACAAGACGAAATGTGATATAATAGGGCAAGAAACAAAGGGG
>JAQVQY010000100.1 GCA_028701335.1 Eubacteriales bacterium
CAAAGCGACCCAGGACATTCCCAGGGAGGTAGGCGTCCTCATCAGGGCGCTCAACTGGTTGACCGGGCTCATCGACAAGGGCAACCAGCACCGCCTCATCATCCAGAAGGATGACCGGCAGGCGGGCAGCATGACCGTCACCGTGTTCGCCGCGTTGCTTCTTCTGCTCCACGGCTTCAGCATCTTCATGCTGCTGCTGGGCCTGGTGCTGGGCTACCGCTACCGTTTTGTGAGCGCCGCCCAGGTGAAGGAAGCCAAAAGCGCCGCCAGGGAGGCGGAGAGGGCCGCTAAGGAGTTGGAAGACTGGCACACCGTCAACAGCTTTGGCGGGGATGTTGCCGGCTGAATCAGATGTAGCGGGAAACCGCCGCCGCGCGAATGAAGAGCGCGGCGGTTTTACTTTGCCTTTTCGGGTGAAATCCCGGTTGACGCTCTTTGAACCCTTGTTTACAATGGCAGCAAGAGAATTGAAGGAGGCGCTTATGCGGTTTGTCAGCACCCGGGGAGGGAGTCCCAAGGTCCTGGCGCCGGAAGCGCTGCTGGGTGGCATCGCCCCGGACGGCGGGCTGTACCTGCCGGACTCGCTGCCGCGGGTTGACTGGGATACCCTTCCGGACGCTTACCTCGAGCTGGCGGCGGCGTTGTGGGCTATACTCCTTCCGGGCTTTACGCCTAAAGAGATAGGCGCCGCGGCCCAGGCTGCCTATGGTGGCCGGTTTGACAGCCCCCAGGTGGCGCCGGTCCGCCCGCTTGGAGACGCCTTTGTGCTGGAGCTTTTCCATGGCCCCACCGCGGCGTTTAAGGACCTGGCGCTCACCGCCCTCCCCCAGCTGATGGTGTTGGCGCGGGGCAAGATTCGCCCGGGGCATAAGATCTTCATCCTCGCCGCCACCAGCGGGGACACGGGCTCCGCCGCCATGGCGGGGTTTAGGGACCTGCCGGACACCAAGGCTGTGGTGTTCTACCCCCAGGGCGGTGTCAGCCCCGTACAGGAGGCCCAGATGCGCCGGATGCCGGGCGGGAACCTTGAAGCCTTTGGCATCAGGGGCGATTTTGACATGGCCCAGGCCGGGGTCAAATCCGCCTTTGCCCGGACAGCCGGGGCCGGCCTGCCGGAGGGGTTGATCCTGTCCAGCGCCAACTCCATCAACATCGGCCGCCTGGTGCCCCAGGTGGTGTATTATTTCAGCGCATACAAAAAGCTTGTTCAAAACGGAGCTGTCGCGCCAGGCGATCCGCTTCATGTGGTGGTCCCCAGCGGCAACTTCGGGAACATCCTGGCGGCACTTTTGGCCAAGCGAATGGGCCTGCCCCTGGGCAGACTGGCCTGCGCGTCCAACCAGAACCGGGTGCTGACGGACTTCCTGGCCACCGGCCGGTATGACAAGCGGCGAGGGCTGCAACTCTCCCTGTCCCCATCCATGGATATTTTGGTGTCCAGCAATGTGGAGCGCCTGCTGTCCCTGGCATCAGGAGGAGACAGTGAACTGGTAGCGGGACTGATGAATGAGCTTCAGGAGCAGGGGCACTACCAGCTTTCCGATGATCTGCTGAAGGGCATCCAGGCGGATTTCCTGGCCGTGAGCGCCGCGGAGGAGGACACCCTGGCCGCCATCCGCCAGTGCTGGGATAATCACCGCTATGTATTGGATCCCCATGCCGCCGTGGCCTGGCACGCCTATGGGCAATTGCGGGCACAACTGGCGCCGGGCAAAACGCTGGTGCTGGCCACCGCCTCTCCCTTCAAGTTCCCGGAGGCGGTGCTCAGGGCGCTGGGAGAAGAGGCGCCGGAGGGCCTTTCCGCCATGCGGGCGCTGTCAGAAAAAACCGGCCTGCCGCCGCCAAAGTCCCTGTCCTGGCTTGAAGGAGTGCCGGAGCTGCGGGGGAAAGTGATTGATCCACGCGATATCCCGGCCACGGCATTCCAAGAGGCAAAGGCATGGTAACCGTCCGCGTGCCCGCCTCTTCCGCCAACCTGGGCCCCGGCTTCGACTGCCTGGGCATGGCGCTTGGCCTTTACGCGGACATCCGTTTCACGCCAAAGGACAGCGGGCTTGTGATCACCGGCTGCCCTCCGGTGTTTTCCGGGGAGGACAACCTGGTCTGCCGGGCTTTTCATTACGCGGCAGAGGCCTTTGGGAAAAAAGCGCCTGGGCTTGAGATAGACATTCGTTCGGAAATCCCGCCGGCCCGGGGCTTGGGCAGCAGCGCCGCCTGTATCACAGCGGGGATCCTGGCGGCGGGCGCGCTGATGGGTGTTCGCCTCCCGCCGGAGGAACTGTTGGAGCTGGCCGCCGGCATGGAGGGGCATCCGGACAACGCCGCAGCAGCGGTGTATGGCGGCATCAGGGTGAGCGTCACGGCTGATAATGCGGTGCGCAGCCTGCCCGTCTCCCCCCACCCGGGCTTGGGCCCTCTGGCCCTGGTGCCGGATTTTCCCCTGGAAACGGAAAAGGCGCGCCGGGCGCTGCCGAAGGAGGTCTCACGGGGGGATGCCGTGTTCAACCTCTCCCGGACGGCGCTGCTGATCAAAGCGATAGAAACCGGCGCCTTTCACCTGCTGAATGAAGCCTGCCGGGATCGCTTGCACCAGCCCTGGCGGTTTCCGCTGATTCCCCAGGGAGAGGACGTGGCCGGGCTGGCCCTTCAAACGGGGGCTGACGCTTGCTTCATCAGCGGGGCGGGGCCCAGCCTTCTGTGCCTGCACCACGACAGCGCCTTCCCCGGGCGCATGGCTGAAAGCCTAAGCGCCTATCCCGCCTGGCGCGCCCTGCCCCTTGAAATTGCCCCAAAGGGGGCCGAACTCCTGACACCAGGCAAGAAAGGACAGCGCATATGATCACTGGTGATATTCTTGTGGGCATCCTGATCCCGTTCTTTGGCACCACGTTGGGCGCCGGGATGGTGCTGTTCCTAAAAGGCCGGATGAAACCCTGGTTTCGGAAATTGATGCTGGGCTTCGCCTCGGGCGTGATGATAGCGGCCTCGGTGTGGTCGCTGCTGCTGCCCGCCATCGCCAAGTCCGGGGAGCTGGGCGCCATCCCCTGGCTGCCTCCGGCGGTGGGTTTCCTGGCAGGCATGGGCTTCCTGCTGCTGCTGGACACCTTTATCCCCCATATGCACCAGGGCGCCAAGGAGCCTGAAGGCCTGCCCTCCCACGCCCGGAAAAACACCATGCTGATGCTGGCGGTAACGCTTCACAACATCCCTGAGGGCATGGCCGTGGGCGTGGTCTATGCGGGGCTGGCCCTGGGAGAAGCGGGCATCACCTGGGCCAGCGCCCTGGCGCTGTCCATCGGCATAGCACTCCAGAACATCCCGGAAGGCGCCATTATCTCGCTACCGCTCAGGTCCTCCGGCATGTCCAAACCCAAAGCCTTATGGTTCGGCACCTTCTCCGGGCTGGTGGAGCCGGTGGCCGCCATTATCACCATCTACCTCACCAGCGTCATGGTGCCCATCCTGCCCTACCTGCTGGCTTTTGCCGCCGGCGCCATGATCTACGTGGTGGTGGAGGAACTGATCCCGGGGCTTCAAGAGGACGGCCACTCCAACATCGGCATCATCGGCGTGGCCCTGGGCTTTACAGTGATGATGATTCTTGACGTGGCGCTGGGCTGAAGCCCAAACAGTACCTTTTCAGTATTTTAGGGCCGGGCGGCTTGCCCGGCCTTTTTTGTATCCTTATACTCAGGGCACAATCATCAATTGGAGGAAGCCTTTGCCGAATTTCAATGTGCCGGACGATGTGTTTGAAGCCGCCGCCAGCCAGTACCCCACCCCTTTTTACCTGTATGACGAAGCGGACATCCGGGAAACCGTCAGGCTCCTATACCAGGCTTTTGCCTGGGCGCGCGGGTTTAAGGAGTATTTTGCTGTCAAGGCGCTGCCCAACCCCGAAATCCTGAAAGTGCTTCTGTCCGAAGGCTGCGGGCTGGACTGCTCCTCTGAAACGGAGCTGCTCATGGGCCGGCGCCTGGGGATCAGGGGGGAGGACATCATGTTCTCCGCCAACGCCATGCCGCCCCACGAGTTCGCCCTTGCCCGGAGCCTTAATGCCTACATCAACCTGGACGACCCCAGCGACATCATGACGCTTCATGATAACGGCGGAATCCCGGAGACCATCTCCCTCCGGGTGAATCCCGGCCCTGAGGTGATGGGAGACAACCAGTTTATGGGCAACCCCCGGGAGAGCAAATTCGGCTGGATGCCAAAAGACCTGCCTGAAGGGCTTATGAAACTAAAAAACCTGGGCGCCAGGCGCTTTGGCCTGCACGCGATGCTGGCCAGCAACTCCTTGGACGCCAATTACTATCCCGTCCAGGCGGACTATCTGTTTGGCCTGGGGCTGGAACTCCAGGAGCAGACCGGCCTTGAGCTGGCTTTTATCAACCTCTCCGGCGGCATCGGCATCCCCTATCACCCGGGCGAGGAAGCTGTGGACATCCTGGCGGTGGGACAGGCGGTCAAAGAGGCCTACCTGCGCCGGTTTGGTGAAAACGGGACGGTGGAGATCAAGACGGAACTGGGCCGCTTTGTCACGGGACCCCACGGTTTTCTGGTCACCCGGGCGGTTCACTTAAAGGACGGGCACAAGGTGTTCATCGGCCTGGACGCCGCCGCCGCCAACCTCATGCGCCCGGCCATGTACGGGGCCTATCACCACGCCACGGTAGTGGGTAAGGAGCATCTGCCCCACACCCTCATAGCGGACCTCACCGGAGCCTTGTGCGAAAACAACGACAAATTTGCCGTTGACCGCGCCCTGCCACCCATTGAACTGGGTGATCTGGTGATCCTGCATGACGCGGGCGCCCATGGCTGGGCTATGGGCTACCAGTATAACGGCCGCCTGCGCTCAGCCGAGGTGCTCCGCCAGCCGGACGGCGGCTTCCGCCTGATCCGCCGGGCTGAAACCCCGGAGGATTATTTCGCCTCCCTGGATGTAGGCGGCGTATAACCTTTTCTCTCAGGCTTTATTCGCGTCCTCCTGGCGCCGGGCCTCCTGCTGCCCGCGGAAATAGGCATATTCTTCCATCAGCTCCAGATTGAGTTTTACCGAGTTCCAGCGGGCGTTGTTCTCAGTCAGCACTGCCTTAAGCGCCACAGGCGCTATTCCCACCGCGCGGATGGCGTCAAGCAGCTGGCCCAAAAGGCCCTCCGGGAAAAACGCCATCACCAGCATCTCCTCCTCAAAGCCCTCGCCCTGACTGGCTCCGGGGGCTTTTTCTTGCAGGCCGCAGAGCGCCGCAAGCGTTTGATGATATTCGTTTTTATCCACAGCGCGCACGCGGATGCCCAGCTCCTCCGCTATCCGCCGGATGTCCCCCGCCCGGCCCTCCTGAAGGTTATAATAAAGCATCGTCGGGCTTTTCATCGCTTATTTCCTCCTTTTTTGATTGATCTCTCTCCTTATCATACCCTGTATGGGGCTGGCCGCATACACCGTGTATGCAACTCCTGTCCGGGTATATCAACAAAAGCCGGGCCAAGCCCCGCTGAAAGGAGCCGTCCATGAAACAGGTGGTTTTCATCCTTCTGGACAGATTCGCGGACTGTGAGTTCGCTTACCTGGCGCCCGCCCTCAGGGTCGGGGTGGCCCAGGGCTACGAGGTACGCTTCGTATCCACTGCCAACTTCGCTTAAATCTCCATCGGCGGCCTCACCTGCTGCCGCAGCTTACCATAGACGACATACCGGAGGACGCCCATGCCTTGATTCTCATCGAAGCCGATGGCTCCTGGCAGAAAGGCCCGCCGGCGCGCATCGCCCAGCAAGCCCGCGCCCTCAAGGCCAGCGGCCGGGTGATGGGCGCCGTCTGTGACGGACCCCCGGGAGATGGCGGAACTACCCCAATACACCAATACCCAGGGCTACCTGCCGGAGGAATCGTTCAGGGACAAGAACATCGTGACCGCCAACGGCAATGCTCCGGTGGCTTTCTCCGCCGATGTTCCAAAGGCCTTGGAAACTGCCCCGGAGCAGGCCATCCAGGAGTTCGCGGATTTCTACTCGATAGGTTTTCACGCGGCATTGAAGAAGTATGGGTATGCCTGACCGACTTCGCAACGGCCGAAGCGAGCCGATATATGGTGAGCCTGATTAGGCTCATATTGGGACATGGACTGAATGCGGTTTATCGGCTTTGGATTGCGCCTTTTATCCTGTGAGATTGGATAAGGAAAGGAAGGGCTCCGCCCTTCCTCAGAGCGTAGACAAAGCGGTTATAGCGATTAAGCTAAAACCGCTTTGTTAGTTACGATGCTTCTGTTCTTCAGTGATCCAGGGTCAAGATAAATAGCATCTTTGACCCAAATCAATAAACGCACA
>JAQVQY010000101.1 GCA_028701335.1 Eubacteriales bacterium
TACTTGGATGGTGAAATGCATCTTCCGGAAAGATATATAACATCGGTACAAGCTGTGTGCGATGCCTTCAAAAACATGCCGCGTTGCATTTTTGATGTTCTACGAGCAAGAAGTATTCTGACACCTGCGGCACCTGTTACTTTTGCCGCCGCGGCGACCCGCTGCTCTGCTCCACCTTCACCCAACTGGGGATCCATGCCAACGGTGCTTTCGCTGAATATGTCAAAGCACCCGTCAAAAACTGCTACCGCATTCCCGATGGTATCGACGATTATTCCGCAACCTTTATCGAGCCTATGACCGCCGTGATGCATGCGTCCAAAAGGATGAACAGCAAGATTTCCTCAAGCGTCGTGGTCATCGGCTGCGGCCTTGGCATCCTTCATGGGGCTTTCGCCAGGCTTCGGGGGGCGGCCCCTGTAATCGTTGTCGGAAACAGCGAACGCAGGCTGCGGATCGCCAAGGAAATGGACGTGGATGCTGTGATCGACATTCAAGATACCCCCGACCCTGTGCAAGAGGTCCTACGGCTGACCCGTGGCGTCGGCGCAGATTATGTGCTGGAAGCCGTTGAAACCCCCGCCACCTATGAACAGGCCTTCAAAATGATTCGCAGAGGCGGCACGGCGGAGGCCTTTGGCGTGGTGTCCCCGGACCAGATGGCGGCTTTCCCTCCTTACGAGTTTGTTTTGGGGGAAAAGAAAATCTCCGGTAGCTGTGCCGGCATCGGCAATGATTGGGGGAACGTGATCCGGCTTTTGGAATACAGACGAATCGATCCATCCCCCTTGTTTTCCAAAGTGGTGCCCCTGGAAATGCTGGGGGAAGCCATGGAGGAAAGCCGAAAGAACACGGAGATTACCAAGATTTTTGTGTCGCCCCGGATTGACCGGGAAATTATCATCAATAGCATGCCCCGATCCGCTTCCGGGGCATGTCCCGGCTCCAGCCGCGGCATGGGCATAAGAACAAGCGCGTTACGATAAGGATTTGTGTTCATGAAACGAAGAAGATTCAAATACCGCTTGCTTCTCTCCTACGGACTCATCATCTTTCTCACCATCAGTCTGCTGACGGCTCTAACGATGATCGGTTATACGGAAATCTTTCAAAGAGAAGTGGGCGACCTGCATTCCCAGATGCTGCAACAGTTGAACGCAAATATCGAATCGAGCCTGGAATTCCTTAGCAACATGGCAGTCTTCGTTTCCTATAACAATACCGTCCACACGTTCTTCACCACTCCCAGGGACGCTCCCCGCTCGGATCTTCTCAAGGTGGAGAGGGATGCCAAGGAAGAGCTCAGCATGGTCCTCAATTACAGCGACGACCTTGCCGGCATACAGCTCTTCCGCCCAGACACGGGGAATTATCTGTATTCGGATAAATGGCTGCCCACCCTCAGCCTTTATGACTTTCCCAGCGAGCAATGGTATCAATCCATGATGCGGGAGGACGTGGCAAAGGTCCTTTATCTCTCCTACGAAAAGGGGGCGCCCGCGCGGTATAATATCGCCAGAAAGGTTTACAACCTTACCAGCAGAAAGCTTCTGGGCGTCATCGTCATCAACTGCAAGGTGGATGTGATCGGCCATTACGCCAGGCAATATGAAATAGCACCCAACGGCTTTCTCTGCGTCTTGGACGAGGCCGGACCCTTTTATACCTTCGGGGGCGCTCCAGACCCGGCCGCCCCGGAGGACATCCTCGCCCTGCGGGCGCTTCCCAACGGGACCTATACCCGAGTCCTGCGGGGTGAAGCCATGCGGGTTAGCGTGTTTCATTCCCCCCTGACGGAATGGACCTTCCTGATCGCCACGCCGCTGTCCTTCCTGTTTCGGGGCACCACCTCCATTTTGTGGATGATCCTGCTGGCCTCCGGCTTTATGCTGTTGATCACCACCATTACCACCGAATTGCTCTCCCGCAGCATCAGCAAGCCCCTGGAGGCTCTGACAAAGCATATGCTGCAGGTGATGCAAGGGGCCTTCCACATACGCCTTCCCGTGCGCCACAACGACGAAATCGGGCAGATGACCTTTGCCTTCAACCAGGCTTCCGACCGGCTTCAAGCGCTGATCCAAACCGTGTACGAGGCCGAGCTCAAGCAGCGCGACGCGCAGCTTAGCGCCTTGCAATCCCAAATCAATCCCCACTTTCTATACAATACCCTGGAATCCATCAAGACCCTGGCCGTGCTCAACGACGATTACGACGTCGCGCAGATGATCATCATCCTTGGGAAATACCTGTCCTTTTCCATAGACAACCGGCAAAAAACCGTCACCCTCTCCGAGGAACTGGAGCATCTTCACAGCTATATCTCCATTTTCCGCATACGCAACGACAGCTTCCATTACGAAGAAGAAATCGCTGATGAAACCCTGAACAAATGGATCGTTAAAATCAGCTTGCAACCCATTGTGGAAAACTGCTTCATGCACGGCTTGTTTGGGAAGCGGGACGGGCGCATCACCCTGCGGGCCTGGTACCGGGACCAATGCGTCCACGTGGAAATCTCCGACAATGGCATAGGCATCGGCCCGGACAAGCTGGATGAAATCCGGCAGGAAATCGCCCGGGGCGAAACCCGACCCTCCCGCGAGAAAGCACCCCGAGGCCACGGCGTAGGCCTGGCCAGCATCCACGCCCGGCTGCGCCTCCTCTTTGGCGAAAAAAGCGGCCTTTTCATCCACAGCGTCATAGGGCACGGCGTCACGGTAACGCTGCTGATCCCCGACATGCAACCGGAAAGGGAGACAAAGGATGTATAAACTGCTGATCGTGGACGACGAACCCTTGGTTCGCCGTGGCTTTCGCAAAACCCTCACCGAACAGATTCCGGAAATCAGCATCCTGGAGGAAGCTTCCGACGGGGCCCAGGCGCTGGAGGCCATTGTGAGATGCCGGCCAGATATTGTGCTGACCGATATCCGTATGCCGCATCTGGACGGGCTGGCGTTGATCCAGCGCTGCCGGGAAAAAGACATCCCCTGCGATTTCATCATCATCAGCGGCTACAATGATTTCACCTACGCCCAGCAGGCCATTGGGTTGGGGGTGACCAGCTACCTGCTAAAGCCTGTGGACAACCAGGAACTGGTGACGCTGATGCGGGCCAGCATCCAAAAGCTAGAGACCGTCCGGGAACGCAGTGCGCTGGCCACCGCCAAAGAGACCCTGGCGGCACAGAGCATTCTGCGCCTGCTGCTTCAGGGTTCCCTGATCGATGCCCTACCCACCGGGGACGTGGAAGCGTGGCAGCACTATTTCATGTCCCGGCATATTCAGGTGTACCAGATCTCCCACTCGGACGAAAGCGCTACGGGGCTCCTGGGGGTTCTGAGCGCTTCCTACAGCAACCGAACGAATTTGAAACCCGCCATGGTGGAGGATACCCCCGGCCACATCCTGCTGTTTCTAGGCGGCGACGAGGCGCATCTTCCCGACGCCCGGCAGGAGATGTCGCATCTCTTTTCCAACCTACCGCACCAGCAGGAAGAACCCCTCGTTCTCTCCTATGGGGGCGTAACCCAATCCCTCTCCGACATCCCTGCCCTGGTGCGCAAGGCCGAGGAGCGGGCCATGCTGCATCTGCGTTTCTCGGAGCAATGCTGCTTTAGCCAGTGGGAGGACGAGGCCACGTCCTGGCAACTCCCGGGGCAGGAGGCCCAAACGGCCAGAACCAAGGCTGTGCAGTCCATCCTTCAGGAAGCCTACGAAGACGCCGCCCATGGCCTGATTGAGGCGGCTGCCTCCCTGTACCAAGCTCCCTGCCATCCGGCACAGCTATTCATCTATCTGCGTGGCTTTTACCGCTCCCTATTCCAGGCATTGCAAGAAAGCAAGGCTTCCCTGGAGGCGTCCTTTCCGGAGAGCTATGTTCGGCAGATGCGAAGGCTGTTGACCACGGGGACCTTCGCCCAAGCCATGGCGGCCCTGGGGGGCAGCATCCGGGAGATCAAAGGGATATTGGGCAAGCAATACCAGGTGGAGCAACGCCGCATTATCGCCATGGCCAAGGCCCACATGCACGCCCATTTTCAACGGGACCTGACGCTGGAAAGCGTAGCCCGGCAGATTCAGATGAGTCCCGCCTATTTCAGCCACGTTTTCAAGCAGGAGACGGGGCAGAACTTTTTGGCCCACCTGACCGAATTACGCATTGAGCACGCCAAAAAACTCCTATTGGAGCAGCCGCAGCTGCGCATATTTGAAGTGGCGGAGAGCGCCGGCTATCAGGACGTCCGTTATTTCAGCCGGGTTTTCAAAACTCAGACCAGCTTCACACCCGGCGTGTACCGGGAGCGGGGCAAGGGATAATCCCCTGCCCAGACGTGCGGATTCAAAAAAATGTCCACAAAACCGAAAAGATGGCTCGTTGTACGCAGCTGGATTCTCCTTATAATGAGAGACAAAGAGTGTCTGGAGGAGATATGATGAGCCGAAAGGTCCGAAAGTATTTTTCATTTACCGCCTTCGTTTTGCCAGCTTTTCTGTTTTATTTTTCGTTATCGCTGCTGCCTACCATGCAAGGGTTGTTTTACAGCTTCACCAACTGGCACTTCATGAATCCGAAGTACGGCTTTGTGGGGCTTCAAAATTTCATCAACATCTTCACCAAGGACCGCTACTTTGTCATGGCGCTCAAAAATACCTTCAAGCTGGTGGCGGCGCTAGTGATTCTGCAACCCTTGATCGCCCTGCTGCTCGCGTTGATGATCGAAGCCTGCGCCAAGTGGTTGCAAAAGATATTCCGAACGGTGATCTTTGTGCCATATATGATCAGCACCATTGTGGGCACGTTCATGTGGTCCTTTGTATTCCGGCAGGTTTTCACGCAGATCGGTTCCTCCATCCCCCTGCTGGGCTTTCTGAACCAATCCTGGCTGAGCAATGTGGATTTGGCCTTTTGGTCCATCATCATCGTCTCCCTCTGGCATGGGACACCCCTTCTGATGGTGATCTTCCTGGCGGGCCTGGCGGGGGTGCCGGTGCAGTTGAAGGAGGCGGCGGTGATCGACGGCGCGAAGCCCTCCCAAGTGTTTTGGCACATCAAGCTGCCGCTGATCTTCTACTCCCTGACCATCTGTATGTTCCTGACCATCAAAGACGCCTTCAAGAGCTACGAAATCGTTTATGCTCTCACTGGCGGCGGGCCGGGCTGGGCCACCCAGGTGATGACCCTGAATATTTTTGAGGAAGCCTTCTCCGGAAACTACATGTTCGGTTACGCCAGCGCCAAGGCCGTGGTATTCCTTCTGATCGTGCTGGTGTTCACCGTCGCGCAGTTGCTGCTGATGAAGCGCCGAGAGGTGGAGCTATGACCCGCCGTATCACGCCCCTTTACGTGCTGAACATATTGCTGCTCACCCTGCTGGCCCTCATCTTCCTGTTCCCCATCCTCATCGGCTTCCTCAACTCCTTCAAATCCTTCCAGGAGATCTTCCTGTCCACCCTTTCGCTGCCGAAGTCCTGGTCCCTGGATAATTATATCACCGTCTTTCAGCGCATCAAGTTGCTACGAAGCACGGGCAATACCGCCATCGTTTCGGCACTGGCCATTGCGGGAATCGTGCTGTTTGGGGCGATGGCTGGGTACAAGTTGTCCCGTACTAGGACAAAGTACAGCACCGTCATCTTTCTGCTGTTTATCTCCTCCATGCTGGTGCCATTCCATGCCATCATGATTCCCTTGTACCAGATGGCATCTAAACTCCAGTTGAAGGGGCACCTACCCGGGCTCTCGGTTCTCTACATTGGTTTGGGCGTCAGTCTCTCCATCTTTATGTTCCATGGCTTCACCAAGTCCATCTCTAGAGAAATGGAGGAGGCTGCAAGCATCGACGGTTCCAGTGAATTCGGTACCTTTTTCCGAATTATTCTGCCCTTGCTCCGTCCTGCGATGGGGACCATCATCGTGCAGATGTTTATATGGACCTGGAATGATTACCTGCTGCCGGTGCTGATGCTGTTGGATATGAGGCAGTTTACCATTGTGCTTTCCGTCAATACTCTCTTCGGTGAGTATGGGAACCAGTGGAATCTGATTCTGCCTGCGTTGATCATGGCGGTTATCCCTGTCATCATCATCTATATTTTCTTCCAGCGCTATATCATGCAAGGCGTGCTGGAAGGAGCCATCAAAGGATAGGAGGATACATATGCCAGTTGGAAAAACTTATTGGGTGGAAGAAAACATGCTGGGGACCACCCTGGAGAACCTGGACAGGGACGGAGACGGCAAGGCGGATCACGTCCGCTTCGGGGTCAAAA
>JAQVQY010000102.1 GCA_028701335.1 Eubacteriales bacterium
TTTAAGCTGGGCGAATACGGCATGATGGGCCTGGCGGGGGAGCTTGACATCTTCACCTTCGGCGCCGCCCAGCCTGACCTGTTAAGCTCCATGATGGGCCCCGGCGGTCGCTTTTCCACAGGCCCGGCCACCACGCCGGGGCAGCTGCTGCCGGTGAGCCTGGGGCTGTGGGCCGTGCTGACCCTCCTCACCTGGGCCACCCTGCGCCGCCGGGACTATAAGGGATAAAAAAGCCGGCGGCATATACGCCGCCGGCCAAACGCCCAGCCGGATCACTCCGCCAGATCAGTGCCGCCGCCTGGCTCCTGGGGCGGCGCTTTCAATACCATGGCCAGCTCATTGGCCTTGCCATACAGCGCCCAGGGCACGTAGACGCTGTAGGACTCCAGCATCTCCCCCGCCCAGGCGGTCAGGCCCGAGCCCAGGCGGCCTTCCCTTAATAAGGGGATGCCCGCGTCCTTGAGCATGGCGTCCAGGATGCCCGCCTGGACCGCGTCCCCGCGGAACAAAAGCACCTGGTCGCCGTCCTCAGGCTCCCTCATCACATGGCGGCGTTTGGGGCAGGGCGCGTCCAGCAGTTCACGGCACTGAACACAGTACATCATCCTTTAGCCTCCTTTGACCTTAGCCCTCATCCATTATCATGATACCACAGGCAAAAAAGCGGCAAACCGCCGCTTTTTCGCAAGGTGGCTGAAAATCAGGCAAGCATCGCCAGGATGTTTTGCTTGGGCACGGCGCCGATGGTCTTGTTGGCTACCTCGCCGTTTTTGAACACATACAGGGAGGGAATGGACATGATGCGGTAGCGCCGCGCCAGCTCCTGCTCCTGGTCCACATTGATCTTGCAGACTTTAATCTCCGGGTGCTCCAGGGCGATCTCCTCCACCACCGGGCTCACCATGCGGCAGGGGCCGCACCAGGACGCCCAGAAATCCACCAGCACTGGCTTCTCGGACTGCAGGACCTCCTTCTCAAAATTGTCTTTTGTTACTTCCATGACAGACATAATGTCTCCACCTTTCTTGCGTTGCGCGGTTTTCAAAAGAAAGTATACCCCTCAAAAAAGGCGGGTAAACCGCCCTGTCAGGAAAGAACCCAGCCCCCGTCCCCGTGGTAGACCATCAGGCGGCCCATGCCGCCGTCCACCACCAGGGTCTGCCCGGTGATAAAGGAGGCCCCCTCCCCGCAGAGGAAAAGCACGGCTGCCGCTATGTCTTTAGGCTCCCCCACGCGCCCGGCGGGATGCTGGCTTAGGTCGCTGCCGGTGAAAACGCTGCCGGTGGTGTCTATCCAGCCGGGGGCGATGGCGTTGACCCGGGCCCTGCCGCCCAGGCTTACGGCCATGGCGTGGGTGAGCGCGGTGATGCCGCCCTTGGCGGCGGTGTAGCTCTCGGTATTGGCCTGGCTCTGGAAGGCCCGGGTGGAGGAGATGTTGATGACACACGCGCCCGGCGCGAAATGGGGTAAAAGGAGTTGTGTGAGGTAGTACGGCGCGGCGACCCCCACCTTCAGCGCCGCCAAAAAATCCTCATAGCCGCAGGCGTTTATGCCGCCCCGGCTTAACATGGCGTTGTTGATGAGGAAGTCCACCCGGCCAAATTCCTCTGTCACGGCCCCGGCGAAGCGCTCAAGCGCCGCCTGTTCCCCAATGTCCCCCTGGAAAAACAGGTCAGGCTCCTTCGTGGGCGGGTTCAAATCCATCCCCGCCACCCTGGCGCCAGCACCCCTGAACGCCTCCGCTACCTTAGCCCCGATGCCCCGGGAGCTGCCGGTGATAACCGCTGTTTTCCCCGTGAACTCCAATGCCGTGCCCTCCTGCGCAATTTGTGTTTTTATCTTAGCATACCGGCCGGGCCGTTTTAAATCCGATATACATAGATTTTACCAAGCTGTATTTCCCGGGCGCCGTGTTCTTGCATTTATGCATATCTTATGGTAGCATCAAGCCAATATCAACAAGCAAAGGGCCAGCTGCCCACGAAAAGGAGTGAAGATGTCTCTGACAGACAGCTTGAAGACGCCCACCGCAAAACCCCGGACCAGGATCAAAAAGGGCTTCTACGCGACCATTGAACCCTATCTTTTCCTGCTTCCGGCGTTCACGATATTCGCGCTGTTTCTGTTCTATCCCTTCGGCCGCACCATTTATTTAAGCACCTACCTGACAGACAAACTGGGCAACGCCAAGGTGTTCTGGGGGCTGCGCAACTATACGGACCTCTTTTCCAGTTCCTCCTTCTGGGCCAGCGTGGGGGTCACCTTCCAGTTCGTGGCCATCGTGGCCTTCGGCGGGCTCATTGTCGGGCTCACCACCAGCCTGCTCACCACCAGGAAATATCCTGGCGTCACCTTTGCCTCAGCCTCCTACGCCATGCCGGTGGCCATCGCCTCGGCCGCTGCGTCCATGGCTTTCCGGATGATCCTGCACCCCACCAACGGGCTGCTCAACATCCTCCTGGGCACCCAGGTCAACTGGACGGGCGACCCCAAGTGGGCGCTGTTTTCCGTCTCCATGGTCACCATCTGGCTGGCCAGCGGCATCAACTTCATCTTTATTTCAGCGGGCCTAAGGGGCGTGCCGGACGAGCTGTACGAGAGCGCCTCCATCGACGGGGCGGGCTACTGGCGCAAGCTGGTTTCCATCACCCTGCCCTCCATCTCGCCAACGCTGTTCTTCCAAATCATCATCAACATCATCAGCGCCTTCCAGTCCTTCAGCCAGATCCGGCTTTTGACCCAGGGCGGGCCGGGGGACGCCACCAACGTCATCGTCTACGCCATCTACCGGGATGCCTTTTTCAACTTCCGCTTCGGCACGGCGGCGGCCAGGTCCATCATCCTGTTTGTCATCGTCCTGATTATCACCCTGATCCAGTTCAGCTTTGAGAAAAGGAGCGTGCACTACTGATGGCAAGTTTGGCCGCGCGCAGGAACCTCAACAAGCTGGGCAATATGCTCTTGAACATCCCGATGCTCCTGTTGATACTGGCGCCTTTGATTTACACGCTTTTGATCAGCGTCATGCCCGCGGACGAGATCTACCAGAACGTCCTCATCCCCTCGTCCATCAACCTGAACAACTACTCCAAGGCCTTCACCCATCCGGCCTACAACTTCCTCACCTTCATCCGCAACTCATTCATCGTGTCCACCAGCGTGATGCTGGGGCAGATGGTCACCTGCTCCCTGGCGGCCTTCGCCTTTGCCTTCCTGGACTTCAGGGGCAAGAAGTGGCTGTTTATCCTGGTGCTGGCCACCATGATGGTGCCGGGGGAAGCCACCATCATCGCCAACTACCTCACCGTCGCCCGCTGGGGCTGGCTGGACAGCTTCCAGGTGCTGATCGTCCCCTACCTCACCAGCGCCATGGGCATCTTCCTGATGCGCCAGAACTACCTCACCTTCTCCCGGGAGCTTCACGAGGCCGCCCAGATTGACGGCTGCAACAACCCGCGCTTCATGGCGTCCATTGTGGTACCCCTCTCCCGCCCGGCGCTTGGGGCACTGGGGGCCTATGTGTTCCTGAACACCTGGAACCAGTACATGTGGCCGCTGCTGGTGACCAACTCCTCCAGCTTCCGCACGGTGCAGATCGGCATCAGCATGCTCTATGACATTGACGCGGAATCCCTGGGCCTGATGATGGCGGGCGTGGTGATCGTTATCGTGCCTTCACTCTCCATCTTTATCTTCATGCAAAAGCAGCTCATCAACGGCCTGATGGCCGGGGCTGTGAAAGGATAGCGAATGGATCGCCTCCATTGGCGGGGGCGTTTCAAATATATAAAAGAATCGAAAGGGGAAACACACATGCGTAAAATCCTGTCCCTGATCCTGGCAGTAAGCCTGTTGCTGGGCATCGGCTCCGCTATGGCAGCGGGAAGCCCCACGGAAATCATCTTCTGGCACTCCATGGGCGGCGTCAACGGCGAAGCCATCGCGAAGATGGTTGAGGACTTCAATGCCGCCTACGAAGGCAAGATCAAGGTGACCGTGGAATACCAGGGCTCCTATGACGACGCCATCAACAAGATCAAGGCGGCCGGCATGTCAGCCCTGCCCTGCGACGTGGTGCAGGTGTATGACATCGGCTCCCGCTTCATGATCGACTCCGGCTGGGCCCTGCCCATGCAGGAGATGATCGACGCGGAAGGCTATGACGTCACCCAGATCGAGCCCAACATCGCCGCCTACTACACCATCGAGGGCAAGCTCTACTCCATGCCCTTCAACTCCTCCACCCCGCTTCTTTACTACAACAAGACCGCCTTTGAAGAAGCCGGCCTGAACCCGGACGTGGCCCCCAAGAACTTCGACGAGATCATTGAAATGGCTGAGAAGCTCACCAAAAAGGACGCGGACGGCAAAGTGACCCGCTATGGCTTCGGCATGGGCAACTACGGCTGGTTCTTTGAGCAGTGGATGGGCAAAATGGGCCTGCACTATGTGGACAACAACAACGGCCGCGGCGCTGAGCCCGCCACCAAGGTGGTCTTTGACGAGACCGGCGGCGCCGAGGAGATCTTCAAGGTGTGGAAGCGCCTGATTGACGAAGGCATCATCACCTACCTGGGCCGCGGCAACAACGACGCCAAGGCCGCCTTCATCTCCGAAAACATCGCCATCACCCTGGAATCAACCGCGGCCCTCAAGTCCCTGCTGGTGAACGTGGGTGACAACTTTGAGATCGGCACCGGCTACTTCCCCAACATCCATCCGGATGATGTGGGCGGCGTGTCCATCGGCGGCGGCTCCCTGTGGATGCTGGCCTCCGGCAACGACGAAAAGCAGAAAGCCTCCTGGGAGTTCGTCAAATACATGATCTCCCCCGACGTCCAGGCATTCTGGAACGCCCAGACCGGCTACTTCCCCATCACAGTGGCCACCCATGAGCTGGACGCATTCAAGGACAACATGGCCCAGTATCCCCAGTTTGGCACCGCCATCGACCAGCTGCACAGCACCGCGCCCCAGTACGCCGGCGCCCTGCTGAGCGTGTTCCCGGAAGCCCGGGCGCTGGTGGAGACCTACACCGAGCGGCTGATCAACGGGGAGCTGGACATCGCGGCCACGGTAGAAAACCTGGCCCGTGAAATCAACTCCGCCATTGAGATCTACAACCTGACCAACTGATAACAGCAAACTGGCACATCGGGGGAGGGGAACGCATCACGCGTTTCCTCCCCTTTTTATTCCCGTTTCCCTGTATATTCTGGCCTCCGCCACGTACATTATCTTCATGGCAAAACGGGGCGGGATATGGTACCATTCTATACATATCAACCAAGGAGGAACGACCCCATCCGCGCCAATTACCACACCCACACCACCCGCTGCAAGCATGCCCAGGGCAGCGACCGTGATTATGTGCTGGCCGCCATCCAGGGCGGCTTCAGCCGCCTGGGCTTTTCCGACCACACCCCCTGGCCTTATCCGGACGGCTTCGTCTCGCCCACCCGCATGGACATGGACGAGCTGGCCGGCTATGTGCAGTCCGTCAACGCGCTTAAAGCAGCGCACGCCGGCGAGATCGAAATCAGACTGGGGCTGGAAGCGGAGCACTACCCGGAATACACGGGCTGGCTTCTGGAGATGAAGCAGGCCCACGGCGTTGACTACCTGCTGCTGGGCAGCCATTTTGACACCCGGTATGAAGAAGTGTATTACGGCAAAATCTCAAGCCCCGAACATGTGGTTGGCTATGCCAAACTCACCCTGGAGGGCATCGCCTCGGGGCTGTATGACTGCCTGGCCCATCCGGACCTCTTCCTGCAGGCCTACCCCCGGTTTGATGATGTCTGCCTGAAGGCGTCCCGGGACATCTGCCGGGCTGCCCGTGATATGGACCTGCCCCTGGAATACAACCTCTCCGGCTTCTACAACGTCCGGCGCCGCCGGGGCGGCCTGGGCTACCCCTGCCTGGAGTTCTGGCAGGTCGCGGCGGAAGAAGGCTTAAGCGCCATCATCGGCATCGATGCCCACAGCCCCGAAAGGATGCTGGACGCTCCGCTGTACGACCTGGCCCGCCAGCACTTAAGGGCGCTGGGGATCCGGGAGGTCACCAGCCTGGGCAATAAGGCGCATAAAAAGAAGGCCGTGTAGAAAGGCCTTCTCAGAGCGTAGACAAAGCGGTTATAGCGATTAAGCTAAAACCGCTTTGTTAGTTACGATGCTTCTGTTCTTCAGTGATCCAGGGTCAAGATAAATAGCATCTTTGACCCAAATCAATAAACGTGCAA
>JAQVQY010000026.1 GCA_028701335.1 Eubacteriales bacterium
GCTTGAAACTGTACAAGGCGTCACTTTTTATCCGCCCCAGGGGGCTTTTTTTGTGCTTGTGGATATCAGCGGTTCAATTGGCAAAAGCTATCAGGGCAATGTAATCAGCGATGATACCGCGTTCGCGGAGTTGCTCTTGGAGCACGCGGGCGTGTCCGTGGTGCCCGGAGAACCCTTCTTCGCGCCCGGCACCTGCCGGCTATCCTATGCTGTCAGTGAGGAGCGGATTGAGGAAGCCATCAGGCGCCTTGGCGCTTTTATGTCAAAGCTCGCCTGACTTTTCGGTGTCGTACCGCTTGAGCCAAACGCTGAGCACGGCCACGTCCGCCGGGGAGACCCCGGGGATGCGCGCGGCCTGGCCCAGGGAGACGGGCTTGTTTCTGGCCAGTTTTTGCCGGGCTTCAATGCGCAGCGCCTGAATGTCCTGATAGGGCACATCAGGGGGCAATTTGTGGTTTTCCATGGCCTGGGCCTGTCTGACCTGGGCCATTTCCTTTTGCAGATAGCCGTCATAGAGAATCTGGATTTCCGCCTGCCTGATGGTGTCCTCATCCATACCCGTGGAAAAGCCGGTTTCAGTGAGGCGTGTGTCTCCCCGCTTAAGCGCGGGTATCAGCCGGGCTTCACGTGCTGCCTCAAGCAACGCTTCGGTATCCCTGGCCTTCTTTTCCATCCGGCGCAGGCGCTCATCGTCCGCCAGGCCAATGTCATGACCCAGCGACGTAAGGCGCAGGTCGGCGTTATCCTGCCTTAGAGACAGGCGGAACTCCGCCCGCCCCGTCATCATGCGGTAGGGTTCATCCGTTCCCTTGCTGCTCAGGTCATCAGTGAGCACGCCGATATACCCCTGGCTGCGGGTGATGATCACAGGTTCCCTATTGCCCAGATAATGGCTGGCGTTGATGCCGGCGATCAGCCCCTGGGCTGCCGCTTTCTCATAGCCGGAAGTACCGTTGATCTGCCCGGCGAAAAACAGGCCCTTTATGCGGTTTGAAGCCATGGCGGGAGAGAGTTCCGTAGGATCGATGCAATCATACTCTATGGCGTAGGCCAGGCGGGTAAGCCGGGCGCGCTCCAGCCCCGCCACGCTCTGGTAAAGCCTGATCTGCACATCCTCAGGCAGGCTTGATGACAGGCCCTGGGCGTACCATTCGGAGCTGTACAGGCCCTCCGGTTCCAGGAAAACCTGGTGGCGGTCCTTGTCGGCGAAGCGGTGGATCTTGTCCTCGATGGAGGGGCAATACCTGGCGCCGGTGCCCTTGATATCGCCTGAAAACATGGGGGAGCGGTGCAGGTTCTCCCGGATGATGGCGTGGGTCTGCGGGTTGGTCCAGGTGAGGTAGCAGGAGGCCAGGTTGCGGGGCGCCTCTTTGGCCATAAAGGAGAAGGCACGCGGCGGCTCGTCCCCGGGCTGGGGGGTCATCCTTGAAAAATCAACGCTCCGCGCGTCCAGCCGCGCGGGCGTGCCGGTCTTGAAGCGGCGCAGCGTGAACCCAAGGCCCTCAAGGGCCCGTGAAAATAATGCGCTGGACATAAACCCCTGTGGGCCGCCCTCCCAATGGGCTTCACCAATTATGATGAGGCTTTTCAGATACACCCCGGCCGCCACTACCACCGCGCGGCAGGGAATGGTGTCGCCGGTAAGAGTTTTGACACCGGAAACCTGGGCGTTTTCTGTGAGGATATCAATGACCTCACCCTGGCGGATGGTGAGCCGGGGCTGGGAAAACAGCGCCCGTGTCATCCGCGCCTGGTAGACGCGCTTGTCCGCCTGGGCGCGCAGGGCGTGCACTGCCGGGCCTTTGCCGGTGTTAAGGGTTCTGGTTTGCAGGGTTGCGCCGTCAATCACCAGCGCCATTTCTCCGCCCAGGGCGTCCACCTCGCGCACCAGCTGGCTTTTGCCGGTGCCCCCGATGGAGGGATTGCAGGGCATGAGGGCGATGGCGTCAAGATTCAGCGTGAGCAGCAGCGTTTCCCGACCAAGGCGTGCCGCGGCGAGTGCTGCCTCGCACCCGGCGTGGCCGGCACCCATAACCACCAGGTCATAGCTTTGGCTCATCTTAAACGGTTTCCGCTCTTGCGCCGGCGCCGGGCAACGCCGAGCTGCTTGGGGTGGTGGGTGACCATCAATTCACCATAGCGGCTGACCACATCATGCATCACCTCGTCCCAGGTGACCGGCAGGGAATCCCTTGCGGTCTCGCCTACCAGGCGGGTGCCCTCAGGGTTATCAAGGGCGGCCTGAATGACCCGGGCCAAATCCTCTGAATCATCCTTGCACAGGAAGCCGTTGTACTGGTCCCGGATATCCTCCGCGGCGCAGCTGTCCGATACCACCACAGAGGGCGTGCCCATGGCGGCGGCCTCACGTACCACCAGGGAAAATGTGTCATATAGCGAAGGGAAGACAAACAGCGCGGCAGCCTTGTACAGCGCGTCCAGGTCCTTGGTTGAGGCAATATGGCCCGTGAGGATGGCATTCTCTTCAAGGCCAAGCGTATCGATCTTTTCTCTGATTTCGTCCTCATCGCTCCCCTGGCCCGCCAGTACCAGGTGAAAACCGGTGCCGGCGCGCTTGAGAAGCGATGCCGCTTCCAGGATTCGCAGGATATTCTTCTTCCAATTGATCTGGCCCACGAACAGCAGCACCGGATCGTCCCCCAACTGGTAGCGCTCGCGCACCCGCGCCAAGGCCTGGGTGTCCTCAGGCCTTAAGGTGGTGCCGTTGGTCATCACCTGCATGGGGCCTTTGTAACCGTAGCCGCGCAGCACTTCTCCGCTGGCAACGGACACCGCCCAGACCTCATTGCAGCGCTCAAAGAAGCTCACAATATTGCTGACGACCATTTTAGCCAGGGTTTCCGATTTGGTGATCTTCAGGAAATCGTCATAAAATTTGGAATGAAAAGTGGCTACCAGCGGAATTCCCCGCTCCCTGGAGATCCTGAGCGCTTCGCGTCCGGCGATGAAGGGGCTATGGGCATGGACGATATCAAAGTCCAGCATCGCCATGCGGCGGCGGTAGTGATCATCCAGAACAGGGGAGCCGGTTTTATACTGGGGGGCTGTGGGCACCTTAAATCCCGCGTAGTCCACCAGCTCATAGGGCAGGCCGCCCCGGTGCCCGGTGTTATACAGGGGGGCGGAAACGGTGACCTCATGGCCCATTTTCGCCAGCGTTTCCGCGTAGGCTACCACCACCCGGCCCACACCGTCCACCACCGGGAGAAAAGTTTCTGTCACCAACGCAACGCGCATGCAGTCCTCCTTAGCCCTTCAGGGCCATTTTATTATAGGCAGAATCCTTTGCCATGACAAGAACACCGGTTGACAAGCGCGCCCTGCGGGGTTATGCTAATCGCGATAGTTGACGGAGGTCTTTATATATGGATCGGAAAACCATCATCCTGGGTGTGATCGGGGCGGATGTCCATGCAGTTGGCAATCAGATCCTCAATTACGCCTTTATGGACGCCGGATTCCGCGTGGTGAACCTGGGGGTCATGGTGTCACAGGAAGAGTTTATCGAAGCGGCGATTGAGTCGGCGGCCGATGCGATCGTCGTTTCCTCGTTATACGGGCATGGGGAGCTGGACTGCCAGGGCTTCAGGGACAAGTGCGATGAAGCGGGGCTGAAGGGCATACTGCTTTATGTGGGCGGTAATATCGTTGTGGGCAAACAGCCCTTTGCCCAGGTGGAGGAGCGGTTTAGGCAGATGGGCTTTGACCGGGTCTTTGGCCCCGGTACATCGCCCGAGGAGGGCATCCATGCGCTGAAAGAAGACCTGGGAGTGACTTGATGCGCCAGGTGCTGCTGATTGATTTTGGCTCCACATATACCAAACTTACGGCTGTGAACCTGGACGCCCCGGGGGTGCTTGCCCACGCGCAAACCAGGACCACTGCTGACAGTGACCTTTCCATTGGCCTGAATGAAGGCCTTGCGTTGCTGGAGGCTCAGGCAGGGCCGTTTCGTTTTGAAGCCCGGCTGGCCTGCTCTTCCGCAGCTGGCGGGCTTAATATGGTGGCATCAGGGCTCGTGCCCAACCTAACGGCCAAGGCGGCCAAACTGGCGGCCTTTGGGGCAGGGGCCAAGGTCATCCGGACCTATGCCTACCAGTTGACCCGGGAGGACGCAGAGGAGATCGCCGGCATTAGGCCTGATATCCTGCTTTTAACCGGCGGCACCGATGGGGGCAACAGCGAGGTAATTATCCACAACGCCAGGCGTGTATCCGGGATTCCAAGCAATTTTCCGGTGATTGTGGCAGGCAACCGCTCAGCCCGGGAGAAGTGCGCCGATATCCTCATGAAAAGCACGCATCCCGTTTTTTGCGCGGACAATGTGATGCCGGAGATGAACCGCCTGGTGATTGAGCCGGTGCAACGCGTCATCCGGCAGGTGTTTTTGGAGCGCATTATCTCCGCCAAAGGCCTGAGTGAAACCCAGGCGCTGCTTGACGGCATCCTGATGCCCACCCCATCGGCGGTGCTTGAGGGGCTCAAGCTCCTGGCAGGAGGCAGCAACAAACATGCAGGCATAGGCGACCTGGTGGCAGTGGACCTGGGCGGGGCTACGACGGATGTGTATTCCATCGCCGACGGCTTTCCCACGGGGGCCAATACGGTGCTGCGAGGCTTGATAGAGCCCCGGGTGAAACGCACGGTGGAGGGAGATATCGGCATGCGTTTTGGCGCCCGGGGGGTGCTTGAGGCCGCGGGATCCGAGGCCTTTACAAGGCTGACGGGGCTGCCTGAAGAGGCTGTTACCCGGGTCATCGCCGGATACAGTGCCCGCCCTGAAGCGCTGCCCGCGAACGAAGAAGAGGAGAAGGTGGATTTTGCTTTGGCGGTTCTTGCCATCCGCACGGCACTTGGGCGACACGCTGGCACACTGGAGAAGGTATACACCCCAGTGGGCCCCATGTACCAGCAGACCGGGAAGGACTTAAGCGGTGCCAGGCGCCTGGTTGTGACGGGCGGGGCTTTGATCTATGCCGGAAATCTGAAGGATATCGTCAGGGAAGCGCTGATGCGGGCTGACCCACTGGTTCTGACCCCCCGCGATGCTATCATAAGCTGTGACCGCGGGTACATCCTGTCCGCTATGGGACTGTTAAGCGGCTATGACCAGGACGCCGCCCTTGAACTCCTGCTGGGTGCTTTTGGAAAGGAAGAAGAAAATGCAGCTTGCTAACAAGAAATGGGCCCTGGATGAGTTTATGGCGCAGCGGCAGGCCGTGCTATCGGCCTGGCCCACCGGGGAAGAGGTGGACCTCCAGGAAGGCATGGCCTACCAGCGCGGCATCCCCAATGGGCAGCGCTTTGTGACCAGGCTAAAGGAGGCAAAGGCCAGTCAGGTCACCCTGGTTCAGCCCCGGGCCGGGGTGCCCCTGGTGGCGGACCATCTCGCCCTGCTTAAGCACCTGGAGACGGAGGGGGAAGCGGATTTGCTGCCCACCACCATAGATTCCTATACCCGCCTAAACCGCTATGAGGAAGCCCAGCGGGGCATTGAGGAGTCAAAGGCCACTGGCAAAGCCATGCTCAATGGTTTCCCGGCGGTTAACCACGGTGTCAAGGGATGCCGTATGGTGACCTCGGCACTCAGTACACCCGTCCAGGTGCGCCACGGAACGCCGGACGCCAGGCTGCTGTGCGAGATCACCCTGGCAGGAGGCTTCACCAGCTTTGAGGGCGGCGGCATTTCATATAACATCCCTTATGCCAAGAACGCCACCCTGCAGGAGACCATCCACAACTGGCAGTACTGCGACCGGCTTACAGGGCTGTATGAAGAAAACGGTATCTCCATCAATCGGGAGCCTTTTGGCCCCCTTACCGGAACGCTGGTGCCGCCCTGTATTTCCAACTCGGTGGCCGTTATCGAGGCGCTCCTGGCGGCTGAACAGGGGGTAAAGAATATCACCGTGGGCTACGGCCAGTGCGGCAATCTGGTGCAGGATGTGGCGGCGTTAAAAAGCCTGGAATCCACAGTGGAAGCTTACCTGGCCCGCTTTGGCTATGATGGTGTTACAGTCACCACAGTACTTCATCAGTGGATGGGCGGCTTCCCCCAGGATGAGGCCAAGGCCTTCGCGGTCATCTGCTGGGGCAGCGCCGTGGCGGCGCTGGCCAAGGCCACAAAGGTCATCGTGAAGTCCCCCCATGAAGCGCTGGGTGTTCCCACCCGGGAGGCCAATGCCGCAGGGCTCAGGGCCACCAAGCAGACCATCATGATGCTGGCGGACCAGAAAATGGCGGACGGCGCGGCGCTTGAAGAGGAAATCGCCGTGATTGACGCGGAAACCCGACAGATCCTGGAGCGCACATTGGAGCTGGGGGATGGGGATATCGCCCTGGGGACGGTAAGGGCTTTTGAGGCCGGCGTGATCGATGTGCCCTTTGCTCCCAGCCGCTACAACCTGGGGAAAATCATGCCGGCCCGGGACAACGAGGGCGCGGTGCGCCTGCTGGGCGTGGGAATGCTGCCGCTGACAGAAGCGCAGAAGAAATTTCACCAGGAGAAGATCGCACAGCGCGGGCGCCATGAGAACCGCGGCGTTTCCTTCCAGATGGTGATTGATGATATTTACGCGATTTCCAAGGGCCGCCTGGTGGGCAGGCCGCGCTAACAACAGGCTAAGGAGAAGGATATGAAAATTACTGATGTCATCTGCGCACAGGGCCTTACAGGGTTTTACTTTGACGACCAGCGCGCCATTAAGGCGGGAGCCAGGCAGGATGGCGCCCTGTATGTGGGCGCGCCCAAAACCCCTGGTTTCAGCCGCATCCGCCAGGCAGGGGAAGCAATAATGGTGATGATCGTGCTGGAGAATGGCGACGTGGGCTGGGGAGACTGCGCGGCGGTGCAGTATTCGGGCGCCGGCGGCCGGGACCCGCTGTTCCTGGCGGATGCCTTTATCCCCATCATCAAGGGACCCGTAGCCCAGCACCTCATCGGCCAGGAAGCCGACAGCTTCCGCCGGCTGGCCAAGGACATTGATAAACTGATGGTGGATGGCAAACGCCTGCACACCGCCATTCGTTACGGCGTTTCCCAGGCGATTCTGGACGCGGTGGCGAAGTCCGTAAACCTCAACAAATGTGACGTGCTGGCTATGGAATACGATACCACGGTATCTGAGAAGGCGCTTCCTGTTTTTTCCCAGTCCGGGGATGACCGCTATCTGAACGCCGACAAGATGATCATGAAAGGGGCTTCGGTCCTGCCCCACGGCTTGTTCAACAGCGTGGAGAAAACCGGTGAGAAAGGCGAACGCCTGCTGGAATACGTGCGCTGGCTAAAGGAACGCATCAGCACCCAAGCGCCCTATGCAGGCTACCAGCCGGTGATCCACATCGACTGCTACGGCACCATCGGGCAAATTTTTGGCTCCAGCAACTACTCCGCCATGGCCGATTACCTGGCAACGCTGGAAAAAGCAGTCTCGCCTTTAAAACTGCGCATTGAAGGCCCCATGGATTCCGATGGCCGGGAAGAGCAGATGAAGGACTTAAAAGGCCTCAGGGAGGAGCTTGACCGCCGCGCCATCAAGGTGGAGCTGGTGGCGGACGAATGGTGCAATACGCTCGAAGACGTGATCTACTTTTGTGACAACAAGGCCGGGCACATGATCCAGGTGAAAACGCCGGATCTGGGCTCCATCCACAACACAATGGAGGCACTGCTCTACTGTGAGAACGCCGGCATGGGCGCCTATATGGGCGGCACCTGCAACGAGACGGACCGTTCCGCCCAGGTGTGCGTCCACTGTGCCATGGCAGCCAACGCCGACCAGATCCTGGCCAAACCGGGCATGGGGGTGGACGAGGGGCTGATGATCTGCTTTAACGAGATGCAGCGCATCCTGGCCCTGCGCGAGGCCGGCATCGGCGTCTACCGGAAGGACGTTTAAAGCAAAGGAGGCGGCATGCGGCCCACAGCGCAGGACCCGCTATACAGCGTCTATTTCGCGCCGCGGGGCTATGCCCGCATGGTGCAGCTGGGTCGCGGCATCGCGCAAAGGCATCTCACCGCCTTTGACAACCTCATCGGCGTCATCGGTGACGCCGGCTCTGGGAAGAGCCTGCTGATAAAAGGCATGTTTCCGGGAATGGAACTGACCAACGACGACAATGGCGTCAATATCCGCCCGCTTCCGCTGCTGGACCTGGATGAAACGGGCTTTTACCAAGCGCACACCTATCACCTGGATGTGCGGTTTGAGTCGGCCTTTACCCAGATACCGCAGTTGGCGGAAGCCGTGCTCAAGGCGCTGGAGTTGGGCAAACGGGTGATTATTGAGCATTTTGAGCTCATCTACCCGCTGCTGAACATTAACGCTTCCCTGCTGATTGGCATCGGGGATGAGATCATCGTTTGCCGGCCCACCATTTTTGGACCTGAGCCCAACGACATCGCCCGCACGGTGTTCACGTCCATCAAGTACCGGCGCATGGCGCACACAGCGGAGGACCTGACAGAGCATGTACTCTTAAGCCGCATGGTGGGCAAGTACAGCCACGGGGATGTGCGCCGTGGCTTCCTGCTGCGTTTTGACCGGGCTGTGGTGCTTGATATCCCGGATATCCAGCGTGAAGTGCGGGAAATGATAGACGAGGACATGCCCATAGCCTACAAGGACGATCAGCATATCTTTATCGGCAGCATCCTCCACCGCTGCACCGGGCCTCGCATGCATGTACCTTCCACCGGAAAGGTGGAGAACTTCCGCTTTTTAAGCGGGCTTCAATACGACAACCTTGATGAGAGCTACCTTCTGGTAGGCCTGGTTGGCGAAGACGCCCCCGAATTGGGGCAGGATTTGAACCGTATCTACGTAGAATGATCATATTGCGTGATTAAACGCCCGCCGTGGTCAGCGGCGGGCGGTATTTTTTGGCGCCTACACCAGGTGGTGCTTAAGCCACCTGTCGCTTCGGAACCGCCAGATAAAGAGGATGCTGCGGCCAATCCAGTCCAGGTACATGGCATACCAGATGCCCCGCACCTGAAGGCCAAGGGAGGTGCCCAGAATAAAGGAGAACGCGACGCGGAGGAACACCACCGTAAACGAAGCGGCAAACATGACAAAGCGGTTGTCCCCGGCGGCGCGTAGGCTGTTGGGCAGGCCAAAGGCCGGCGCCCAGAACACAAAGGACACACAGCTGTAGATGATGATAATCTCCCGGGTGATTGCGGTTGCCTCGGGGCTTAAGTGCAGCATGCCCACAATGGGGTCGATCAGGAGGATCACCAGCAGCCCCATCACGACCAGGGAAGCGGTGGTCAAGAGCAGCAGGCGCCTGGCGGCGTCCTTTGCCTCCTGCGGGCGGCCAGCGCCCACGCACTGGCTGACGATGGTAATGGTGGCCAGGTTAATGGCGTTGGCGGGGATACTGATATAGGTGGAGATGGTGTTGGCCGCGGCATTCACCGCGATCATGGTACTGGAGTACCCCGCTATGATGATGGCGATGACCACCTTGCTGGTGAGGAAAAAGACGTTCTCAAGCCCGCTGGGCAAGGCCACTGTGAGAATGCGCCGGGCGATATCGCGATCAAAGCGGATGACAAAGGGGCGGCTGAAGTGGATGGGGATATGGATGTCCCGCAGAAAAAGCACTACCATGGCAGCGCCGATGGCGCGGGAGATGATGGTGGACAGGCCCGCTCCCTGCACATCCATATGTAAAACGACGATAAACAGGTAGTTGAGGGCGATTTTCGCCACGTTCATCACCACTGACGTCGCCATGGACAGTTTGCTCAAACCCTGGGCGTACAGGAGCCCAATGCCTCCGTTGTACAGGGCATAGGCCGGGTAAGAAAGAGCGCACAGCAGGAAATACTGCCGTGCATAGCCCATGATCTCGGGGCTCACGGCCGGATATACCAGGCTAAGGATACCTTTGTTGAAGATGATGGCGATGGCCCCAATGAACAGCGAAATGCTCACCACCATGATGGCCGTTTGGTTGGCGGCGCCCTCAGCGCCCTGGCGGTCCCGCTTGCCGATGTACTGGGCCGCGATGATGGAACCGCCAGCGCCCACCGCCATAAACACCTGCATGAGCAGCAGGTTTAGGTTGTCCACCAGGGAGAAGGCAGCCAGGGCGGATTCACTGACGCGGGAGAGGAGCATGGTGTCCACCAGCCCCACCAGCACGATCATAAACTGCTCAAAGATCAGCGGGATCAGCAGCCTTCTGATTTGCCGGGATGAAAAGAGATTAAGCTCGGGCAATTTTGTTCAACCTCTCAAACACTCTCAAGGTGCGCGCTTCCCATGGATCATCGGGGTGGAATGCGATCAAAACACATGAGATTTTCCACCTGTGATGTCTGGCAGAACATGTCATAAGGCTGGCAATGGGTGACATTGTAGCCCAGTTCACTGAGCAAGGCCGCGTCCCGGGCCTGGCTTGCCGGGTGGCAGCTGACATAAATAATACGCCGGGGCTGGGTTTCGGCCACCGCTTCCAGCACGTCTGGGTGGGCGCCTTTACGCGGTGGGTCAAGGAAGACAATGTCGGCCTTAAGCCCAGTGCCCTGCATCCGGGGAAGGAGTGTTTCGGCTTCGCCCTGGTGGAACTCGGCGTTTGCCACCCGGTTTAAAAGCGCGTTGGCCCTGGCGTTGTCCACAGCCTGGGGCGAAACCTCAATGCCAATGGCGCGCTCGCATTTCCCTGCTGCCAGGAGCGTGAGGGCCCCGGCGCCGGAATACAAATCCACCGCTGTGTCATCAGGCTGAAGGTCGGCCCAAAGCAAAGCCTGCTTATACATCCGCTGGCTGGCAATGCTGTTCACCTGGAAAAATGACAGCGGCGACAGTTCAAAGGCCAATCCGCAGGCCCAATCGATAAACGGCATATCACCATACAGCAGTTGGCTGGCCTCGCCCAGGATTACATTGTCGCCCGTTGTCTGATAAGTCAGGTGAAGGGAATGGAAACCCGGAAGAGCGCTCTTCAAGCCTTCGAATAATTCTGGAGCATGAGGGATATCTCTGCCATTAATGGACAGGGTGACCATGGCCTCGTCCCGGGCGTTCACCCGGGCGATGATGTGGCGGATCAGGCCGCTGTTGTCCTCTTCATTGAAGGCTGTGATCCCATGCGCACGCATCCAGGCGATAACGGCCTGGGCGGCCGCGTCACACGCCGGATGTGCGATAAGGCAAGCGGTGATTGGCACCAGCCGGTGACTGCGCGGTGCATAGTAACCGGCATGCGGCTGGCCGTTAATATCCCGCACCGGCAGCGCGGCCTTATTGCGGTAACGCCAGGGATCATCAAGACCTACGGCTTTTGGCACTGGCACATCGATTTTTCCCGCGCGCTGCATGACATCCCGGACCTGCCTGCTTTTGTGATCCAGCTGGCTGGAATACTCCAGGTGCTGCAGCGCACAGCCTCCGCACCTGCCAAAGTAGGGGCAGGGCGGCGCCGTGCGTTCGGCGCTGGGGGAGAACACTTCCAGGAGCCTGCCAAACGCCAGGGATTTGGAGACCTTCTGCACCCGCGCTCTGACGATTTCTCCGGGCAGGGCAAAGGGGACAAAAAGAATCTGCCCCATATCCCGGCAGATTCCCTCGCCCTGCGCTCCAAGGGCGTCAATCCGGCAGGTGATTTCCTGGTTCTTGCGCAGCGGGCCGCTGGGGGATGCTTGCACCATCGCTAAAAATCCTTTCCCTCAAAACGGCGGCACAGTACATACTTGGAGATGGCGCTGCGGGAGGACCAACCGGCGGCAAGGCTCAGGATGTCGGCCAGGTAGTCAGGAAACAGCCGGTTGTATTTCACTTCCAGGATGACCTGGTCGGGATGGGCGAGAGGGGAGACAGTGGGCAGGCGGGGGTTGAACAAGTCGTGGGAAAACAGCCCCGTGCGCAGCTGCTTGTCAAAGGTAATCCGCACATCCTCCGCCGGGTGCATATAGGCTTCCCGGACGTAGTCAACAATTACCGCGGGCTTTAGGAGGCTGAGGCGCATCTCCCTGAAGACTTCCCTTAATAGCCCTGAGGAGGTGTTCTCCAGCCCGCTTGGGTCTCCCGTCATCAGTTGCTCGCACAAATCGCGGGTGATGACTGTCTGGCGCTTGGAAATATAGTTACCAAGCTTACTCTTGCACTCCATGCGGATGAAGCTGTCAGACAAATTATAAATGCGGATGCGGTACTTGTCCCGGTCGCGCACACCGGACACTTTGTCCGAGAGCGCCTGGTCAAAAACGGTGTCGAAATACAGGGAGCGGATGTGGTATTCCGCGTTCTCATCAGCATTTTCATCCGGCGTCAGGACAGCGCGCAAGAGCCGAGCCAGTATCTGATACTGGCTCTGGCTGATGTAATACTTCAGTTCGTGCCTGACAAAAGGAGCCATACGCGTTAAACGGCGTTTTCGCCTTGGACGGAGACCAGGGTGGCATCATACACACCGCGAATGTCCAGCATGTGGCTGACGATGTCCGCCCGTTGGCTGAGTCGCAGGTCAACGGTCATTTCGGCACCAGCGCGGGTGATGGTTTTGCTGCGCACCCGGTAGGACTTGACGCCCCGGTGCAGCTCCGCGTCGATCTCCTGCTCCACCGCCGGGTCATAATGGAGAACCAGCAGGTAATTTTCATTGGTGCGCATGCGCACAAAGGATAGGCCGATCATAATCGCGCTGATGAGCGCTACCACAATCAGCGAAATAATATAGGAACGCGTTCCGATTAGAATACCCATGGTGATGGTCCAGAACATATAGGCGGTGTCAATGGGATCCTTTACCGCGGTCCTGAAGCGCACAATGGAAAGGGCGCCCACCATGCCCATGGACAGCGCAACATTTGAACCAATAGCCATCACCACGGGGGAGGTGACCAGGGTCAGGAGAATCAGCGTGGTGGAGAAGGAGGGGTTGTATAACACGCCCCGATAGGTTTTCTTGTACACCAGGGAGATGATAACCCCCGCGATGAGCGCGAAAAACAGCACCTGCGCCACATCAAACGGCGTAAACCGGGCGAACTGTTCGCTCCACCAGTTGCTGAGTACGATATCCTTTTTGGACGTGAGTTGCGTTTCCGCCACTGTCGCGAGCATTGCCATTTAATTGCCTCCATGATTTCCTTAGCTTCCAATACCGCATTATACATTAAAGGGCTGGAATAGCAAGCCGAAGCAGGTTATTCCAAGGGAATACACACAATCGGGCAGCGTCCGGGGATTGACATAAAACCGGGCGCTTGCTATACTGTGCAAGCGTTTTGCAGCGCGGCTGCGAAGCTGTGGAGAGATGGCCGAGCGGTTGATGGCGCTAGTCTTGAAAACTAGTGATGCTGAAAGGCACCGGGGGTTCGAATCCCTCTCTCTCCGCCATCCTGTTCCATTGTGGAGAAGTACCCAAGTGGCCGAAGGGGCTCCCCTGCTAAGGGAGTAGACGGGTTACACCGTGCGAGAGTTCAAATCTCTCCTTCTCCGCCAAAAGCCTTGATTTAATTAAGAAATCAGGGCTTTTTCTTTACCCTGGTTTGAATAAAAGAGACAGCCTGCAACGGGAAAACAGAAGTCTGCCGCCTTGACCGATGCCTGTATAGCCGTCCGACTTCACCCGGACGCTTTGGCATATATATTATGCGCGCCGGGATTGGAAACAACACGGTTTGTTACACGCGGCTTTTGTGTTTATAATACCGGTATGAGAAAGACGAGAATTCTGGCTGCGTTCCTTTTTCTCCTGGTGATCATCACATTTTCAGGAACTATAACGCATGCACAGCCGGTATCAGGATCCTTTGAGATTCACTTCCTGGATGTGGGTAAAGCAGACGCATTCATTGTTATATGCGATGGCCAGGTGTTGATGATTGACGGGGGTGCAGCAAAGCACAGTGATCTCATCTTCACTTACCTGAGAGATACGCTGGGTGTCACCCACATTGACTACATAGTGAGTACCCATCCGCATAAAGACCACGTGGGGGGATTGTCCGGCGCGCTTAAGGCCGCCACGGTGGGGACGATCTTCTCGCCTGTGTGGGAATACGACGCGAAGCCCTTCAACTCCTTCCTCAAATATGTCAATGAGTATGAGAATACGCTAATTATCCCAAGCGCCGGGGACAGCTATCCGTTGGGCGGGGCGATTTTCCAGTTCTTAACCCCGCTGAGAGATGATTATGAGGAAGTGAACGACCTCTCCCTGGTCATACGGTTGGTTTATGGGAACACCTCTTTTCTGTTCATGGGGGACGCGGAGTTGAGCGCTGAGGCCGACCTCATCATGGCAGGCTACACCAACCGGTTTGATTTGAGCTCAACGCTCCTTAAGATAGGCCACCATGGAGGTGATACATCCACCTCTTTGGCACTGCTTCAGGCGGTCCAGCCGCGCTACGCCGTGCTGACTGTTGACGGGGACAAGGATAACGGGCTCCCCTCACTCCTTACTATGGAACGGCTCAACACAGCGGATGTTGATGTTTTCCGAACCGATGTCCACGGCCACATCATCTGCTATAGCGACGGGGAAACCCTGTGGTTTGTAACGCAGAAAAACGCTCAATAAAGCGGCTGTTGCGACGGGGACGATCTGTTCAGACTCCCTGACATCATTGATTTTCCATTCGCCGCGTTGAGGACATCCGTACCAACTGGCAACCCAAGGACGCACCTGGCTGTATCAGCTTGAGTGCTTATTGATGCCCAACTGCAAAAAACACCGGCCAAAGCCGGTGATGGTGGAAAATGCCTGCCGCCTACTCAGAGAGCTCGGACTCCAGAATTTCATTTTGGTCCTGAAGCATGGACTGGAAGCGGCGCTTGAATTTCTGGGCTTCTTCCTTAAGCGCTTCGATCTCAGCCTGGAGCTTTTCTTTCTGGGCATCAAGGCCTTCCAGTTCCGGATCGGGCACGCTTTCCTCCGCCTCCTTGACGATATCCTCGGCGCGCTTCTTGGCCTCAGCCAGGGTTTCATCACAGGCTTTCTGTGTCTTCTCAAGCAATTGTTTGGCTGCCTCCAGATCGCCGGGGAGCGCGGCTTCCCTGGGGCCAACGGGGGAAAGGGGCATGACCGGAGGGGCCGCCGCCGGCATAAAGGGCGCGGGAGATTGCTGCGCCTGCTTCAGCTGATCACGCAGCTGCTGGATGGTCTGGCCCATGTTCTCCATCTCATCGCAGATAGCATCCAGGAATTCATCCACTTCCAGCGGATCGTAGCCGCGAACTTTGGTTTTGAATTCCTTCTCCTCAATCATCGTGACGGTGATAGCCATGGTCAATCTCCCTTCAACACGTGGTTTTATTGCGCGTAGCGGTCTTCCGCGAAGGCCGCATCATAGTTATCCTGAGGTTGGGTATAGGCCGCGCCCTGCTGGTTATAAGCAGGCGGCGCGTAGCCGCCGGCCTGGTAGTTCTGAGGCTGGTGGGCATACTGGCCCTGGGGCATGGTATAGGCCGGCTGCGGCTGCGCCTGGAAAGGCTGCTGCTGGGGCGCATAACCCTGGGGTACCGCGTAAGCCATGGGCTGAGGCCTGGGCTGGGCGTTGGCGCTGGCCGTGACCGGGTCGGTATAGACCATCATCCCGCTGGGGGCCAGGATATAGAAGCCCACCTTCAGCGACAGCCGCGTCATGGTGCCGCCCAACGCGAAACACGCGCCGTTGAGCATGTCCACATAGCGGCGGACTTCCGCCTTGTCCACCAGCTGATCCATCACCACCAGGGTGCACTGTCCCTTGCGCAGGCAGGTCATAGCCTGCCGGCAGCCGTTGATGTTGGTGATGTTGACCACATAAGCGTCCAGCTGCCGGGCCTCCTGAGCTTCCGGAACGGGCGCGCCGGGAAAGGGCACCACGTTGTTGTCTTGGGGCTGTTCAGGAGCCTGCTGGTGCTGGGCGGCCCGGCGGTTGCGACCTGACGCCTCCGGTGCCTGCTGCTGCAGTTGGGCGTGCTGGGGTGAGGCGTATCCACGCGCGGGTTGCTGCTGGGGGGCCGGCTGTTGCGGCTGCTGTTGATAGGCCGCCTGGGGCGCGGGCTGCTGATAATTGGGCGTGTACGCGTTTTGTTGGGGCTGCTGCCAGGCAGCTTGCTGGGGAGCCTGTGCGTAAGGCTGCTGCCAGGGTGTGGGCGGGGTTTGATAGCCCTGTTGGCGGGGATCCTGCTGCTCCTGGTATTCCTGGTAGTTTTGCGGCGCGTAGCCGCCTGGCTGCTGGTAGGCGTTGGGATAAACGCCCTGCTGGGGGCCCTGCTCATAGCCTTGAGGGGTTTGCCGGCCTTCCTGCTCCGCTGTGCCATAAAAGAAGCTATTGTCCCTGCTGAAAACAGACTTTACCTTATCCGTCGCACGGTCCAATACGCCGCGAAAATCCATCCAGTATCCTCCTAGTGCCTGCTGCCAGGCGCGATCCATACGAATAGCGATCCAAGTTTCGCCTATTATAGCGAAATACGGCGACCGGTGCAAGAGTAACCCGCTTATGTGCTAGAAGAGCCTCACGGTCAGCCCCTCGTAAAGGTGCCCGGCGTTAACCGGCACCACGTGGGCCTGGGTGGCGTCCTGGCTGACAACCTCCACCGGCACGAGGTAGGGCCCTTCCAGGTACTGCACCACCACGCCGATGACGCCGTCCTGGTTGATAAGGGCGGAGGCGGGCACCGAATAGGTGATGACGGACTTGGACAGCTGCACCCGGGCAGAGCGGATATAAAGAATGGCCTCAATGGGGCTGTCCGCTTTCAGGCGCACCAGCAGGTCCCCGCCTGACTTCGTGATGGAGGCCACCGTCACCGAGACCCGTGTGCTCTCAAAGCTCTCAATAAGCATCAGGTATTCGTCCCCTATCACCGGGTTCCAGGTGATGTCATCGGCCAGCATCAAGGCGCCCCAGTCGTACTGGCGCACCAGGCGGTAGATGTCCATGCTGTTCTTTGGCCGCTCATATGCCTCGGGCACCTGACCTGCCAAAAGGTTCCGCACGTTCTGCGGGGTGTAGAGGTCCACATTAATGGGGCTCAGCGCTGCTTCCAGCCCATCGGTATAAAAGCTCACAATGCCGTTGTCTGAAGCCGCGAACTGCTTTGTCCAGGTCTCGATGCGCTGGAGCTGGTTGCTCTCATTGTCATACAGGCGGGTGAGCTTGGTGTCTTCCACATACTTTTGCCGCAGATAGTTGTGCCGCTGGGAAATGGATTCCTTCAGCAACAACTCCTGGTTGAGCAGATTGCCCTGCGCCCCCCTGACCAGCGCCTGGGTTTCCTGCGCGCGCTCCGCAACGGTGGTTTCAAGGCGCTGTAGCTGCGTGTCGGGCACGTTGGCCGCGCTCAACAGCACCCGCTGATATTCCTTGATTTGTGTGCGGTAGGTTTTCAAAAGCGTCAGCTCCTTTGGGGAGAAGCCCGCGGTGTATACTGTGCAGATTGGGTCCCCCCGGTTGACGGCGGCGCCCTCCTCGGCTGTATAGCTGACGCTGGACACGTTTTCCTGCTGGAACACCGATTCGTTTCGTACCACTATGGCATCGCCTGAATAGGTAGCGCCCTGTTCTGAGATGGTGACGATGGCGGTGCGCTGCTGCTGGCCGGAAAACATCTGGCTTACGGAGGTAGCCACCAGCACCACCACCAACAGACCCAGCCCCACATAAAGCCAGGTCAGTGTGTTGCGCTTTTTGGGTGGGGCTTGGTAGATCATGCGGTCATCCGGCGGTTCAAAGCCCTCCGGGGAAGGTGGCGCCCCGCCAGGAGGAGGCCCTTGATACACCGGGCCCTGGTAGGGCGGCGGCGCGTTGTTGAGCGGGCTTTCCCTGCCCTGCAGTCTCCTCTGCTGTGGGTGGGCTGGGGTGAAGAAACCATCAGGATCCGGAGGCCCTGAATGCACGCCGGGTTGGGGTAGCCATGGAGCCTGCTGCCGGGGCCAGCCTTCTTCGGGCTGAGGAGGATATCCTTTTTGGGTTTGTTCCGGACGAAAAGCATAATCCCAATCAGCATCCTGCCCGCTCTGGGGCGGGCCATATTGTTTGGGTTGCTTAGGTTGCTGGGACATGCTTCCTCCGGTTTCGCTTAATCACTGGATAGAATACCGTGAAAAAGGGGGAAAGTAAAGCCAAGCGCCGGCATTCCGGCGCCGCTGGGGCGGCACTTGTCGGAACGCCGGCAGGGTTTGGGAGGCTATGGTTCACTCAAGGCCGTAAGGGCCGATTACCTCCTTGACATTCCCGGTTTCGGGGTCAACGGTAACACCGAAATATTCCCAGGGTTCGCCCTCCATAACATCCCCCCCGGTCATGTATGCCACGCGCCAGGTACGGCCCTCAACAATCTCAAAGAACACCGCTTCCTCAAGCCGGGCAAAATCCGCCTCTTTCAGATCGAAGTCCTTTTCCAGGCGGGCTTTGGCGATGGAGATGGCCTGCTCAAGGGGAATATCATCCTCTTTGGGGAGGCCGTAGAATTCCGGATCCCAGGCTGCTTTTTCCTCCAGGGTCCAGGTGTTGTAGGGGCCTCGTTGCGTCTCCAGGCTGTCAAACTCCTGCTGGCGAAGGGCCCACGCCATATTGTCTTCAAACAAAGCGATGTTGGTCGTGTAGATAAGCTCCCCCTTAGGCGCCAGGAGCGCCGCGTCGTAGCGGATTTCCCATTCCTGGGGAAAAGGCGGGAAGATACTGACCAGCCACCACTGAAGCGTATCCTCGTCGTTGCGCATATAGCGGCTTTCAAAGCGATACGTTTCCCGCACGGCCGCCTCCTGATTAAAGTCCGTTAGAAAAGCATCCCAGGCCTTGTCCTCAGCCTGCTGCTGTGTGAGGATGCCCTCGCCAGGCACGGCGTTCCTGCCATAGAGATAGTGTTCCACCTCAGAGGTCATCTCATCTATCGCGCCGGTACTCAGTTCCGGGCTGAAATCAACCGCGGGCTCCTCGCTGAGCATGCTGTCCGTAACCTCCCCCTTCCGGTCCATCCAGATAACCACGTCCTGGATGCCGGGTTTTGCCCAGAGGTTGACTTTCCAGCCCAGCTTGTCCGGTTCTTCTTCCGGATAGGAGAAACTCAGCGCATGATCAGCCCAGCTGTCTACCTTCGCCCCATACAACTCTTCAGCCGCAGCTTTGGCCCTGGCCACAACGTCTTCCTGGCTCAAGTCAGAGGCTTCAGGCATCACGTTCACATCGGGCGTATAGCGGTATCCGTATTTTGCAGCCAGCCCGCTGGCCTGGGCTTTGATCTCCAGGGGCCAGTTATTGCTGTCCCCGTGCAGGGCATAGAGCTGCATCAGTTCCCCCGTATAGGCGGCATACAGGTCCTGGTGCCCGGGTTGTATTTCATCAAAGGAAGGGGGAAGGGCCGAAGTGAGTTTTTCTGTTGTCGCTTTATCCATCAGGAGCGCCTCATGGGGAACAAAGCCGGCTTTGCCATCCACTTTCACCTGCGCCCAGTCCAGGAGCCACCCCAGCAGGTTAACCTGGGTGCCCGCGGGGTATTCGCCCAGCAGCGTATCAGTCAGGCCGTTGTCCTGATATACCAGCACCGTATCCCCTCCGACAAGCACAGCCGTAGGCAGGGTATGGGTTTGAACCATATCAAAACTCAGCGCTGCCAGGGGGATAAAGCCCTCAACGCCCGCGTAGTTCCCTGCCTTTCCAATGGCCACATGGGCCCAGCTGTCATCGCCGCTTTCCAGCAGTTCCACCGGGAAATCCCCTTGGGTGGGGACAATTTCCATCACCGTAAGAGGGGTGCCGTTGAAAAACACTGCTTGGGGTGTGAAATAGTCATCGGCGTAGTTGCACAGGTTGGCGGCCGAGGAGATAGGGCTGTTGACAATGGCCTCCCTGGGGAGCGCAGGAGCCTCCGCCGCAAGCGATGGAGCAATAGAAGACAGGAGCAAGGCCAAAGCCATCAGGAAAACGGCCAGGATATAGCGCGTTGATTTCATCAGATGATTTCCTCCGAATACTCAGGGTTGTTACCAGGTTCTTGGTGAGCATTATGATGCGCCATTGTTGCGGATGTGTCAAGTTTTGATGAAGGAAGTATTAAATGCAAAAAGGAGGCCCCGTGGGGAGCCTCCCTGACAAAGGGGCGCCGCGTTATTTTTTGTTTTTGACCAATTCCCGGGCGCGGGTGACGATGTTGTCCGCTGTCAGCCCGAAGCGCTCCTGCAGGTAATTCTGGGGACCCACCTCGCCGTACTCATCGTTGACGGCTACAAAGCTTGCGGGAGTGGGCAGTTCGCGGGAGAGAGCTTCGCACACGGCGGCGTAAAGCCCGCCGATTTTGTTGTGGTTTTCCGCCGCCAGCACAGCGCCGGTTTTCCGGGCGCTTTTAAGCAGAGCCGCTTCATCCAAAGGCTTGATGGTGAACATGTCCAGAACGTCTGCCTCGATCCCCTCTTTGGTCAGGGTTTCAGCGGCCTGAAGGGCTTCATGCACCATGATGCCGGCGGCCACAATGGTGATATCCTTGCCTTCCCGCAGCTTGACCGCCTGCCCTACCTCAAACCGGCTGCCTATGCCATACACTTTGGCGGCGGTCTTGCGGCCCACCCGGATGTACTTGACGCCGGGGAGGTTCACAGCCTGGCGCAGGATATCCTCCAGCATCACCGTGTCGGTGATGTCAAAGATTGTGGCGGTGGGGATAGCGCGATAAAGCGCCACATCCTCAAAGGGCATGTGGGTGCCGCCGTTAAACGCGGCGCATACGCCGGGATCCGTGCCGATGACGGTGATATCATTTTGCGCGTAGCCGGCGGACAGGAAAGCCTGGTCATAGGAGCGCCGGGAGGCAAAGGGGCCGAAGGTATGGGCGATGGGCTTAAATCCAGCTGCGGCCAGCCCGCCGGCCACTCCCATCATGTTGGCTTCAGAGACACCCACATTAATAGCCCGGTCAGGATGGGCCTGGTGGTATTTATAGGTGCCGATGGTGCTCATCAGGTCCGCGTCCACATAGATAACGTCAGGGTCACTATCCAGCAGGCTGATGATGGTGCCGCCGATCACGTCTTTAAACGCGCGCGGATCATTGCTGCCGTCATAAACGATTTTAGGCATGTACGACCTCCCCTTCCAGCGCTGCCAGCTTTTCCTTAAGGCCTTCTATCCAGCCGTCAAACACTTCAGGCGCCGCGGCCATGGAGTGATTGCTGAAAGTGTCCTCAACCTCCTTCACGCCCGCCCCCTTGATGGTGTCAAGCACGATCGCCCGGGGCATGCCGCGGACTTTGTCAGCGGCCATGACGGCTTCATAAATTTCCTTAACGGAATTACCGTTCACCTGCTGGGTATGGAAACCGAAGGCTTCAAACTTCTTTTTGAAGTCATGAGGGTCGCTGATGTCCGTGATATAACCATCCAGCTGCTTCTTGTTCCAGTCAATAAAGACCGTCAAATTGTCCAGCTTCTGCGCCGACATAAACATAAAAGCCTCCCAGGGCTGGCCTTCATTCAGTTCGCCGTCGCCCACGATCAGGTACATGCGGCTGTCCCTGCCCTTGAGTTTGTCGCCCAGCGCCATACCAGCGGCCAGGGAAGTGCCCTGCCCCAGGGAGCCGGTGGTCATGTCCACGCCCGGCGTCTTCAGACGGTCGCAATGGCTGGGGAAGCTGGTGCCGGGCTGGTTTAGGGTCTTGATGTCCTCATAGGGGAAGAAACCCTTTAAGGCCAGCGTTGCGTAGACCGCGGGGCCCGCATGGCCTTTGGAGCAAACCATCTTATCCCGCTGTGACAAGCGGGGGTTTTTGGGGTCAATGCGCATGACCGCGCCGTAAAGCACCGCCAAGGTGTCGGCAACGCTCAGACTCCCGCCCACATGGCCAAAGCCCCGGGCTTTAATGGCCTCCAGGCTTCCAATACGGATGCGTGTGGCATAAATTTCCAGCTGTTTGATGTCAGCCGCCATAGGTGTCCTCCTTTAGCAACGGTACGTAATATGGGTACAACACAACTATTCTATCACATTTGGAAGCGTGGAGCCACCATAGGGCATGGCAAGCACGGTGGCGTCTTTTCCCAGAATTCCAAGGGCAGCGTCAAGGGCATCCTGGGCGCTCCCAAAGGGGGTGAGAAAAATACTCTTCACAAAAGCCGGGTCCATCTCGCTGACCATATAGACATCAGCGTTCTCCAGTACCATGGCGATGGCGGCGGCTTTATGACCGCCCAGGCGGAAGTCCTTCTGGATACGCTCCACCATCGCGTGTGGAGAAGGGCTGCCCGTCATCCAGGCCTCAAACTCTGCTTCGCCCAGCCCCTCCCTGTTGGAACCGATAAGGATTACAATGCCGCCCTTTTTAACCGCGTGCTTGGCGTTATCCAGGGCTTTCTGAGTCTGGTATAGGTTCAGATCCTTGGGCGCGCCGCCCTGGGATACAATCACGATGTCCGCTCTGGCAGGAATCGGCTTGCGGTAGAGTTTATCCAGGAAAAGGCATCCTTCCCGGTGCGCCTTGACAGCATCGCCGGCAACAGCCTTCACGATGCGCTTTTTTTCATCCAGCACCACGTTTAATAGGAAATCGATGCCCACCATCCTGGCACTTTCTTCAATATCCTCCCGGATCGGATTACCCTCAAGGCGGCCGGCAGCGGCCGAATCCATCACCATCATGCGGTGGTTCTTCTGGATGGCCTCGGCCGTGGAAACGCCGGGCATCAGCGCCTTGCCGCCGCCGGAATAGCCGGCGAAATAGTGGTATTCGATGTTGCCCAGGCAGATGCGCCGGTCAGCCTGCGCCACCACCCGGCTGATATCCACTGGTGTGCCGGCTGTTGTTATCCCAAAGCTGACAGTGTCCAGGGGGGTGGAGTCCACGCAGCGGATTTCCGCCCAGGCCCTCTCCCCGGCCAGCTTTCGGCGCTCTTCCCCAGTGTGTTCGCGGTGGATGCCAAGCCCAAAGACCAGAGTGATGTCATTTGGGTTGACCCCGGCGGCATACAGGGCGTCCAACAGCGCAGGCATGACCTGCCAGGTGGGCATTGGCCGGGTGATGTCGCTGGAGATGATGGCAATCTTTTCACCAGGCTTGACAATATCTCCCAGGTGCTTTGAACCAATGGGGTTTTCAAGGGCGCGCCGGACCTCTTCCTCGCCTGTCAGTCCAATTTCCACTGTGTTGGCGGTAAGCACGCCCGCCAGATTTTCCTCAGGGATATGCACACTTTGGATGCCGTTGCCAAAGCCAAAATCAATTATCATGGAAATACGCTGGCAGCGTGGCGCAGGGCCTTTACCACGGGCAGCTCCTCCCCGCTCAGGAAGCGGATCAAGGCCCCGCCGCCGGTGCAGATATAGTTGATTTGTTCTGTTTTGCCATATTTGGTGGTGGCGGCGATGCTGTCACCACCGCCGATGACCGTATAACCTTCCGTCTCTCCCAGGGCGTCCCAGACCATTTTGGTGCCCAGCTCGGTTTCCGCCTCCTCAAACACACCCATGGGACCGTTGACGAAGACGGTTTTGGCGTTTCGGATGATGCCGGCATAGTGTCTGGCATCGCCCGCCGAGATGTCAAGGGCCGCGGCATCTTCAGGAAGATCAGGCAGGGTGGCTTCCTGCCGTTTTCCGTCCTCAAGATAGCCAAGGGCTTTGGGCATTGCGATTTTGGCGGCGTGATGGTTCAGCAATTTCCGGGCTGCATCGATGTGCTGGGCATTGCCCGATTTTTGGATGAAGGCAAGGCTTCCCTTGCCAATGTTTTCCCCTTTGGCGGCAAGAAGAATGTTGGCCACCAGACCACCAGTCAGGATTATGTCGGCCATGCCGCGGGACAGGACGGTATCCATCATCAGGAAGGCATCGCCTACCTTGGCGCCGCCCAGAACATATACACAAGGCCGTTCAGGGCGTTCCATGAGCTCAGATATCACCACATATTCCTGTTCAAACAGGCGGCCCATATAGGAGGGCAGCACCTGTTCAAAGCCGCACAGGCTGGGCTGGTCCCGGTGGGCGGCTGCAAAAGCGTCACACACGTAGAGGTCAGCCAGGGGGGCTAGCTTCCGGACAACCTGCGTTTTGGCCTGCTCCTCGTGGTTTAGCTTCAGCTCAAGCTCAAAAAGGGTCTGTTCCTCAGAACAGAAGCGTACGTTATCCAGCAGAAGGATATCACCGTTTTTGAGACTCCTGATGGCGTCCCTGGCCGCGGGCCCGGTGACATCATCAACGAAGCCTACCTTCCGGCCCAGAAAGCCGCTGAGTGCCAGGGCATGGGGAGCGGTGGTGTAGAAGTTTTTGTACTCGATGTCGCTGCCCTGGTGGGCCAGGATGACCACCCTGGCCCCCTTATCGGATAACTCCTTAAGCGTGGGCACGCAGGCTTCGATGCGGGCGGTGGACTTCAGCGTTCCCGTCTTCCTGTCCACCGGCTGGTTGATGTCCACCC
>JAQVQY010000103.1 GCA_028701335.1 Eubacteriales bacterium
GATCGCCTCCGCCCTGCGCCCGCACCAGGGCGTTCTCTGCGCCGACACGGGGCACATCGCCAGCCACGAAACCGGCGCTATCGAGGCCACGGGGCACAAGGTACTGATATTGCCGCATCAGGGTGGAAAAATTACTCCGGAACAGGTCCGTTCCTTTGCGGAGGGCCACTGGGCAGATGAAACCCGGGAACATATACCACAGCCCGGCATGGTGTATATCTCAAACACCACAGAGTCCGGCACGGCCTATACCAAGCCCGAACTGAGAGCCTTGTCCGCCTGTTGCCGGGAGTTGGGCCTTCCCCTGTATCTGGACGGCGCCCGTCTGGGCTATGCCCTGTCCGCGATGGAAGATGACCTGTCATTTCCTGATGTCGCCCGGTATTGCGACGCGTTCACCATCGGCGGCACCAAACAGGGGCTTTTGTACGGGGAGGCGCTGGTTATCACCAACCCGGTACTCCAAAAAGACTTCCGCTACCACATCAAACAGCGCGGCGGTATGCTGGGCAAGGGATTTCTGATGGGCCTGCAGTTTGACGCCATTTTGAGCGATGGTCTCTATTTGAGCCTGGCCCGGCACGCCAATGCCCAGGCTTTGCGCATCAGGGAAGGCTTCTCTGTGCAAGGCGTCTCATTTTACTCTGATTCTGTAAGCAATCAGCAGTTCCCCATCCTGATGGAAGGACAAATCGCCAGCCTGGCTGAAAATTTCGTGTTTTCCCGGATCGCGCGCCTGGACAACCAGCGCTGGGCCACGCGATTCTGCACCAGTTGGGCCACCTTGCCCAAAGATGTGGATCAGCTGCTGGAGTCGATTATGGGTCTAAGCACGTCATAGGCGCCAAATATTAGAAATATATCATAAAAGCGCCGGCAACAGAAAAGTTGCTTAATAAAAAATTTGCCAGTATATTGAATTTATGTTATAAACTAATTTGGAAACGGGAAATCTTTCTGAAAGCGTATCAGCGACGGATTTAAACACGGTTCTATTGCGACAAGAAGGGATTCGTGCCGATGGATCAGACTTCGCTCTCCTGGCTTTACTATATTGTATTTACCGTATATGCGGCCATCAGCAGTTTTATGGCGTTACGGCGTCCGCATTCAGCCAAGCCCAATCTGCTGACCCTGATCTTCGCGGCGGCCAGCGTCTGGGCACTGTGCTTTAGTTTTGCCATCATCGCCCCGGACCTGGATACCTCCCTATTGTGGCGGCGGCTTGGCGTTTTGGGCTGGGGAACCATTTACAGCTTTATCCTGCACCTGACTCTGATAACCACCGGACATGAGAAGCTGTTTGCCCGCCGGTGGATTTACGGCCTCCTGTACCTGCCGGCCATCATCAATATTACGCTGTTCCTGCTGGTGGGTGAGAGCGCCAACCACCACTTCCACCTGCATTTTTACCGCTACGGCTGGATCAACACCTGGGTCAGTACCTTTGCCAATTGGTTCCATGCCGTCTACTATGTGGCGTTCATTAGCCTGAGCATCCTTCTCTTCCTCCTGTGGTTGTTTAAGACGCGGGATCCAGCGGAAAAAAAGCAGGCCAAGTGGTTTACGCTCTCGCTGTTCGCGGCCACCTTCATGGGCACGCTTACCGACTTCATCAACGTACGGGCCTACCAGGTGGCGCCGCCCCAGTTGGGCATTGTATTTGTGCTTTTCCCCGCCATGGTCTTGTTTTATCTTATCTCCAAATATGGCTTCCTTGGTACGGACACATCTTCCTTGAAAACAGACTCTGGTATGTTGTCTGGCGATATCGTCCAGAGCAAGCTGTTTGAACGGGCGGGTTACCTTATTATTTTCATCGGTTTCTTCAATCTGGCCAACCGGGTTCTGGTGATGCGGGATTTCTCGCCTTACGGCTTCTGGGTCTGGGGGGTGCTTTTGAGCCTCTTCCTGGCACTCGGCGGAACGGCCGTCATTCACTCGTACCGCTTCGGGATTTCCGGAAAAGCGCAGAGAATCATCCTTCTTATCACCGTCCTGATCGGCCTTGCTTCGGGCATCCACATCTTTTTGGCCGGCAATGACGGAACCCTCTGGTGGCTGATGCTCCTCATCTTTATTGTCGCCGCGGTTTATGGCAACCCCAAAATTCTCGTGCTTGGCGTGCTGGCGCAGATCGGCATCCAGTTTTACACGATTATAGCCGGGGAACTAACACCGGCAGGCGAGCGCCCGATAAGCTATGTGCTGCGCGTCATTGCCATCGCGGCAGGGGTTTGCTTCATTTATTATGTCAACCGCGTGTACCAGGCCAGGCTCCGGGAGAGCCGGGAGCACACCCGCATGCAAAACGCGCTGCTGGACCTTTCGCGCAACCTCCAGGCACGGTCCGGCATCCCAGCGGATAACGCTTTGGCGGATGCCATGAACATCATTGCAGGCTTCCTTGGATGCCACAGGGCTGTTATGCTGATGTATCAAAACGGCGAAATTATTAGCACCAGCTTCAGCAGTGCGGCGGCTGAAACTGCGGATGATGCCTTGCTGAACGAACTGCGCGCAGGCTACCAGCGGCTGCTGTCAGGCTATGCCTTCTCCCAGCCCGGCCAGGTTTGCTCCCTGGATGTTCAGGAAGCATGCAAGTCGACCCCCGCGGGCAGGCACATGAACCGTCATGGCATTGAAATGATTGAGTTTTCGCCCTTCCTTTTGAAAGACGAGGCGATGGGCATTCTTCTGGCGGAGTATAAAAGCAGGAGGAAGCCCCAGGACGATTCGTTCCGGAAATTCTTCCATGTCGCCTCCGGGGATTTGTCCAACTTTATGCTGCGCGCGCTGGCGGAGCAGGAGCTCATGATCCTCGCCTACAGAGACCCTTTGACCGGCTTCCTGAGGCGGGAGCACTGCGTGGCGCAAATTGATGAACGCATCAAGCGCCACCGGCCGGGCGAGTTGATCGCAGTGCTGTTCATAGATCTGGATGACTTCAAGGGCGTCAATGACACCGCCGGGCATCAGGTGGGCAATCAGGTGATTGCCAGAGTCGGCGAGCGGTTCCGCTCTGTCACCCGCCCGGAAGATGTGCTGGGACGTTTTGGCGGGGATGAGTTTATATGCCTGACCACCCAGACCTCGCGCGAGGTGATTGAGGATATTGCTGAGCGTCTGCTTTACGCCTTCAGCGAACCTGTGACCACGGGAGGTATGAGCTTCATGCTCAGCGCCAGCATTGGCATCGCTCTCTATCCAGGGCAAGCGGAGGATGCCGAATCCCTGCTGAAAGAAGCTGATATTGCCTTGTATCATGTCAAAGCCAGCAAAAATAAAGGCAAGTTCAAGTTCTATAACGCCCAGGTTGAGGATATAGCCTCATCCAATATCGTTCTCTGACGCCGGACAATGGATTTATAGATTGTCCGGATTTTTCTCGTCTATTCTTTTACATGTGGCTATAATTCAGCAGTAAATGCGCTTCCGGCACGATGACCACTTTTTATCGCTGGTTAGCAACCAAAATAGCGTCGTTTGGAAAATGTTTTTGCAAATTGTATGAAATATTTCTGTTTATATGTTTTATTTATTCTATTCTTTCCCGTAAGTTACATTTTCGGTAAAAATTAAATGTATTTTACTATTTACAAAAGTGTTTCAGCCTCCTATACTTTAACCATGGCCGGAGGGAACTCCCTCCGCACAAAATACAATCCGGCCGGAACCGGATTTGGGAGGAAGATCAGACCCATGAAAAAGACCTTTAGCATCTTATTGCTTCTAAGTATCATCATTACGGCCGCGTTTCCAGCGATAGCGCTTGCCGCGGCTCCTGCCGGGAGGTTGATGGTGTACACCTCGATCCCCACCACCCAGCTGGACATGATGATGGCTATGTTCAACAACCGCTATCCGGGTATCACAGTAGACGTTTTTTCTGCCAGCAGCGCGGATGTGTTTGCCAGGCTGCAGGCTGAAGCCGGGGCCCCCAAAGGCGACCTGGTGCTTGGCGGCGGCCTGGAAGCCTATCGGGCAGCCGAAGGCCTGCTCAGCGCCTATGCCTCACCCAACGCCGGCTCCTTCCACCAGGATTACGCGGCGCAGGCTTTCACCCCCTTCCAATTGCATGTGTCAGCGATGATTATCAACGACAAGCTGGCCCGTGACCTGGGTGTGACTGTTACCGGGTGGGAATCCCTGGCTGATGAGAAGCTCACTGGCCGCATGGCGTACATGGATCCCGCCGCGTCCTCGCCGGACGAGCAGCAAGCCGCCTTTGTGAAGGGTTTCGCCCGCTCTGTGAACGTATCCGCCCCCTCCGCCCCCTCCTTTGTATTAAACGCGGTCTCGGCGGGCCAGTTTGCTGTGGGCATTATCAGTGAGGAAAAAGCCATTGAGCGTAAGCTGGCGGGAGCGGACCTCAGCATCGTGTATGCCCAGGAAGGGGTTGCCATGGGCGCTTCCTATGCCGGGGTTATTGAAAACGCGGAAAACCAGGCTAACGCCCAGCTGTTCCTGGACTTCATCACCTCCAGGGAATACCAGCAGGCAGCGGCCGACCGGCTGCATCAGCGCTCCGTGCGCATGGACGTGAGCTTCGGCCTTGCGGGCATCGCTCCGACAGCAGAACTGCGCAGGGTGAGCTTTGAGAGCCTGGGGCTGAAGGTCATCGCCAGCGACGCGGCCAGCCGATAAAGAGCAGCCACACTAACAAATTTCGTAGGAATAGCCGCGGGAATGCCCCCGCGGCTATTGTTTTTTTTATGTTTTTCGCATTACTCCTTTCCCGACTTATTATGAAGCGAACTATAATAATTTTCTGATTGCCACTAAAAATCTCCAATAAAATCAACGAAAATCTAATAGCGGGAAATCTTTCAGGGTTTTATTACTTAGTATTACAACCTATTACGAATTAATGAACTCGTCGTTCGCCTTGCAGCGGCTGAAGAAATAAGGGATAACCTGCCAGCCATTATTTTTTCGCGTTCCCATTCCGAATATTGCGAGTGAAAGCTGCCGCGCTATACGGCGGCATAGAATTGATACTGCAAAAAACCCCTTTAGGATTCCATAAATATCAAATTTTAACAGTAATTTTACTCGATCGTGTATTTTTATACCGCTATTTGTGCATCTTTCTCCTGACCAAGCTGACTTGTTCAGTACCTAAAAAGCATATAGAATAAGCGTACAAAGGGGTTGAACAGATGATCCCTTTTGTGCAAGGAAATGTTCTCTTATACAATTTTTGCAGAAATGCCGCATTCAAACAGGAGGTTACAAAATGAAGTCACGTCTAACAAAAAAGGCTGGCCGCGCGAGAAGGATGACTGCATTGCTTATCGTTTTCACCATGCTCATGGTGGTAATGCTCACCGCTTTTGCGTCTGGGGAGAGTCCAGCGCCAGCAGATGTACCGGTGCAGACTGATGATCCGTTGGCAGAACTGCCCGCAGTGGATGAGCCTCTTGCTGAAGAGCTCCCTGCTGATGAGCCTGAGGCTGAGGAGCCTGTAGCGGAGGAGCCAGAGGCTGAAGAGCCTGCTGCCGAGGAGCCTATCGCAGAGGAACCCGCCGCTGAGGAGCCTGTAGCGGAGGAGCCAGAGGCTGAAGAGCCTGCTTCTCAAGGGCCAGTTGCCCAAGAGCCTGCGGCATCTCCCAAACAGGAGCCCACTCCATCGCCTGAACTCCCGCTTGAGGATGATTGGCTGGATGAGGGCCTGGAGCCCATCAGCTGGTACGTGATGGGCGGCCAGCTTTTCCTCTACGCTGATCGGGATGTCAGCTCCGGCGTTCTTATGGTGCTGGATCCTTCGGCCATGGTGCTTGTCCTCACGCAGGATGACACCTGGCTTAAGATCGACTATGAAGGTATCGTTGGTTACATCCTGATCGGCACGCTGCCTGCCGCGCCTGAAGCGCCGGCCAATGAGGAGCCTGATACCCAAGAAGATGAAACAATCGCTGAGGAGCCTGTAGCAGAGGAACCCGCGGCGGAAGAGCCCGTCGCTGAAGAACCTGCAACTGAGGAAACCGTGGCGGAAGAGCCCGTCGCAGAGGAGCCTGCAGCAGAGGAACCCGTTGCAGACGAGCCTGCGGCTGAAGAGCCTGTTGCTGAGGAACCCACAGCAGAGGAGCCCGCGGCGAAAGAGCCCGCAGCAGAGGAACCCATAGCTGAGGAGCCTATCGCTGAAGAGCCTGCAGCAGAGGAACCCG
>JAQVQY010000027.1 GCA_028701335.1 Eubacteriales bacterium
GCGCGAACTCAACCAGTGATAGCCGATACTTCATGTCCTGGGTTATACTGCTCATGGAGAAAGAGTTCCTTTCGTTAGTGTTGTCGTAGCAGCAACAGTCTAACCGATCTGACCTCTTTCTCTTCTGTTAACTCCCCCTTTCCAGGCCGTTGTCCAATATGTATGGTACTCCTACAACAGGGCTTTGACAGATCATTTCTAAATGTTGACAACTCCTGTGGGCGGCCGTATACTGGCGGTGGCAAATACATATTGGTATTGGAGGTGTAGTTATGCGTAGATTGACAGCGTTGCTGACGGCCTTGCTGTTTTTGCTGGGCGCAGCGGCCGTGCTGGCGGAGGTACCGGAGGAAGACTATCCAGGCAAGGTGTTCATCGACGAAATGTTCGCTGACCAGGCCAAGCGGGCCGAGGAATATGCGCCCAAGGTGATCACGCTGAAGAATGGCGTGCAGGTACAACGCACGCCCAACGAGAATTTTTCCAGCGTGTATCACAATCCCGGTGTTTCCGTATCCTATAACACCTATTTTCTGGATGCGGACAACCGTGGGTGTGCGGCCTGCCATCCCAGCATGAATGACCTGCTCAACAACATGCTGTACGACCATGTGAACATGGCCAATCCCTATGGCATGGAGACCAGCCTATCGCAGTGTATTGACTGCCATAGTTACTCTCCAGGCTATGTGACGGAGACCTATGGCTTTGGAACGCTGATCCACGGCATTCACACCAATTCCAAGGCCTTCACCGGCGACTGCATGACCTGCCACACGGCCACCGGCAATGGCGAGGGCATGAAGCTGTGGGACCTGGAAAAGTACAATCTGCTGCGCGGCATCCTGCCGGTTGCCGATGTAAAGGGCGAATTCACCTACACCCAGGAGAAGACAGTGACCCAGGAGGAGACCTTCTCCTTCAACTGGATGTACTATTCCGAGGACTACAAGCGCTACGGGAATGAAATGGTGGATGCGCCCCTGGATCCTGAAGTGGCCGCCAACTGGCCCATCAGTGTGAGCGGGTGCGTGGATACGCCCTATCAGACTACACTGGGTGAGTTGATCAAGGAAATCCCCTCTGTAACCACCACCATGACCATGCATTGCACCATTAACCCCAATGGCGGTCCGCTGCTGTCCAACTGCAACATCACCGGCATCCCGTTGAACGAGGTGCTGAAAAAGGCGGGTGTGCAGGACAGGGCAACTATCCTTTATCCTACAGCAATTGACGGGTTCACCATCCCCACGGCCATGAGCCTGCTGGAGGATCACAATGCCTACCTGGTGTATGAAATCGATGGCAAGCCCCTTCGGCATATACTGGGCTATCCGGTGCAGATATGGATCGGTGGCGCTGCGGCTTCCAGCTATGTCAAGCAGGTGACCGAGCTGAAGCTGGACGACACACCGGTGGAAGACGTCTGGTTCTACCGTGGCTGGGCAAAGGAGGGAGGCGGGTTCTATAACAAGCCGTCCGTGGGTATTGCCAACATCATGGAAGGGCAGATTGTTGAAACCGGCAAACCCTTCACCTTCGAAGGCTTTGCGGACGCCTATGAGCTGCATGTGCAGACCATTGAGTTCTCCATGGACCAGGGCGCGACCTGGACCAGCTTCGATGTTTCCGACGCGGACAACGAGCGCTGGATCTACTGGTACTTCACCGTAACGCCTGAGAACCCCGGCTCCTATGTACTGCAGGTGCGCGCTACAGCAGAGGGCGGGCTGCTGTCGGATGAGCCGACGATCACCATGATTACCGCCAAGTAAAACCCGATAGATATGTGAAGGAAGGCCGCCTCAAAAGGGCGGCCTTCCAAATTATCAAAGAACCCCGAACGCAATGCGAGGGGAGGTGTAGGAGGTGACGGAAGTTGCCGCCGCCTTGTGGCGCCACAGTGGAGAAATTCTTTTCTGAGAATGAGAGAATAATTGACATAACAGACGTTGGAAACTGGACACTGGCAATTACTTACTTTTCAGGAAGTCAATCACAGTATAATGGGCCGCTTTGTTCACATTTATCAGTTGATCAAGTTGATCTTTCAGACCTGATCCGTCAGGAACTTAGTATGGCAGACCTTTTTGTGTTCAACGGAAATAATCCATGATTATTTTCTACGTTAATGAATTCGCGTAAACACACATTGTTTCAGAGCGTAGACAAAGCGGTTTTAGCTTAATCGCTATAACCGCTTTGTCTACGCTCTGAGGGGCCGCTTACGCAGTCCCCATATGCATTCTTTTATAATCTGCCGTAATATAACGCAACATTTCCTTTTCCCCGTACTGCCATTTGATTCTGTTGTAGTATTAAGTGCTTCTCCCGTTATATGCAGCCCATTGTCTACCTGGTCATGGTCATGCAAATGACGGTGTATGCGCCTGTGGTTGACTTCCACCTGGCGTTTTCCTGCGCCGATATCAGGCGGCAGTTATCAAAATGGTAGCTATCGTTTCCGTCGATGTGGTCAATCGTCAAAACTTCGCGCCCTTCGCCTGTTGCTCATATCATAGCTGGAAAGCCTTCTCGTAATATTGCCATTCATTGCAGATGCAGACGCCCTTCCCCCCATACAAGCGACAGTTCTTGTCCTCGGGGTTGTAGCATCTCCTGACCATGCCAGCAAGGATATGTGATGCTTTTCTGTTGCAGGAGGACAAAATCGAAATGTTCGTATTCCTATATACACACCTGCAGGAAGATGCCCTGTCGGACATGAAAGTCCGTCATATTGCTTTCCGCAGACAGCACTTTCCATCTACACCTGCTTGTGCCCGTCTTTTGTCTTTTACTCAACGTGCTGTACAACCTTGAATATTAACATTTACAAGCCCTATTTTTTCAAAAATTTCATAAGTCCTATTGCGATGCCTATTGCCGTGGCAAACTCTATAATATCCTGTTCGGAAGCCTGCATGATGAAATCACATACATGGCTTTCTGACTATACTTGAATGGCGTCATTACGTTTCATGTCGTAATGTTTGTTTTCCAGCATGTATTCTTCACTTCTTGTTGCCTTATTTTACGTGTCTATGTTTTCAGTACCAATATTCATAGAATTGTTTCTGTCTTTAATTCCCGCCCAGTATCTCTCATGCCGCGCATCAGCTTCAGAGGCAGTTCTTGCCATGCCCGCCAATACCACTCCAATAATCATTCCAATAATCAGTATAGGTACACCCCACAGCCAGTGTATCACGCTTCTCCCTCTCTCTCGTCCAGAAATTTTACTTAAATCTTGCTGAAATTTACTATATACGCACTTCGGCAGATTGTCAAGAAAACGGACCAATGTCTGCAGAGATTCCTGCAAATACCTGCCGTCAGACTGTGTTTTTTGGAACGCCGCAGATAGATAATCTGCTACTCCAAAAAACGGAATGAGAAAAGCCGAAGCCCCTTGATTTTACTGGGTTTTCGGCTTCTGCTTCTGACCTGTCTTGTACCGAAAACCACCAAAAGGTGTGATGGCTTATTTTCAGTCTGCTCCCTTTGGCCACTTGGGAACCCATCTGACTTGCCCCCCCAATCCTTGTACCAGTGCCAAAGTTGGTTGATATAAAATTTGGGGTGTCCCCCGAAAAGAGGTCCAGACATAATGGGAAAAATCAAAGGCTCAAACAGCCAAAACCGCGTCCTGTTTGGCGAATTCGACCGGCGTTTGGTATGTTAGTCAACTGTGCGGCCGGAAGTGATTGTAGTTGTTTTTCCAATGGTCAATTTTGCTCCTCGCGTCCTCCAGCGACATGAACCAGTTGGTGTTCAGGCGCTCGTCCCGAAAACTGCCGTTGGATGATTCGAGGCAGGCGTTGTCCGTTGGTGTTCCTGGCCGGGAATTATCCAGCATCACTTCATTGAAGTATGCCCAGGTGTCCAGTACTTTGGAGATAAACTCCGGTCCATTGTCCGCCTTGATGCGTACCGGCAGGCCTCGCTTCGATTGGATACTGGACAGCACATCCGTCACCTTGTCACCGGTAATTCCTATGTCCGGATAGACAGCCAGGCACTCCAGGCTATACAGGTCTATAATGGTCAAGGCCCTGAATCTTCCGCCATGATACAGTTGGTCCGAAAAAAAGTCCATTGTCTAACACTGGTTGAGCTTTGTTGGCATCTCCCTGAACGGGGCTCTGGGCGCGCCGATCTTCTTGTGTTTCGCTCTGGCCCGTAAGTTCAACTCCCCTTCTTTGTATATCACGTAACACAAAAAGGATAGTTTGTGATCCAGAGCCAAGTGACAACACCCAATTTATTATTGCCCATGTACGCCAAGCAACAAATGAATCATCCTTTTCCGGTTGGCGAAGCAAGATTGTAAGTTCATCTTTGCTATATGGATTCTTAGGATGTTCAACCTCTCTGACAAGTATCACTTTGTAGGGTAGAACATAATAGTTTTCCATACAGCAACACAAAAATGCCCTCTAAACACGCAAATTATGATTAATTGTTGATGCAGTTGCCGCTCTTTGGCTAAATGCAATAGTGTAATCAACAGTGAATTGTCTGACCAACTTAGCGATGTTTCATCCGCTATCCCATTCAGTAGTTTGAATAGCAATTGTATACTGGCTCGATATGAATGCAAGGTTGCAGGAGACTTGTTGTTGGCCTCACACTCTTTGAGGAATTTTTCATACGCTTGGCTAACTGAGATATATTAACTCATAATACAACTCCTGATTGTTCAATGTCGTACTCAAACAATCAGGAGTGCTGTTTTCCCTCAAAAAGTGAGGTTTTTCAACGGTGGAGCTGGTGAAGGGACTTGAACCCGCAACCTGCTGATTACAAATCAGCTGCTCTGCCAATTGAGCTACACCAGCAAAAACCCAACCAGCAGGAATGTGGCGACCCGGAAGGGGCTCGAACCCTCGACCTCCAGCGTGACAGGCTGGCATTCTAACCAACTGAACTACCGGGCCAGGCAGTGGTGGGCCTTCAGGGACTTGAACCCCGGACCAACCGGTTATGAGCCGGCCGCTCTAACCAACTGAGCTAAAGGCCCTCGTCCTCTGGTTGTCGGAAAACTGGGGAAAGTGGTGACCCCGAGGGGACTCGAACCCCTGTTACCGCCGTGAAAGGGCGGTGTCTTGACCGCTTGACCACGGGGCCATCTCGCTTGCTCCCATCCCCGAAGTGGTCGGGGTGAAGGGATTCGAACCCCCGGCCCCATGCTCCCAAAGCATGTGCGCTACCAGACTGCGCTACACCCCGAAGGCTTGCCGTAAAAAGATGCGGCAAATGGGATATTACTAAAGGGCGGCTCATTTGTCAATACCCGCCAACAACATAATTCGGCATCCGGGTTCATCAATTTTCCTTTTGATTGACAAGCTTGCCCTTGCTTTGTATGATTTGGCTATCTTATTCGTGTTGGAGGCATCAAATGGCGCAAAGCGTTTATCCCACTTTTATCATCACCATGGCGGATGGCGGTGAAATGACCGGCGAGCTTTACCCGGAGCTGGCGCCCCAGAGCGTGGGGAACTTCATTTCCCTTGCCAATCAGGGTTTTTATGATGGACTGATTTTTCACCGGGTGATCCCCGGCTTCATGATCCAGGGTGGCTGCCCCAACGGCACAGGAATGGGCGGCCCCGGCTATCATATTAAAGGAGAGTTCGCGCAGAATGGCGTTCCCAACTCCCTAAAGCACGGTCGGGGCGTATTGAGCATGGCCCGCAGTATGCAGAAGAATTCGGCCGGATCGCAGTTTTTCGTCATGGTGGCGGACTCACCGCATCTGGATGGATCCTACGCGGCCTTTGGCAAGGTGACAGGCGGGCTGGAAACGGCGGATGGCATCGTGGGCACAAAGAGAGACCGGAATGACAAGCCCCTGTCTCCCCAGACCATCAAAACCATCCGTGTGGACGATTTGGGACAGAAATGGCCTTTTGAGAGGATGTGAAACCATGGAACAGGAGCCTATCGTGGTCATTATCGCGGGCAAGCGCTATATCCTCGCGGAGCAGGAGGACCCCGAACACATCAAGCGGATTACGGACTTGACCGATCGGCGCATCCGGGAGACCAGGGTGGCCAATCCTTTTCTGGACCGTGAGGAAGCGGCGGTATCCGCTGCGCTTTCCATAGCGGATGAACTGGTGAAAGCCAACAACGAAATCCTCCGCCTGCGCAAACAGCGGGGTAAGCAATCGGAGGCCAGTGAAAAGACCTGAACTGTTGGCGCCCGCAGGAAACCCTGAGGGCCTGCGCGCCGCCATTGCCGCAGGAGCGGACGCGGTCTATTTAGGCGCTTCCACTTTTTCCGCCAGGGCATCGGCGGGCTTTGACGACGCGGCGCTTAAGGACGCCATTGACCTGGCCCATCTGTATGGCAGGCGTGTGTATGTGGCGGTAAACACGCTGGTCAAGGAACGGGAATGGCCCCAACTGCAAGACCTGCTCATACGCCTTAAAGCATTGCGCCCTGATGCCGTGCTGGTGCAGGATTTGGGCGTGCTAAGCCAGATCAAGGAAGCTTTACCGGACCTTCAGGTACACGCCTCCACTCAGATGGCCGTGCATAACGCCCACGGCTCTGAATTCCTGCTGAAGGCCGGCATCAGCCGTGTGGTGGCAGCGCGGGAATGCAGTCTTGACGACATCCGCCAAATCGCGGGAACGGGGATTGAGACCGAAGTATTTGTCCACGGCGCGCTGTGCGTGAGCGTAAGCGGCCAGTGTCTCCTGTCCTCACAAATTGGCGGCCGCAGCGGCAACCGCGGTCGCTGCGCCCAGCCCTGCAGGCTCAATTACCGCTTCAAAGACCAGGAAGGCGCGCTGCTTTCCATGCGGGATTTGAACACACTGGAAGGCCTGCCCGACTTACTTTCCGCTGGCGTAGTCAGCTTCAAAATTGAGGGGCGATTAAAACGGCCCGAGTACATCACCGAGGTGGTCTCCATCTACCGCCGCGTGCTGGACTTGGCAGAGGCCCATCAAGCGCTTGATGATTTGCCAGAATACCAGGAACGGCTTTCCCAGATATTTAACCGCGGTGGTTTTACCAAAGGACATCTGTTGGGCGCGCAGGATCACGCGCTCATTGGATCCACAAGGGTGTCCCATGAGGGGATCAGGCTGGGCAGCGTCCTGAAATCCCGGCGCCTGTGCGATGCGGTGCTGGCGGAATGCTGCCTGGAAAAAAAACTGAATGATGGCGATGGCCTGCAGATCAGGGGCACAACCGATCAGGAGATCATCTATTCAGGAAATGATGTGCCAGCGGGGAATACCGCCACCCTGCGCTTGCGGCAGATGCCCCGGCCTGGGGACGCCGTATACCGGTTGGCGGATGAAGCGCAGCTGGCGCGCGCACGCGAAAACGCCGGAAACCTCCCGTCCATTCCGTTTGGCGCGGAGCTTTCGTTGGCATTGGATCAGCCTGCCCGTCTGACGCTTATGACCGGAAACGCGCGCGTTACAGTGACGGGTGAAGTTCCTGCCCCTGCCCGAAGTCAGCCTTTGGATGAATCAAGTGCTGCCAGGTATATCGGCAAGACCGGCGGAACCCCCTTTGTTCATGAAAACCTTAAGGTAATCGCAAAAACGCCATTGTTTATGCCGGCAGCCAGCCTCAACCAGGTGCGCCGTGATGGCCTGAAGCTGCTTGAAACGGCTGTCATCAGCGGCCATCAGTTACCGGCCGCAAGAACTTCCACCTTCAAGCAAATTGTATTTGACTCTACTGTGCCTGTTACTCCAACGCTGTATCTGCTGGCGCGCAATCCCGAAACATACCAGGTTCTAAAGGCTGAAGGCCTGGGGCAGATGATTGCGGCTCCTTATGACTTCCGGGCGGGCAAACTGGAGGAAAGCCTGGATATCATTGACCAGGCGGACATCGTCGCCTTGCCGCCCCAGATGCGCGATGGTGTGCTTGATGAGGCGTTTGAAAAGATACGCCAGTCCGGACACGCGCTGATGGTCACCAACATTGGCCAGCTGGCTCTCCCCCATGCCCAGCCCTTTTTTGTGGGAGAGGGTATTCCGGTATGGAATAATCACGCCGCCGCCGCGCTAAGCGGACTTGCCGCCAGGAGCGTCTGCCTGTCCCGTGAATTGGCTCAGGAAGAGATATCAGACCTGAACCAGGATTCCGTTGAATGGATCCTGCCGGTCTACGGCCGTGCGGCCGTCATGCTCTTAAACCACTGCCCGGAGCGCGTCAGGCGGAGCTTAAGCTCAAACCGAGCCGGTTGCCGGCTTTGTGACAATGGGCAAGGTATCCGCGCGGAGGCGCTGAAGGACCGTTTTCAAGCGGCTTATCCGCTTTTACCCACGCATTTTGATGACGGGTGCCTGATTACCATGCATCACCATACGGCGCTCAATCTTCTGGGGAAAGCGCCCCGGATGTCCTGGCTAATGGACTTCACCGATGAAAGTCCCCAGGAAGCTCTGGCAATAACCAGAACGTATTACGGCCTGATGAAAGGCGAGCCTACAATATGGGGACAGCTCCAAACCGGACGTTTCCTGGAGGGCGTGTTATGATACCAAGGATATTGGAGAACTGGTTATGAATGTGAAAGCCCTGCGTACCCTGGAATTCACCAAAATAAGAGCCCTGCTTTCCGCCCATGCCCTGACTTTACTGGGCCAGGCGCGATGTGAGGCGTTATTGCCGGCGGCAAACCTTATCGATATCGAACGGATGCAGATTGAAACAGAAGAAGCGCTGGTGGTGCTCACCTACCGGGGGGATCACCCGCTGATTCCATTTAAGGATGTGAGCGGGCACATCAACCTGGCTGAAAAAGGCGCCACCCTTTCTCCCCGTGCGCTGATGGACATCGCTGAATCCCTGCGCGCGGCAAACACCGCCCACAGGGCACTGGCTGAGGACGAGAATGAACGCAGCCCACGGCTGAGCACGCTGGCCAGGCGCCTCGTCTCCCACCGAAGCCTGGGGAGGGAGATTTCAAACGCCATCATCAGCGATGAAGAAATCGCGGATTCCGCCAGCGCGCAGCTGGCTGACATCCGCCGGCATATCCTCCAGTGCAACGACCGGGTAAGGGACAAACTCCAGTCCATGGTGCACAGCGCCACCTATTCAAAGTACCTCCAGGATACCCTCATCACCGTGCGGGGCGGGCGCTATGTATTGCCCGTGCGCCAGGAATACCGGCAGATGGTGCCGGGCCTGGTGCACGACCAGTCTTCAACGGGCGCTACGCTTTATATAGAACCCATGGCCGTGGTGGAAGCAGGCAACGAACTGAAGGAATGGGAAATCAAGGAACGCGTCGAAATTGAGCGCATCCTGGCCGAGCTGTCGGGCAGCGTGGCAGAGGTATCAAACGATCTCCTGGAAAACCTTGATATCCTGACGGAGTTGGACTTCCGCTTTGCCAAGGGGGCCTATGCCCGCGAACTGAGCGCCATTAAGCCGAAGCTTAACGACCAGGGTTTTATCCGTTTTGTGCAGGTGCGCCATCCCCTGATTCCAAGAGACGCCGTTGTCCCCTGTGACCTTTATCTGGGCGATGACTTCACCACGCTGATCATCACCGGCCCAAATACCGGCGGCAAAACGGTAACGCTCAAGACTGTGGGGCTTATTACACTCATGGCACTCTCCGGCCTCCATGTCCCGGGCAGGCTGGGCACTGAAGTGGCAGTCTTTGATAATGTCTTCGCGGATATCGGGGATGAACAGAGCATTGAGCAGTCGCTGTCCACCTTCTCCTCCCATATGACCAATATCGTAGCCATCCTTCAGGAGGCGGACCGCCGCGACCTGGTGCTGTTTGATGAATTGGGCGCAGGTACCGATCCCACTGAGGGCGCCGCCCTGGCCCAGGCGATTCTTGAACAGATGCGGACGCACAAAATAAGGACGCTGGCCACCACCCACTACAGTGAACTGAAAGCCTACGCCCTGTCCACACCCGGCGTGCAAAACGCCAGTGTGGAATTTGACGTTACCACACTAAGCCCCACTTACCGCCTGTTTATCGGCGTACCCGGCAAATCAAACGCCTTTGAAATTTCCAAACGCCTGGGGCTGAGTGAGCAGCTGATACAATCGGCTCAGAAAGTGCTCAGCCACGAAACCGTAAAGTTTGAGGACATCATTGCCAATGCTGAGGCGCACCGCCAGGCCGCTGAAAAGGAGCGCCGCCTGGCGGAGGAGGCGCATGAAGAGATCCAGCGGCTGCGCCGGGACATGGAAAAGAAGCACCACGAAATTTCCCAGGAACGCCAGGCCGCCCGGCAGAAGGCACGGGATGAAGCCAAGCGCATCCTGGAAAAGGCCAAGCGGGAAAGCGCAGCGGTATTGGATGAATTGAAAGCTCTGAAGGTGAACGACCCGGATGCTGTGAACCGCCTGCGCCGCCGCATGCGGGATGCGGAAAACGAGCTGGCCGATTCCCTCCCCGGGCTTGAGCGGGAGGGGGACCTCCTGCCGGAAGAACTGGAGGTCGGGATGCAGGTGCGCCTGGCTGTCAACAACGCCGCCGCCACAGTCCTTTCGCTGCCGGACGCCAAAAACGAGGTGCAAATCCAGGCCGGAGCGGTTAAGATGCGGGTAGCGCTGGAGCAGCTGAACCGGGCGCCGCAGCAACTGGAGAAAAAACAGACCATAGTGCGTTCCAGCACCGGCGCTGCCGGGCGCAGTGTAAAAATGGAGTGCGATGTGCGCGGAATGGCGCTGGATGAGGCCATTGCGGAGGTGGACAACTATCTGGACAATGCCGTACTGGCCGGCCTTCACGAGGTGTTTATCATCCACGGCAAGGGCACGGGCACCTTGCGAAGCGGCCTTCGGAAGCATCTGGACCGGCATCCGCTGATCTCAGACCTCCGGGCTGGCCGTTACGGCGAAGGCGAAGCCGGTGTGACAGTGGCAACGCTCAAATAATGAGGTGAAAAATGAAGCAGTTGATCATGGTGGTGGACGATGACATCAATATCACAAAACTGGTAAAGCTGTATCTTGAAAAAGACGGCTATGAAGTGGTCCACAGCGCCCGGGGGGACGACGCGCTGGCGCAGCTGAATAAAATTTCGCCGGCTCTGATTCTCCTGGATATCATGCTGCCCGGCATGGACGGCTGGCAGGTGTGCAAGGCCATACGCCTCAAGAGCAAGGTGCCCATCATCATGCTCAGCGCCAAGGATGAGACTATCGACAAGGTGCTGGGGCTGGAGTTGGGCGCTGACGACTACATCACCAAACCCTTTGAGCCAAAGGAACTCCTGGCCCGGGTCAAAGCCGTGTTAAGGCGCGGCGCCCCGGATGAGGACAGCAGCAGGAATGCCCTCACTTTCCCCGGCTTAATCATCGACAGGACAAGCTATGAGGTTGTCTATGACGGCAACCCCGTTCAGATGCCGCCCAAGGAGCTGGAACTCCTGCATTTCCTGGCTAGGAATCAAAACCATGTTTTTACCCGGGAGCAGCTGCTGGAAAAAGTCTGGGGCTTTGACTATTTTGGTGACAGCCGCACGGTGGACGTACACATCAAGCGCCTGAGAGAAAAATTACCGGACAGCGAGCGATTCGGCTGGCTGATCCGCACCATCTGGTCAGTGGGCTATAAATTCGAGGTGAAGCGGACTTGAGCCGGGGCATCTTTGGAAAACTGATGGGCCTTTTCATCGCGGTGATATTGGTCTGCGTGCTGTTGATGCTGGGCGTTTTTGGCTTAAGCGCCCGGGACGCCCAGATCGCCAGCCACATTCAGGCGCTGAAGATCCAGGCCTATGACATCGCCTACCTGGCCTCCGTCCCCCAGCCTCTGGGGCTCAGCGCCCTTTTGGGCACGGACACCATTTCCACCCGGCGCATGATGGAGCGCAAGCTCCGGGGCGTCTATCAGGACTATGGCGCTTACGCCCTGGTGGTGGATCGCACCGGCCAGGTGACCTCTTACTTCTCCTCAGTCCTTGATGAAAACGAGGAACTGGCCGCCTCCTTTGAACCCAAAACCATCGTGGACACGCTGATCCAGGTGCTGGGCGGGCAGGAAGTGGTGCGCCAGACCCAAGGCCCCGAGGGCACCATGATCACCATGGCCGTCCCCTGGAAACAGGATGACCGGGTGCTGGGTGCCGTATACATCCAGACCGCCGCGCAGGCCGTGCGGGAATCCTATGAGGGCATCTGGCTGAACGCTGCCCTGGCGGCCCTTTTCGCCGCCGTTATCGCGGCGGTGATCGCTTACTTTTTTACCCGGCGCCTTGTACGCCCGCTTGAGGAAATCGCCGGTCATGCCAGTATCATGGCCCGTGGGCTGCCGGTGCCGCAAATTTCTGAGAACGGCGCCCGGGAAGTGCAGGAACTGGCGGTATCCTTTAACCATATGTCCCGTCAGATTCAGGACACAGAGCGCATCCGGCGGGACTTCATCGCCAACCTCTCCCACGAATTGCGCTCCCCCATGACCAACATCCAGGGCTTTATCCAGGGCATCATTGACGGCACCATTGAACAGGATGAGGCCAAATCCTACCTTCATATCGTGCTGAACGAAACCAAGCGCCTGAACACGCTCATCGCCGGGCTGTTCAGGCTTTCCCAGGCCGAAAGCCCCGAGTCACCTATGGATATGATTGATTTTGATATATGTGAGCTGGTGCGGCTGGTGGTAATTACCAAACTTCCCCAGATAGAAGGCAAGAGCCTGGAGGTCCTGACCGACTTTGAGGAAGACAGCCTGTATGCCCGTGCGGCGCGGGATCAGATAGAACAGGTGCTGATCAACCTGCTGGACAATGCCATCAAGTTCACACCCAGTGGCGGGCAGATTCGCCTGAGTGTCAGCCGGAAAGCCCATCATTTAGTTGCTGTTCGGGTTGAGGACAATGGCATCGGTGTGCTTCCTGAGGAAAAGGGCCGGTTGTTTGAGCGCTTTTATAAATCTGACCAGGCCCACGCCTCCGGCGAGGGCAGCGGGCTGGGCCTTGCCATCTGCAAATCCATCATGGACCGTCACGGCCAGACCATCCGGCTGGCGGACAGCAACCGGGGCGCTGCTTTTGAGTTCACCCTGATGGCGGGGGAGGCGCCAAAGCGCCATGCTGATTAAGGCCAGGGCTAAAATCAACTGGGCGCTTAATGTGCTGGGACGCCGCCCGGACGGCTATCATCAGCTGGATATGCTCAACCAGCGCCTGACTCTGGCAGATGATGTACACCTATCCCCCGCTTCCTCCATCTCCCTTGATGTGACGGGAAACGCGCGCGTTCCCGCTGGCCCGGGCAATCTGGTCTGGCGGGCCGCTGAACTGCTCAAGGCCCGCTTCGGGGTGTCCCAAGGGGTGCGTATTCAGTTGCACAAGCGTATTCCCTCGGGCGCGGGGCTTGCCGGAGGAAGCGCTGACGCTGCGGCGGTGCTGCTGGGGCTCAACAGGCTCTGGGGCCTGGGGCTTTCACTTCAGAAAATTCGCGAAATGGGAATAGAGCTGGGCGCTGATGTGCCCTACTGCCTGGCTGGCGGCTTCGCCAGGGTGGGCGGTATCGGGGAGGAAATCACGCCCCTGCCAAACGCACTCAGGCTGCACCTGGTACTGATTCAACCTGAAGGAGGGCTGTCCACCAGGAAGGTTTTTGAGCGATTGGACGCCCAGGTGCCAGGCGAGCCTGCCAATATTCCCGGGCTTATCCAAGCCCTGGCCCTGGGCAACCCGTATAACCTACATCCATATGCCCGCAACCAACTGCAGCAGGCGGCGGCTTCCCTCTGTCCGGAAGTGCCGGAGGCAATTAGTGACCTTAAGGCACGCGGCGCGGCGTTTGCCCAGTTGACCGGCGCCGGCTCCCTGGTTTATGGCGTTTTTTCGAATGATGAGATGGCGCGGATGGCGCAAAAAAAACTGAGCCGGCGTTGGCAAACCTGCCTTGCGGCCCAGACTGTGGCTGTATGAAAGCTTATCGCGCCAGGATTGTTTGAAGCGCCGTAAGGTGCGTAAGTGTCGTGGTGCGGATATCCAGGGTGCTTGATGTGGCTGTCTGTATGGTGGTTTCATAGATGTCAAGGTCATTATACAGCGCGGTAATTGCCTCCGTTGGCACAATGCGCCCGCTTTCGCCAAAGACCTCAATGGCGATGTTGTTCATCTGGTCGATGTTGAAGACATACTGCCTCACCAGCGCCAGTTTACTGCTGGTGTTGGACTGCACGCCGCCTGTTAATCTGCTGACTTCATTTATGGCGTCAATCAGGGAACTATTGATCCGGCGCTCCAGCCGGTCCTGTGTGCGGCTGATGGTGGTTGACTGATCAAGGCCCCAGACGGTAAGCCCGATAACGGTCAAAACCAGCATAGCGCAAAGTGCCACCAGCACACGCCGCTGGATCTTTGTGCCATACCGGGTCATGGTGGGTTTTTGCTGATAACGGTAGCTGTTCATGTCACCTCTTATAATCTGTTCACCCGCCAGGTATCTTATCATGTTTTGTCTATTGGGACAATGCGCCCGGGATCAGCCCTTCACAGTTTATTCACGATGTTTGGAAACCGGCATGCTATAATCAATCATATCATGGAGGTGGGCACTTGATTCAGGCAGAACACATCACCCGGCGCTACGGCGCGTTTGAAGCGGTAAAAGACATAACCTTCTCCGTCAGCATCGGAGAGGTGGTGGGGCTGTTGGGCCAGAATGGCGCGGGGAAAACCACTGCGCTGCATGTGTTTTCAGGTTACCTGGCGCCAAGCGCCGGCAGTGTGAAGATAAACGGTATTGACCTGGTAAAAAAACCCCGTAAAGCCAAGCGGCACATCGGCTATCTGCCCGAGGTCATCCCGCTTTATCCTGAGATGACGCCCCTGGAATACCTGCGCTTCTGCAGCGACATCAAACTGGTCCATCAAAAAGACAGGGAAACGCATATCCGGGAGATCATGGAACTGACGGACCTCCATGAGGTAAAGGACCAACTCTCCGGTACCTTGAGCAAGGGCTACCGTCAGCGCCTGGGGCTTGCCCAGGCTTTGTGCGGAAGCCCCGAGGTTCTGCTCATGGATGAGCCCACGGCGGGCTTTGATCCGGTGCAATCCCACGCCTTTCGCAAACTGATCAGGCGGCTTGCCAGAACGCACGCGATAATTCTCTCTTCCCATCTCTTAAGCGAGGTGCAGGAGGTATGCGACCGGGTTCTGGTCATTGCCTCCGGCCAGCTGGTCATGGATCGTGCCGCTCGGGAAGGCTCGGACAGGCAACCGCGCTTCCGCCTGGTGGTAGCTGCGCCCGTTTCCCTGGTGCTGCCGCCGGTGCGCCAGCTGCCCGGTGTGCGCCGCGTGGAGGTGGTTGGTAAAGGAAGCGCGGAGCAGACCACCCTGATTATCGAAACCAACAAGGACAGCGCGTTTCAGCACGCCCTGTTTAAGCTCTTAAGCGGCCTTTTCGCCCCCATCATGGAGTTAATCCCCCTTGGGGACACCCTGGAGGACCTGTTTCTCAGGGTATCCAACGGGCAGGCTCCGGAGAATCAGGCATGAGCGCGGTGTTCAGGCGCGAGCTGAAAGGTTACTTTCTAACGCCCACGGGATACCTGTTTTTGGTGGTGTTTCTGGCGCTGAGCGGGCTGCTTTTTTACCTGAACAACCTGCTCACCCGCGGGTCAGACCTGATGCCATTTTTCGATATGCTAAGCTATGTCTGGATGCTTTTGTCCCCCGTCCTGGTGGTAAAACTCCTGGCCGGTGAACGCCAACAGGCGACGGACCAATTGCTGGTCACCTCTCCCCTGTCATCTGCCGCCATCGTGCTGGGGAAGTTTTTTGCCACCGTCATGGTGCTGCTGATGTTCATGGTGCTGACGCTGGTCTATCCCTTTCTGGTGGCAGCCTATGCCAGGGTGTGGGCGGGCGAGGTAGTCACAGCTTACCTGGGCTTTATCCTCCAGGGCATCGCATTTGTAGCCCTTGACCTGATGGTAACGGGCTTTATGAAGCACAGCGCCACAGCCGTTGCGGCCGCCCTGGGGGTCAATTTGATCGTGTGGCTGACGGGGCTGCTGGCCGCGGCTCCCTTTGTGCCAGCCGCTATCAGCCGCGCCGTTTCATTTTTGAGCCTCTATGATCGCTTTGTGCCCTTCCTGTCAGCGCAATTGAGCTTCGCCAATGTGCTGTATTATGTGCTGTTTTCAGCGGTCATGCTGGCGATTACCATTGCGGCTATAGAATTAAAGCGGATTAAGACGACATGAAAAAGCTATTTGGCTATCTCAAAACCCAGTCGCGCCGCGGCGCCATCCTGCTTGGCTTAGTGGTTTTCACCGCGCTTGCCATTGCCGTGGCGCTTATCGCCGATTATGTTGAGAGCCGCTACGCCCTCAGGGCGGACCTTTCTTATAACCGCCTCACCACCCAGAGCGATGCCACGGATGCGGTGCTGGCGTCCCTGCCCGCGGACGTCCACGCCTACGCTCTCTTTACTCCCGGCAGCGAGGACCAGGCGCTGCTGGGGCTTTTGAGCCGGATGGCTGCCAAGTCCCCCCGATTCACCTACTCAGTTGACAGCCTGGTGAAAAACCCGCTGCTGGCCAGCAGGATTTCCTCAGATTTGCGGGATCAGGCCGTCAGCGCCGACAGCCTCCTGATTATCTCGGAGGAGACCGGGCGCAACCGTGTTTTGGACATCACGGACTATGTGCGCCAGAGCTTTGACAACCAAAGCCAAGCATACTATATCTCCGGTTTCCAATATGAGAAGAAAATCGCTGAGGCGCTGGTGTATGTCACCATCGGCCAGGTACCGCAGGTGCGGATTCTGGACGGCCACGGGGAGCTGGGCGAGGGGCAAACCTCTGCCCTGGAAGAGCTGCTGGCCAGGCATAATTACCAGGTTTCCCGGGTCAATCTGACTCGGGACGGGGCACTGGACCCTGCCCATCCCCTTTTGATTCTGTCCCCGCAAAAGGACCTCCTGGCCCATGAGCTGGCCACTATCCAGCAATTTACAGGGCAGGGCGGCTCTTTGCTTGTCACCAGTGACTATGGCGACCCGGATGAACTGCCCAATTTTGACGCGCTTTACCGCAGCTACGGTTTTGAAAAGATCAGCGGCATTGTGGTGGCGGACGAAGAGGATACCGCCGCCTACATCAACAGCCCCATCTATCTGATGCCCTACATGGTTTTGACGGATATCACGGCGGAGTTGATCGCCTCCGGGCACACCATGCTGCTTCTGCCCGGCGCGCGGGCTTTTGAGGCCCCCAATGAAAGCACGAACCCGCTGGTGACGCCTGTGCTCACCAGTGGTATCGCGTATATCAAGGATGTGAACAAAGCGGGCGCCACTCTGCTGCCGGAGGCCGGTGACCGCCAGGGCGCCTTTGACCTTGCGCTCCTGTCAAGCCTGGCCCTTCCGGACGGGACCCGTTCCCAAGCGCTTATTCTGGGCAATTCCGGCATGCTCACCGATTCCTGGCTGTATGAGAACACCTACAGCCAGGAATTCCTGCTGCACGCTATCTCCTACTTAAGCCCGCAAAATCCCATTGAGCTGGACATCCAGCCCAAGGCGGCTGTGAGGCCGCAGATGGTAATCCCTTCCATGTCCCTGCCCATGATTGCCGTCATTCTGCCGCCTGTTCTGGTGCTGGCTGCAGGCGCGGTTGTGCTGTACAGGCGCAGGAGGCGATGATGCGGCCGGTACGGAAGAAGGTTCCAAGGGCTGTCGGCAGGCGCGTCATCCTGGCAGTAGGATCAGGCATTTTGCTATTTATATTGGTTGTTATGCTGTTGGCTTATCTTCGGGGCAAGGGCACGCCTGATGCGCATCCCGTGGCGGCATCGCACGATGACCACCAAATTACGCTGATTGGAAAAACCCCTGAGGATTTGGCCGCCTTTGAGGTATTCCCCCCCGGGCACGCCAGCTACCGCCTGATTCGGGTTGACAGCGATTACCAGCTGGCTGACGATTCTAATTTCCCGCTGAACGCCTATATGGTGGAGCAGATGGCCGAGGATCTGACGGCTCTTGACGCGGAAATAGTGGGCGAACTGGCGGAGGTTCCAGGCGGGGCAGAAGCCCTGGGGCTGGGAGCAGGGCACTTAAAAGTCATCGCTGATTATACAGACGGCAGCAGCCGCACCTTTCTCTTTGGCGACGCTGCTTATACGGACATCCCTTCCGATTACCTGATGCTGTCGGAAGATAACACAGTGTACACTGTCTCCCCACAAATACGAAGCAATTTGGATTTCCCCCTGGGGGCGCTGCGGCCCCTCCCCCGGATTGACTTTAACAGTGACTTGCTCAACGCCCTTGAGGTACAGGACAAAGACAATACTTTCAGGCTTGATCATGAAAAAGGTTTCTGGCAGACAACCCAACCCATTATTTATCCCGCTGATTTGGGCAAAATGGCTGAGCTTGGTCGGGACATTGAGGCCATGCGCCTGGCAGTATATGTGGGCGAAGCGGCAGATCTGGATCTGGCCGCTTATGGGCTAGCCCAGCCCGTGTGTCAGGTGGTTTTTCACCTGGCGGAAAGCGTCATCGTCACCCAAACAGAGGACGGGCAGGCCGCAAGTATACAGGAAGTGGAGGCTCAAAGCCTGCGCTTTGCCATTGGTGACGATATTGGCCACATAGGCTTCTACTGCCAGTATCACGGCGCGGTCTACCAGGCCAGCTATGCGTCCATGGGGTTTCTGACAACGCTTGACCTCTTTGACATGCTGGCGAAAAAACCGGTGGTAATTCCCATCAACAGGCTCTCATCCCTGCGGGTGGAGGATCCCTCAGCCCAAAAAGAGTATCAGGTGGAGCTGGTGGAGCGGATAGAAAAAAACAACGCCCTGGCGTTGGATGAGGAAGGGCGGCAAATTTTTGACCCGGTTATCAGCGTTGGCGGCAAGGAGACCGATCGGGACGCCTTTATCCGGGAATATTTGAAACTGATGGACCTCACCGCCCGGGGTAGGCTGCCTGGGGATTATGTTACCGCGAATGAGCCCCTGAAACGCTTTACGCTCACCGCGGAAGGGATGCGGCTTGACCTGGCTTTCCATCCCTACGACGCCCTGCATCTGGCTATGGTGGTTAACGGCAGCGCATTCTGGTATGTGACAAGGCAGGCTGTTGCTGGTATTGCCCTATAGAGCCGAAGTGATGATTCCGCCGCCAAGGCACAGGTCTCCATCATATAACACCGCGCTCTGGCCGGGCGTCACCGCCCGCTGGGGGGTGTCAAAATCCAGTTTTCCCGTGCCGTCCGAAATAGTTAGGGTCATCCCCTGGTCGGGCTGGCGGTAGCGCAGTTTTCCGTTGGTATGATAAGGCACGCCGTCCACACAGGGCGCCTCATTCACCCATGTGATTTGCTCAACCAGAGCGCCTTTGGCATACAGCATTGGATGGTCCTCCCCCTGGACCAGGAGTAGGCGGTTATGCTCCAAATCCTTCCCCGCCACAAACCAGCTGCGCCCATCCCCCCGGCCGCCGATGCCAAGTCCGCGGCGCTGGCCGATGGTATAATACATCAGGCCGTCATGACTGCCCAATATTTCGCCGTCCTCCGCTACCATGTCTCCGGGTCGGGCGGGCAGATACTGCTGCAAAAACTGCTTGAAGCGCCGTTCGCCAATAAAGCAGATGCCTGTAGAGTCCTTCTTTTCGGATACCGGCAGTCCCGCCTCCCGGGCAATTTGCCTGACCTGGGGCTTTTTCATCTCCCCCAGCGGGAACAGGGCGTGCCGAAGCTGCCCAGCCCTGGTCATATACAGAAAATAGCTTTGATCCTTATTGGTGTCTGCCCCTTTATACAGGTTGCCCGCCGCATCCCGGCGCACAAAATGGCCGGTGGCCATATAATCCGCGTCCAGCTTGAGCGCATAGTCCAGGAAGGCGCCGAACTTAATCTCCCGGTTGCACAGCACATCCGGGTTCGGCGTACGCCCCTGGCGGTATTCCGCCAGGAAATGATCAAATACACGGTCCGTATATTCCTGGGCGAAACTCACCGAATAGTGAGGTATATCCAGTTTTTGGCAGATTCCCCGCACGTCCGCCCAATCCTCATGGGCCGTGCAAACGCCGTTTTCATCGGTTTCCTCCCAGTTATCCATGAAAAGGCCGATGACTTCATGTCCCTGGCGCTTAAGCAAAAGGGCCGCCACGGCGGAATCCACTCCACCGGAGAGGCCCACCACTACACGGCTCATGCTATCCCATCCCGCCTGAGGCGCTCCAAAACGCTTTGAAAGACCAACTCAGCCGTGTCCAGCTTATGCCCGGTGGCCTCAACCACCAGAAACCTGTCAGGCTCCGCTTCGATTATGGCCTGATAAGCCGCATCCACGCGCTGATGAAAGGCCTCGCCCGCCAACTCCAGGCGGTCCTTTTCACGGGCGTGCTGGCGCTTTTGCGCGTCCTGAGGGCTTAGCGCCAGAAAAACCGTGGCGGATGGCATCAGGCCATCAACTGCGGGAGCGTTCATTTGCCTGACCACATCAGTTCCCAGTTGACGTCCGGCTCCCTGGTAGGCAATACTGGAATCCACATAGCGGTCGCTGACCACGATCATCCCCGCTGATAAGGCAGGCCTGATCACTTCACGCACATGCTGGGCCCGTGCGGCGGCGTAAAGCAGCGCCTCAGTCATCGGGGCCAAGTCGGTGTTGGCGTTTGAGAGCAAGATCTCCCTTATCTGCTCACCCACCGGGGTGCTGCCTGGCTCCCGCGTCAGACGGACCGGATAACCCAAGCGGGTAAGCCGCTGGGCCAGAAAGCGGGCCTGGGTGGACTTGCCGGCGCCGTCATTGCCCTCAAAGCTGATGAAGTATCCCTGAGGCTCCGGTTGTTTGACACCCAACAGGGAATACAATTCTTCCGGACTGCCTGCTATGGCGTATGGCTGGGCATCCTCCATCTCTACATGGCTGCCGTAACCATAGGTCACACCGATGGCCGGGATGCCCAGTTCCCTGGCGCCGATAATGTCCGTGCTTCTATCCCCCACCATCACTGTTCTTTTCCCCTGTGGCAGTACCCTTTTTATGAGAGCTGCCTTGCCAATCAGCGGGTCATCCCCATCAATGGGGCCGGACACCGCGTCAAAAAAGCGCCATAGGTCAAGCGCCTTAAGGACAATTTCCGTCGCTTCCTGAGGCTTTCCAGTCGCCACCGCCAGGTAAACGCCGCGGGATGACAGGCTGTTAAGGAGGCTCCTGATGCCTGGAAATACGGTGTTTTCCAGATGTCCCTGCTCATGGTAACGCGCCCGGAACAGCCGCAGCACCTCAAGAGCCTGCGACCTGCCCATGCCATAGTGGTTCTGAAGTCCCGTGATAATGGGCGGGCCCAGAAAAATATCACGTACAATCTCCTCCTCCGGCAGCGACAGCTGATTCATCTCCAGTGCCTGGCTCAGGCTGCTCAAAATGCCAGGCGCTGAATCCGTCAGCGTTCCGTCCAAGTCGAATATTACAGCATCATAGGTTAACGCGCTCACAAGGTGTCCTCTCTCAATAAAAAATCAATAAAAGCCAGGGTGCTTTCCGGATTGTCACAGTAATGGGTGACGGACAGGAACATGTCCTGCCGGGATAAACCCAAAAGCTGCGCGGCGACCGAAAACCGCGCCAGGGGGATACCAAAAAACCGGCTTTCAGAGGCCGGCTTTTCCGTCCCGTCGTCCTGCATCTCCATGGGCGTCACAAAACCTGACCGCAGGTCCTCGGGTGTGATATCAAGCCCCGAGTCCCCGCCGCCCAGCGGCATAAAGGCCCCCTGGGCGGCAAAACGCTTAAAGTCCTCCGTGCCCAGCACATAGATGTCTCCCTCCTGGGCTGAGAGATAAGTGATCAGCTGAACGCCGGCGTACATATCCATTGCGCCTGATGGCATGACTGTCATCACATTGACTTCCTCCACATCGGGCGCTGCGTTTTCGCCGATAGCAATAAGCGCGGCCAGCCTCTCATCACTTTGCGCCTCCGCTGTTTGTACATAAATGTCAATGCGCTTTTCCCCGGACGCCCGGTAGTCAGTCTGGGTATAGATCAGATTCCAGACAGCAAAAGACAGGACAGCAATCAGCGCATACTGCCACCAATGATAGCTGAAGTGATGCCTGAGCGTCCTGCCATCGGGTTTGAGGGTTAATTTCATGGGTTTCTCGAATACGGTTCAGCCAATCGGCTTCATGGTGGGGAATAGCAGCACATCCCGGATGGAGGGGCTATCGGTCAAAAGCATAATCAACCTGTCTACCCCGATGCCTTCCCCGGCTGTGGGCGGCATGCCATATTCCAGGGCGTTAAGGAAATCCTCATCCACCTTTGCCTTGGTGCCGCCCAGTTTGCGGCGCTCGGCCACCTGGCGTTCAAAGCGGGCACGCTGTTCAATGGGGTCATTGAGCTCAGAGAAGGCGTTGCCAAACTCGCTGCCGCAGATGAAGAACTCAAAGCGCTCAGTCAGCCTTGGATCCTCTGGCTTGCGCTTAGCCAGGGGTGAGATTTCGACCGGGTAATCCGTCACAAAGGTAGGCTGGACCAGGCTCTTTTCCACATACTCGTCAAACAGCTCCGCCAGGCAATCCCCACAGGTGAAGTGGGGCTCCGCATGAACCCCCTTCTCCTTAAGGGCCGCGCGGGCCTCTTCATCGCTTTCCCAGGTGAAGAAATCGACGCCCGAAGCATCCTTAACCGCCTGCGCCATGCTGATTCTGGGCCAGGGCATTTTCAGGTCGATAACCTGTCCCTGGTAGGTGACCTTGGTGTCACCGCAGACTTCTTTTGCGACTGTTGAAATTAGCTCCTCCGTCAGCGTCATGAAGGCTTCATAGTCCGCATAGGCCTGGTAGAACTCAACGCTGGTAAACTCCGGGTTGTGCCGGGGGCTCATCCCCTCATTCCTGAAGATGCGGCCAATTTCATATACCTTGTCAAATCCGCCCACAATCAGGCGCTTCAGGTAAAGCTCCGTTTCCACCCGCAGGAACATCTCAATATCCAGAGTATTGTGGAAGGTTGCAAAAGGCCTGGCGGCGGATCCAATCTCCAGCGTATGCAGGATGGGGGTATCCACCTCCAGAAAGCCGCGGCTGTTGAGGAAATTGCGGATGGCGTTGATGATCCGGGTGCGCTTCAGGAAGGTGTCGCGCACCTCTGGGTTCACGATCATGTCCAGGTACCGCTGGCGGTAGCGCAGGTCGGTATCCTGAAGGCCGTGCCATTTTTCAGGCAGGGGCTTAAGGCACTTGGCAAGCAGGGTGATTTCCTCAGCATGTATGGAGATTTCACCTGTCTGGGTTTTAAATACCTTTCCCCTGATACCCAGGATATCCCCAAGGTCATAGGCCTTAAACGCCTGATAGGCATCCAGGCCTATGTCATCCCGCTTGATATAGCTTTGGATGACACCGGCGCTGTCCAGCAGATGGGCGAAGGATGCCTTGCCCATAATCCGGCGGCTGGTCATGCGGCCGGCAATGGCTACATTCTGTCCGTCAAGCGCTTCAAAATGCTCTTTAATATCCGTGCTCAGCGCGTCGACCGGATATTGGGTGACAAGCCAGGGGCTCTTCCCCTGGTCGCTTAGCTCACTTAATTTGGCCCGGCGTATGGCCTCCTGCTCGGAATAGTCCTGTTGATTATCTGCCTGCTCTGACATGTTCTCGTGATGCTCCTTGTGTTATCGGTGGATGTCCAATACCTTAAGAGTGACCATATGGATGAGCCCCGGAGGCGGCGGGCTGGTTAGGAATCCCATAAAAGGCATTTATACAGACAAGGCCCCTGAGGGATTCATCGCACCGGACCCTGCCCAGACGGGAAG
>JAQVQY010000028.1 GCA_028701335.1 Eubacteriales bacterium
CCCCCATCAGCGCCCAGCCAAGGATAGCGGCCAGGACGGGGTTGGCGGAAAAGATCAGCATGGTGCGCCTGGCGCCGATATGCTGTACGGCGGTAAAAAGAAAGCCGTCACCAATGGAAAAGCCGATAAAGCCTGAGAGCAGCAGCAGGATCCACTGGCTCACGCTGGCCTGGGGGACAAGCCTGCCATCCAAAAACCAGGCCAGCGCGCTCACCAGGAAAAAGCCACCCAGTTTGGTAAGCATATTCAGGCCCCAGCTTGAAAGGCCGCGGCCCAGGCGTTCCATCGTCAGGCTGTTGAGCGTCCAGCACAGGGCGGCCCCAAGAGCCGCCAAGTGACCCAGATACGGCATACATCGTCCCTCTTGCATGATTGTCCGGTGGCAGGGTGTGTCGCTTGCCACCGGATACCCTCAAGATATCATATGAAATATAAAATTGCCACGGTAAAGGGTTCTCCCTGTCACTTGGCTTGGATGTTCATGCGGTAATCCAGCGCTTTAGGGACTTTGGCTGTGGTTTTGTCAAAAGGCCTGCCCGCCTGAATAGCCTGTTGCTCCTTGATGTAAAACCACAGGTCAGACAGCGGCTCCGGGCCTTCCCGCATGCCGGGCATCTGATAGGTGTTCTCCTGCATAAGGATGCCTTCGGCTTCCTCCAGTTCACCCTGGCGGGAGAGCGCCAATGCCTCAAAATAGCGAACATGGCCGTCCATGCGCATATCCCCGGGCAGCGCCCGCGCAGTTGAAAGAGCTTCCCCATAGGCGTCCAGCGCACAGAGGATTTTCAAATGTTCCCGGTTAAACTCAAGGTAGGATTTGAGCTCCGGCGTTGCCAGGCGCAGCTGCCCAATCGCCCCGGCATCCCGGCGCAGATACAGGCACACGCCCAAGGCGTAGTGGGCAAGGGGCGCGTCATGAAGTTTGAGCGCTTCTTCCAGATGTTTTTCACAGCCGGCTTTGTCTCCGCGGAACAAGCAGACCAGGCCAAGATGATATTGCGCGTACCAGTTATTCTCCATGGTTTCGGCTTTCAGCCGTTTTTCCCATTCTAGTGACACCAGGTAGCCCATCTGTTCCGGCTTTGGCGCCGGGAAGCCGCCCCCTTCAAGAAGCGATAGCCAGGGCTCCTGAGCCTTACCCATCGGGCCAAAGTCCAGATGTTTCTCAAACGCCTCCTCTCCATCCGCTTCCCTGCGCGCGCGCTCCAGCGCCGCCCAGGGGGCATCCTCGCCATACATGATGACACGGCCCCGGGTTTTGGCGCTTGCCTTGCTTTTTATCAGCAGTTCTTCCAGATATTCTCCAGAGATCTGCTTTTGGATGGCTGATTCCGCTGTTTTGGCAGCCAATGTATAATCCCCATGCGCATCCTCCGCCGCCATGTCCAGGGGGCCATAAACCTCCATCCACTCCCACGCGGCCCCTGGCGGCATGGGGATGCACTCATACTGGGTGCGGTTGACGCCAGCCTGTATTTCCACGTATTCTCCGGCGCTGCCTGTCAGCCACCTCTGCCAGGAGCGGCCGCCCTCGCCCTCCCCCCAGACGAACAGCTTTCGTCCCTTCATCCGGGCGGTGGATGTCTGGAACATGCCGCTGCCGGAATGGTCTGCGTAGGCGATAAATTTGCGATCGCAGTCCGCCAGCCTGAAGAAATAGTCGACCGACTCCGGCGAGTTCTCGGCATAGGTGATGTCCAGGCCTTTTGGGCCAATGGGCACAGAGCACTTGCTGATGCGGTTCTTGTCACTGAAGTAGGCGGAGGAAGAGGGGACAATCACGCGCGCGCCGGGCCGCTTGGGGACGGCGATGTTACTGTACCAATACATGGGAATCGTGCTCTTCAGCAAATTCCTGATGCGCATGCGGCACAGAAGGACCGGGGAGTTCTCCGGCAGAGCGAAGTCCATCTGGTATACCGCTTCCCTAAGCCGTTCATAAGCGTAAAAGCGCAGCGCGGTGGCTCCGCCCGGCCAGGGCGCTTCAGCCATGCTCATCCTGGCGCAGGTGAAGGGAGAGTGCCCAATCAGCCCCATGTTCCACTCGACACCCCCTGACATCCAGGCGTCCAGAAGCGCAAGGTTGGCGGGCTGCAGGCAGTCGTTGACATATAAAAGCTCACGCCCTGCCTTTTTGTCATACAGCGACCAGAGTTTCCCGCCGTAGTCCGGCAGAAAAACGGCGCGCAGGGCATCGTTTTCAAGCACGGCTGTGCGTACGTCCTCCGCCTGGCGTCGGCGCGTGTAGAGGCTTTTCATTTGATATGGCAGGATGTTTTCAATGCGGCCCACATCAAAAAAAATCTCATCGTCCTCATCCACTTCCAAGCGCTTTTCCGTCTGAATGTTCATCTGGGTAAAGATGGAGGGCAGCACGCTGTCTGGGCCCAGGGGCGCCACGGGCATACGCATGGTTTCAATAGATAGGCTCATTGGCATCACTCCTGTCGTTTATTCCGCCGGCGCCTCGGCCTCCACCGCTTTCCCTGAAGGCGGTGGGCGTGCTGCCGGTTGCTTTCTTAAAGACCTTGGTAAAATAATTGTAGTCTGTGATACCCACCATCGTCGCGATTTCGCGCACGCTGCGGGATGTCTGTTGAAGCAAATGCCGGGCGGTATTCACTCTGTGGCTGGTGATGATTTTGCCAATGGTGGTGCCGGGTCCAAGGGAGGAAGCCAGCGCGCAGAGGCGGCTGGGGCTGAGGTTCAAAGCCCTGGAAAGACCGGCCAGGCTTAGAGGCTCCGTGTAGTGCTCAGCGAGGTAAAGTTCCAGGCGCCTGGCGTTGTTGGACACACCAACCGCGCGCAATTGCTCCATGAGCGTTTCCGATACGCAGGCGTTGACCAGCTCATAACAACCCTTGATTTCCCGCTGGCTCAGCCGGGGCAGTTTCCTGAAGGCGGAATGCAGCCCTGCGGGGTCCGGATGCCAGTCGACGCTCTTCCTGGCATTTTCCCATTGACGGTCGATCGGGGAATCATCCAGTATTTGCCCGAACAGGATGACCGTACTGGTCTCCCCGCCGATAATAACCGGAATGGCCGCATCAATGGCCCCCGCGTGGCATCGGTAATGAAAGGGCGCCCGCTTGAGGCCGGCCTGGTAGATGGCATGCTGATCACTGGCAAGGCAGCGTGCATAGCCGCCGGGAGCGCCGCAGATCATATCGCAGTACGCGCTGCGCGCGTTGGATGAAAAATTTTCCGTTCCATCAAGGCTGTGAAGCGAGCATTGAATTCGCTTAACATCGTAGAGGTATCCCAGCAGTTCGCGAAGCCTGTCCCTATTTAGCATGATGATTCACCTTCCGGACACAGTATATCACAACATTAGGACAGGAATCACATAACAGGATGATTTTGCTATCAATGGATGATTTTTTTCTATACTTCTTGTATTGACTGGCGTTATAATGACCATAAGAAAGCGCCCGGTTGCGCGAATAATACGAAACGGAGGAATCATCGTGAAAAAGATCATTGCCATGCTGTTGTTGGCGGCGCTCCTGTTGACGGGTGTCAGCGGCGCGTTTGCCGAGGGGAAAACCATCGTCTACTGGACCATGTGGGAGTCCACCGAACCCCAGGGCAAGGTGCTCAAAGAGGCCGCCCAAGCCTATGAGGCCGAAACCGGCAATAAAGTCGACCTGCAGTTCAAGGGCCGCACCGGGATGCGCGAAGGGCTGCAGCCGGCGCTTGACGCGGGCACCATCATCGACATATTTGACGAGGACATGGACCGGGTCAACGTCTCCTGGATTGATTATATCCTGGATATCGAGGATCTGGCCAAAGCCGCTAACTATGAGGAGACTGCCAACGCCGGGCTGATCGGCGCCGCGCGCCAGGTGGCAGGCGGCACGCTCAAATCCATCCCCTACCAGCCCTTCGTCTTCGCATTCTTCTACAATGCGGACATCTTTGAGGAAGCCGGTGTGGAAGCGCCTCCCGCCACATGGGCTGAGCTGCTTGACGCGTGCGAGAAAATCAAAAACGCGGGCTATGTGCCCATTACATCTGATGACGCTTACATCATGACCAACCTGGGCTACCACATGGCCCGCCTCATTGGCGAAGAGGGCGTCCGCCGCGTGGTGGACAACGGCGAATGGGCCGAGGAGCCCGCCGTGCTCGAGGCCGCGAAGGCATACGCGGACCTGGCGGCCAAAGGTTACCTGTCTCCCACCATCGGTTCTTCCGTATGGCCAACCAACCAGAACGGCGAGTTCGCCATGGGTGAGTCCGCCATCTACCTCAATGGTTCCTGGCTGCCAAACGAAGTCAAGGAAATGACCGGGCCTGACTATAACTGGGGTTGCTTTTCCTACCCCGCGGTTGAGGGCGGTGTTCATGGACCGGAAGCCGCCAACTTCGGCTCCCAGGTTCTGGCCATCAACAAGAGCAGCCAGGTTGCCCCTGAAGCCTTTGACCTGATTGTGAAAATCACCAAAGGTGAGTTTGACGCCAAGTTGTCCATTGAATCCGTTGGCATTCCCGTTGATTCAACCAACATCGAGTGGCCTGCCATGCTGGCCTCCGCCAAGGATGTCATGAACCAGCTGAGCGTTCGCTACAGCTGGGCCGCCGGCATTGAGAACAACGTCAACATGACCCCCTACATCAAGCAGGCTTTCCAGCAGCTCTGCGGCGGGCAGATCACCCCCGAGCAGTTTGTGGATACCCTGGAGACCGCATCCAACTAACTGGTTTAACCGGGGCGGGAGCCGTTTTTCCCGCCCCTTCTTCATTGGCACAGTCCTTTTGGGAGAGGAGGAGCCGCATGAAACAGAACCGGACCATGGTGGTCATCTTTCTGACACCCGCGCTGCTGCTTTTTTTCGCCATTTTTGTATATCCTATCGCGCGCACGGTGATGATGAGCCTGTTCAGTGTGGAGAACGTCACCTCCTCTGTCAGCGAATGGACCTTCACGGGGTTTAAGAACTATGCAGACCTGGCGCAGACCTCCCTTTTCCGAAAGTCCATGTGGAACATTTTTCGCATCTGGGCGGTGGGTGGTCTGGTGGTAATGAGCCTGGCGCTGCTGTTTGCCGTGATCCTAAACAGCGGCATACGGTTTAAGAAGTTCTTCCGCGCCGTCATCTACCTGCCCAACATCATTTCCGCCGTAGCGCTGGCTACGATGTGGCTGCAGTATGTATATGCCCCCCGCTGGGGTTTTCTCACCGATTTTTTCAGCTGGCTGGGGCTGGAAGATCTGGCGGCCACTCAGTGGACGGCAGCTGGCAACAAGTTCTGGGCCCTCACTTTTGCCTATTGTTTTGGCATGGTGGGCTATCATATGTTGATTTTTTCCTCAGGGATTGAGAAAATCCCGCATGAATTCTATGAGGCCTCCTCAATCGACGGCGCCAGCAAGCCACGGCAGTTCACCAACATCACCCTGCCGCTGCTAAAGGGTGTTGTCAAGACCAATATCACCATGTGGACCATCACCTCAGTTGGCTTTTTTGTTTGGTCACAGCTGTTTTCAACAGTCACCACGGACCTGGACACCATCACGCCCATGGTTTATCTCTACCTTCAGGTTTTTTCCACCGGCAACACCGTGATGGAGCGTGAGGCAGGCCTTGGCGCCGCTGTCGGCGTAACCCTGGGGCTTTTGGTGGTGCTCGTGTTTGTGCTGACCAACCTGCTCATCCGTGAAGATGAGATTGAGTATTGAGGAGGGCATCGCATGAGCACAGCTAAAAGGGAAGCCCTCTACCGCTCCAGGCAGCTCAACTGGCGAAAGGAAGCGCGCCTGCTGCCCGGATACGCCCTGCTGATCCTCTGGGTTATCTTTACCACCATCCTCATCGGATGGGTGGCGGCCGCCAGCCTGTCGACCACCCGGGCGATTTACCGGGGGGAGGTTTTTGATTTCGCCAAAAACGGCCTGAACTTCGGCAACTATGTGAAGGGCTGGAATTCGCAAAACGTATCCGTTTTCTTCATGAACTCCCTGGGCTACGCCAGCGTATCCACAGTACTTTTGGTTTTGGTCGCAGCGCCCGCGGCTTATGTGTTGTCCCGCTTTAAGTTTTTCCTTAACCACCCCATCCAGAACGGCTTCGTCGTCGCCATGGGGGTGCCGGTGGTGATGATCATCCTGCCGCTCTTCGCTGTGGTTACGCAGCTTCAACTGTTGAAGCAAACCTACACCATCCGTCTTTTGATGGTGGTTCTATATGTAGGTATCAATGTGCCCTACACCACCATTTTCCTGCTCAGTTTTTTTTCCAACCTCCCACGGTCCTATGAAGAGGCAGCGGCCATTGACGGCTGCCCGCCCATGCGCACTTTCTGGAAAATCATGCTGCCGCTGGCACAACCTGGCATCGTTACGGTGAGCATTTTCAACTTCATCAACATCTGGAACGAATACTTCATGTCCCTGATCTTTGCCAACCAGGATGCTACCCGGCCTGTGGCCGTGGGGCTTTATTCCATGATCAACTCCATGAAGTACACCGGGGATTGGGCGGGGATGTTTGCCTCAGTGATGATTCTGTTCATGCCCACCTTCATTCTCTACCTCTTCCTGTCTGAGAAAATCATTGCCGGCGTGACAGGCGCCGGGGTCAAGGGTTGACCTGGCTGTAAAACCCCTGCTCCGCGAATGCCGCCGGCGTGCCCGCGCGGCATTACGTGAAAGACGAAAGGATTCCGCATGCTCGAAGCGGCGCACAGGTTCTGGCTTCAGGGAAAGCCTGAGAGCATCAAGCCCTATGGGGAGGGGCACATCAACCAGACCTTTCTGATGATAACGGATGTGGGCGTTTGGTACATCCTGCAGAAAATCAACGCCCGGGTGTTTCTGGATATCCCCGCCCTGATGCAAAACATTGACCGCGTCACCCGGCACCTGGCCCGGGAGAATAGCGATCCGCGCCGTGTTCTCACGCTGGTGCCAACCACGGACGGGCAGGACTATTGTGTGGATCCGGCGGGGGAAAGCTGGCGGGTTTACGTGTTTGTGCGCGACAGCCTGTGCCTCCAGGCGCCTGAGGACACGACGGATTTTTTCCGCAGCGGCCAGGCGTTTGGCCGCTTTCAGCGTCAGCTGGCGGATTTTCCGGCTGGCAGCCTTCATGAAACCATCCGGAACTTCCACAACACGCCGGAACGCTTCCGGCAGCTCGAGGCAGCCGCGCGTTATGACACCAAAGGGCGCCTGGCCCGGGTGAAGGAAGAAATGGATTTTGCCCTGGCGCGCGTGGAGCGGGCCGGCAGGCTGCAGCGCCTTGTGAAAGAAGGCCGGCTGGTCACCCGGGTTACCCACAACGACACCAAGCTTAACAATGTGTTGCTGGACGCCCTTACACGGGAGCCGCTATGCGTGATTGACCTAGATACGGTCATGCCGGGGCTGGCGGCCCATGACTTTGGCGACTCCATACGTTTTGGTGCCTCCACAGCGGCGGAGGATGAGACGGATCTGGACCGGGTTAGCCTGTCTATCCCGATGTTTAAGGCATATGCCCAAGGGTTTCTGGCTGAATGCGGCGACAGCCTCACCCAGGATGAACTCCGATCCCTGTCTGAAGGGGCCTGGGCGATGACGCTGGAGTGCGGGATGCGCTTTCTCACGGATTACCTCTCGGGAGACAGCTATTATCGCGTTCACCGGGAACACCACAATCTTGACCGATGTCGCACCCAGTTTAAACTGGTGAGGGAAATGGAAGAGAAGTGGGACCGAATGGAGGGTATTATCGAGAAGCTTTCGCCGCTATAGCGCTTCCATACTAATAGCAAAAAAACTCCGGTTTTCCGTGTGCCGCCGGCCCTGAAGCGGCACTTTTATTACGTGTATTTGGTGGCATGTGAAATATTGGTTATACTATCTGTAGTGATGTCCATGTTTTGGGAAAGGGGGATTGTTGATGTTTGCCGGTAAAAAAGGGTTGCCCAGGTGGGAGGATCATGAAGGCGTGATGCCCGAAGGCGCGGGCCCGCAGGAATGGGCCGCGCAGATGGCCGGGCTTTCCGGCAAGCTGACACAGGTCCGCTGGCAGAAGCATAACATCGTCATCAGCCACAGTAAAAAAATCCATAACCAGATGAACGCTATCCGAGAAAAGATTGAGGAGATGCCAAGCGATCTTCTCACGCTCATTCCTTCTGCCCGCTGGCTGATTGATAACTTCCAGATGATTTACCGGGAAATCAAGAAGCTGAATTTCTCCACCACCGGGAAAACGCCTATGCCCGTGCTAAAAAACACCCAGTGGAAAGGTCTGCCGCGGGTGTATGTCATCGCCTCGCTGATGATAGAACTATCCGGCGGCTACTTGAGTGAAGAAAGCGCCATCCACATGCTCAAAGCCTACCAGCAGGCCGACCCGCTGACCGACCGGGAGCTGCAGGCGCTGCCGGAGATGGCGGGGCTGGCGATGTTGGAGCATATCCTGGAAGTCACCAGGGAAATAACCGCGGTGGCAGACGCCAAGGCGGCGGCGGACCTGTTTGTCAAAGAGCACTTCGAACCTGATCAGGAATTTCCGGATATTTCAAGTCTCCTCACCCAGATGGGGGAGCGCGAAGGGGACATCTACTTCCACAGCCATGTCCTCTACCTGATGAGGTCTCTGTCCCTGGATCAGGAAATGACCAGGCGTTACATCACTTATCATTTTAAAGATGAGTGGGAAAACACGAGTGCTGTTGACATCTTTATAGAGGAGAGCCGGCAGGAATCAATCCTGGAGTCCACCATCCGCAACCCCATCGCCAGCCTAAGGGAGCTAAGTGAGATCAATGAGGAGGCGATCTTTGAAGAGCTGTCCGCCGTGGAACGCATCCTCTCCCGGGACCCAGCGGGGGTTTATCCCCGGATGGACAGCCTGAGCCGCGGGTTGTACCGGCGGGAGGTGGAGAAGATGTCCATCCGCTATGGTATCCCGGAAACCTATATCGCCGAAAGCTGTGTGACCCTGGCTGAAGCTGGGCATCCAAATCTCAATCAAGCCCATCACGTGGGCGCCTACCTGATGGGGAAGGGGACCGGGATCCTCAGGCAGACGATTCGCAGGAAAGCGAATATTGGCGCCAGGGAGCCTGTGAAAGTCAAGGGCTTCCTGTATTTCTTCAGCCTGGGCGGCCTGACGCTGCTGCTTTATTATTTGCTGTGGCTGGTGCTGGCACGGGGAGGTGAGGGGCCTGAAGCCGTGCGCTTTGCCGCGATGGCGCTGGCGGCTGTGCCCCTGGTCGCAGGAATCGCCATCAAAATCGCCAACAGTTTTTTTACCCGCAGCGTCCCTGCCAAGGGCTTGCCGGCTATGGACTATAAGGAAGGTGTTCCAGAACATGCGCGGACCCTGGTTGTCATGCCGGTGATTATCTCCAACAAGAAACAGGGGCTTGAATACCTAAACCGCCTGCATAAGCATTATCTGGCCAACCGGCAGGAAAACCTGTACTTCGCGCTGCTGGCGGACTACGCTGACGCCGATCAGCAGGAAACGCCGGAGGATGCCGGGATCAGGGAAGCGCTGATTGCCCGCACGGGTGAACTGAACGCTGAGTATCCCGATACGCTGCGCAAGTTCTCCCTGCTATTCCGGGAGCGCAGGTTTAATGAGTCCGAAGGGTGCTGGATGTGCTGGGAGCGTAAGCGGGGAAAGCTGGAGGAATTCAACCGCCTCCTTAGCGGTGTGGCGCAGGAAAACACCACCTTTGCGGATGTTCTCGCTGATCCGGAGCTGCTTATTGGCGCACGCTATGTTATCACCTTGGACGCTGACAGCGACTTGGTGCTTGACAATGCTTCGCGGCTGGTGGGGCTGATTGACCACCCGCTTAACCGCGCCGTGGTGGACCCGGAAAAGAAAAAAGTCACCGATGGCTACGCCATCATCCAGCCGCAGGTGATGAACCATATCAACGACCCCGGAAGCAGCCTGTTTCAGCGGGTTTACTCCGGGAAAACGGGGTTGCCCAACTATTCCATGGCCATTTCCGATGTCTATCAGGATGTGTTCAGCGCCGGCACCTTTGTGGGCAAGGGCATCTATAACGTGCGTGCGTTCCACCAACTCCTGGACAATATCATTCCCGAGAACCGGGTATTAAGCCACGACCTGTTAGAGAGCTGCTATGCCCGCACTGCCTTCACTGGGAACGCGCACATTGTGGAAAATTTTCCGGGAAGTTTTGCCGCCTATGCCAAACGGCAGCACCGCTGGATAAGGGGCGACTGGCAACTGCTGCCCTGGCTGTTTAAACGCGATCTGGGCCCGTTGTCCAAGTGGAAAATCCAGGACGATCTGCGCGCGAGCCTGGTGCCGCTGAGCAAGCTGCTCCTGGTATTCCTGAATCTGCTTTTCTTCCAGGATGCCTGGTGGCTGTGGCTGGCTGTTTTGGGCCTCTCGCCAGCAATCGACCTGCTTGCGGTGGGTGCTGAGCTGCTTGTCCATTGGGCGCAAGGACGGCGCTATGTGCTGCTCTACCGCAAGCTTTTCCGGGAACTGGGCCTTTTGTTCTCCCAGGCTGTGTTTGATCTGGTGTTTATCCCGTTTGAGGCGTATTACGCAATGGATGCTATTTTCCGCACAGTGTATCGCTACCTGGTCAGCAAGCGGAATTTTCTCCGTTGGGACACAGCAGACCAGGCGGAAAAGACAGCGGCTGATTCACCCCAGCGCTACTTTGCCCGTATGTGGCCCACCCTGCCGATAGCCTTAGCCCTTATTCTGGCTTTGGCCGGAATGCCGCTTCCGCCTGTGGGGAGGGTGGTCTACGCGCTGGCAGCGGCCCTGTGGGGGATGTCGTTCTTTATCGCTTACCTGATAAGCCGGCAGGGGAAGGATGACTGGGAGCCCGGTCCGGAAGCCAACCGGGTCCTTGGGGAGACCGCAAGGCGAACCTGGCGTTTTTTCCGGATTTTCACCACGCCGGAGAATAATATGTTATGCCCTGACAACTATCAGCTGGGACGAAAGCAACAACTGACTCACAAGACCTCCCCAACCAACATTGGCCTTCAGCTCCTGTCCGCACTCTCCGCCTGGGACCTGGGCCTGGAAACGATGATTAGCGCGATAGCTTACATCGAGCCGGTGCTTAAGACGGTCATGAATCTGCCCACCTGGCAGGGGCACCTGTACAACTGGTATGACACCCGCAGCCTGGAACTCCTATCTCCTCATTACGTGTCCACCGTTGACAGCGGCAACTTCCTGGGATATTTGCTCACGCTTAAGAACGGCATCCTTGAAATGCGCGAGGCTTCCATCGTCTCCCGCCGGGTCCTGGGGGAACTGGGCGCGTTGCTAAGGATCATGAACGCGGAGGTGGCCCTTCAGGGGGATTACACGCGCTATAGTGACCTGGCAGAGGATTTGGCTTCAGTCCAGGCGGCACTTGAGCAGCGGAATGATCTTATGCCCACGCCGGAGATGCAGGACTTCACTAGGCTGGCTGCTGCCATCAGGGAAGATATCGATCGCCTGGGCCTTCATGACCGCGCCATGGTGGAACGGGTTACCCTGGAAGACCTCTCCCGGGAAGGGCATACGGCAGCGAGGACCCTGCTGGGCGGTATAACCGCTTTGGCCAACACGATCGATAAAATTGTGGATGCCGCCGACTTCCGCAGCCTGTACAACCCCAAAAGGAAGCTGTTTTATATCGGCTACAATGCCACATCCCAGACCTATGACAACAGCTGTTATGATCTGATTGCCTCTGAATCCATGCTGACAAGCCTCCTGGCCATCGCCAAGGGCCATGTCCCGGTGCGCCACTGGCAGCGTTTGGGGCGGCCGCTGACCATCATCAAAGGCCGGCCGGCGCATGTGTCCTGGAGCGGCACGATGTTTGAGTACCTGATGAATCACCTGATAATCCGGGAATTCCGTGACAGCGTGTTTGAGGACTCATCCCATGCCGCAGTCATCCAGCAGATGCGTTACGCCAAAGGCTTTGGTATCCCCTGGGGGATGTCCGAGTCGCAGTATTACCGCTTTGATGTCCATCAGAACTACCAGTACAAAGCCTTTGGCGTGCCAAAGCTGCGCCTGCAGCCCGTTTACAGGGATATGCAGGTCGTATCGCCCTATTCCACCATGCTGGCGCTGGAATACGCCGGGGACAAGGCCATCGCCAACCTGAAATCACTCCAGGAACATGGCGCGTTTGGCAAATTCGGTTTCTATGAAGCCATTGATTTCACCGTGCCTGACCCGGTCACCCTCAAGGATTATTGCATTGTAAGGTCATTCATGGCCCATCATCAGGGGATGAGCCTTGCTGCCATTGACAATTACCTTAATCGGGGTGTTATGCGCCGGCGTTTCCACGAAACCCCCATCATCAAAGCTGCCCAGGCGCTCCTGGAAGAAAAGCACCAGTCCCTATTCGCCACACCCTCCCGCAGGGGCTACGCCATCCAGTTTAAGAAGCGGGATATCGCGGAGGACGAGAGCAGCAACATCCGCTACATCAAATCCACCAACCTGCCCGTACCCTCAGCCAACTATATGTCAAACGGGAGCTATTCCATGTTGGTGACTTCCGATGGCGATGGGTTCAGTGTCTGGCAGGACACGATGCTCTACCGCTGGCGCCCTGACACCTTTGCTGACACCGGGCATTACGTCTATATTCGGGACAGCGGCCTTAATGCGTACTGGAGCGCGTCCTTCCACCCCACCCGGGTCAAGCCGGACAAATACCAGGTGATTTTCTCAGCCCATCAGGCGGAGTTCCTGCGCCAGGACAAGGGCATATCCACCTCCATGACGGTGAGCATGGCGCCGGATGACAGCATGGAAATACGGCGGGTGAAACTCAAGAACATGTCAGCACGGACACGGGAACTGGAAGTAACCAGCTTCCTGGAAACGGCGCTTGACACCCTATCCGCGGAATCCAGCCATCCGGCGTTTAGCAAGCTGTTCATCGAGTCGGAGTTCCTTCCTGAGCGGCGCGCGCTGCTCTCACGGCGGCGCGGAGGCCAGGAGCAGGGGCCCTATGCCCTTCATATGCTGCGCGCCGACGCCCGGATTGAGGAAACGCTGTCCCATGAAACCAGCCGGATTCGCTTCGTTGGCCGCAACAACACCTTAAGGAGCCCCCAGGCCATCCGGAATGGCATACCCCTCTCCAACAGCGCCGACTTTTCCAGTGACCCTATTATGAGCCTGCAGGTGCGCTTGTCCCTTAAAGCGGGGGAGGAAGCTGTTGTGACATTCTTCAGCGGCCTGTACCAGGATCATGAGCAGGCGCTTACGGCCTGTGATATGTTCTCCATTCCCCACCGGTCGGAGGACGCCATGGAGCGCTTCCGCCAGCAGAACAGGATTGAGCTGAAGTATCTGGACATGACCGGCAGCCAGTACCGCGCGTTCCAGAACATCATCCGGCAGGTTTACTACCCCTTCAAGCACTATCGGGGACCGGCCGAAAACATCAGGCGCAACTGGAGCGGGCAGAGCGGGCTGTGGCGCTTTGGCATATCAGGGGATAACCCCATCATGCTTTTATTGGTCCGGTCCACGGATGATGTGGGGCTTGTCCGGGATGTGCTGAAGATCTATGAGTACATGGGCATCAACCTGGTGCGCACGGATTTGGTTATCCTGGCCGAAGGGAAATATGGGTATATGAGCGAACTGGCTGAGATGCTGACAGGGATGACCAGCACGCTCAGGATTTATGACAGCGCCCGGGAGAAGTCCGGTATCTATTACCTTCATTCGTATGAGCTGAGCCCATCTGACACGGACCTGCTGTATACTGTGGCAAGCGTCGTCTTCAGCAGCGAGACCGGCATTTATTTCAGAAAGAGCCACATCGCCCGCTAAGGGAATAGCATAGGAGGGATTCGGATTGCCAGATAAAAAGGCAGACCTGGAGTTTTTCAACGGCTTTGGCGGCTTTGCCCGGGAAGGCCGCGAATATGAGATTATCCTGGAAGGGGACAGGCGCACGCCGGCCCCATGGATCAATGTTATCGCCAACCCGGACTTTGGTTTCACCGTGTCAGAAACGGGCGCCGGGCACACCTGGGCATTCAACAGCCGGGAGAACAAAATTACGCCCTGGTCCAACGACCCGGTAAGCGATCCGGCGGCCGAAGTCATTTATATCCGGGATAACATGACCGGGCGTGTAATGTCCACCGCCTCCCTTGGCCGCGCGGACGGCGTATACCGCGTGCGGCATGGTTTCGGTTACTCCGTGTTCTCCCACGAGGAGGGCGGGCTGGCTCAGAATCTGAAGGTGTTTGTGCCCGTGGATGATCCGGTCAAGGTATGGGAATTGGAGTTGGAGAACAACGCGGGGCGGGAGCTGAGCCTGACGCTGACCTACTATGTGGAGTGGGTGCTGGGCGTGGACCGCTACCACACAAACCCCTATATTGTTACCTCCTTCAACAATGCCCGGGAGTTTCTGTCAGCGGAAAACGTCTACAACGAGCAGTACCGCGGGTACCGGGCTTTTATCTTTTCTTCCGGCCAGGTTGTGGGCTACACAGGCGACCGGCAGGAGGTCTTCGGGCGCGGCGGCAGCATACAGCAGCCGCTGAGGGTTGAAGGGAGCTTGTCAAACACCACGGGCGTGGGGCTTGATTCCTGCGGAGTGATTCAGGTTTCCATGAATCTGGCGATGGGAGAACGCCGCAAACTGGTCTTTGGCCTGGGCTATGGCAAGGACGATGATATCCCCGCCCTGTGCGGCAAATACAGGAACCTTCAGGAAATTGAGCGGGCATTTGATGCCGTGGGGGCTTATTGGGAGCGCCAGCTGGGCACGGTCCAGGTGGCTTCATCAGACAGGGCTGCCGATATCCTTCTAAACGGCTGGCTGCTTTATCAAACGATTGCCTGCCGGATGTTCGCTCGGACCGCGTTTTACCAAAACGGTGGGGCCTTCGGCTACCGTGACCAACTGCAGGATGCCATGGCGCTGGTGCATACCCGCCCGGATATGCTAAGAGAGCAGCTCCTGATTGCTTCCTCCCGGCAGTTCCCGGAGGGGGATGTGCAGCATTGGTGGCATCCGCCGACCGGCGTGGGGGTCAGGACCCGGATCACCGATGATCTGCTCTGGCTGCCGTACGTGACGGCTGAATATGTGGAGGCCACGGCTGATACAGGCGTGCTCTCGGAGGTGACGCCCTATATCGCGGGCCCTCTGCTGGCTGAAGGCCAGCGTGATATGATGTTCACCCCTGAAGTTCCCGAAGAAACCGATACCCTCTATGAACACTGCAAGCGGTCTATCGCGCGTATCAGACTGGGGGAGCATGGGCTGCCGCTGATTGGCGGGGGTGACTGGAATGACGGCATGGACCGGGTGGGCATTGAGGGCAGGGGCGAGAGCGTCTGGCTGGCCTGGTTCTTTTACGCGGTGCTGGACCGGTTCATGCCCCTGGCGCATTATATGGGTGACAGCGCGTACGCGGAAACGCTTGTCATCATGAAGGCGGCGCTAAAGGAGAGCATTGACCAGAACGCCTGGGATGGGGAATGGTATCTGCGGGCCTTTTATGACGATGGCAGCAAGATGGGTTCCCATGAGAATGAGGAGTGCAGGATTGACTCCATCAGCCAGTCCTGGAGCATCCTCTCCGGCGCCGGGGATACGGCCAGGGCCAGGCAGGCATTTGATTCCGCCTGGGAACACCTGGTGCTTCAGGAGGAGAGGGTGTCGCTATTGCTGACCCCGCCCTTTGACAAAACAGAGAAAAACCCCGGCTACATCAAGGAGTATTATCCTGGTGTGCGGGAAAACGGCGGCCAATACACCCACGCGGCCATCTGGCTGGCCGCCGCCGCCGCCCTGATGGGCGAAAGCGAGCGCTCCTACCGCTTGTTTTCCATGCTCAACCCCATCAACCACACCCTCACCCGGGAGGATGCCCTTGTGTATGAAAACGAGCCTTATGTGATGAGCGCCGATATTTCCTACCGTGCGCCCTGGACGGGCCGGGGGGGGTGGAGCTGGTACACCGGTTCCAGCGGCTGGATGTATCAGGGATTGCTGAAGTATTTCCTGGGCTTGCGCAAGGAGGGGGACAGCCTGGTCCTGTCTCCCTGCGTGCCCGCCGAATTTGGGAATTTTACCATCCGTTACCGCTACGGCACCGCTGTGTATATCATCGATGTGAAGTTCCTGGCCGACCGCTCAGCCGACCGGGAGGATGTCCGCGTTAAGCTGAAGGACGATGGCCAGGAGCACCATATTACCATTGAAACCGTATGTTCCTCCGGGAAGGGATGCCCAAAGGTCAGTAGATCTCTTTTTCCATCGCCGTGTATTCCTTGAAAAGCTCAAGGCAGTCTTCACGTCGCATCTCCTCCAGGTGCAAAACCGCCGCGTCCTGGCAATTGCCCCGGATGAACTCATACATGAAGTCATCCCTGAAGCCGATGGCAGCGGCGTCCTGCGGGCGGCAGCCGTAGTAAACGGTCCTAATGTTGGCCCACATAATGGCGCCCAGGCACATGGGGCAGGGGTAGCTGCTGGCATACAGCGTACATCCGCCCAGGTCGTGGGTTTCAAGGACCCGGCAGGCTTTCCGGATGGCGTTGATTTCCGCGTGCGCGGTGGGGTCGTGCGTGCCCAGGACAAGGTTTGAGGCGACGGCCACCACCTGGCCCGCCGCGTCCACGATAGCTGCGCCAAAGGGGCCGCCAATGTTGTCGTTCATGGTTTGCCTGGCGCGCTGGATGCACAGTTCCATGGCTTTCATATGTTTGCCTCCTGTTGCTGGGGTCTGGATGCTTGCTTTCGCCCACATTATAGCACGGCAGTTGTCCTCCCGCCAGACATGACCATGTAGATGGAATTGAGCTTCATGTTGGCAAGGGTGCCAAACCCTGATATAATTCTGGCAACAAGAGAAACTGTAGCAACCTTTGGAATCGGGTGATGGTGATGTCCGTGGAGGGCGTTGTCCTGGCCGCAGGCGCTTCCAGCAGAACCGCGCCGGAAAACAAACTGGCGCTTCCTTTGGCTGGACATTCGGTGCTGGAGCGAAGCCTCCAGGGTATGCGGCCATTTTGTGATCATATTTATGTGGTGACTGGCTTTTTTTCGGCGGCAGTCGAAGGAATTTTAAAGGAATACAAGGATATAACCCTTGTTTATAATCCGGAGTACGAAGCCGGGATGTACCGTTCTGTCAAGGCTGGGCTTATCCGTACGCATGCGGACGCGGTGTTCCTGCTGCCGGGCGACTGCCCCTTCGCGGACGCGGAGGTTTACCGGGCGCTTCTGTCAACCACTGGCGATGTGGTGGTGCCCTTGTGGCGGGGGAGAGCGGGGCATCCGGTGCTTCTGCGACACCCTGCCGTCACGGCACTGCTTGCAGACCGGAATTGCGGGAGCCTTCGGGCTTATATTTCGGCCTGGGGACCGGCACAGGTGGAGGTGGATTGCCCGGGAATCCTCAAAGATATTGATACGCAGGAGGATTACCGCGCGGCCCTTGAATCGTCTGTTGTACAGGAAGGCGGTTTGTAAGATGAAGCCCATCACCGAGGCGGCGAACCGGCTTGATTTTGAAGATAAAATCACCGGCGCCGCCCGCTATTGCGCGGATATTCGGATGGAAGGGATGCTCTTTGCCAAAACGCTGCGCGCCACCGTTGCGCGGGCCTGGATCAGGGCTATACATATACCGCCCTTGCCCAGCGGCATGGCGGTCATCGACTGGCGCGATATCCCTGGCAAAAACGCCGTGCCCATCGTGACGGACGACCAGCCCTTCCTGGCAGAAAATTGTGTCAATTATGTGGGCGAACCCATCCTGCTGGCAGTGGGGCCGGATCGGGCGGAAACCGCCTCATTTATCCGGCAGATCGTTGTGGAATATGAGGAACGCAAGCCCATCCTCACACTTGAGGAAGCGATGGGCCGGGATGGTGACTTCATCAGCGGAAACCAGCCCTGGTTCGCGTCCTACGGGTATGATAAGGGCGATTTGGAAGGCGCCATGCGGCGTGCCGCCCGCTGCGTGGCGGATACGTTTACCACCGGCTACCAGGAGCAAGCCTATTTGGAACCCCAGGGCATGGTCGCAAGTTTTGAGGACGGAGTTATCACAGTCCGGGGCTCCATGCAGTGCCCGTACTACATTGTGGACGCGCTCAAGAACGCGCTGGGCTGGGAGACAGACCGTATCCGGGTCATCCAGCTGCCCACCGGCGGCGGCTTTGGGGGCAAGGAGGAGTATCCCTCCATTCCCGCAGTACACGCGGCGCTGGCGGCCATCAAGACGGGAAAACCCGTTCAACTGGTGTTTGACCGGAAGGAAGACATCCTCTGCACCACCAAACGGCATCCCTCCCAGATCACGATAAAAAGCTATTTGGATGCTGAGGGAAACATCCTGGCGCGTGATATCGACGTGGCAGCGGACGGGGGCGCCTATGCCGGGCTTTCCAGCGTGGTGCTGCAGCGCATGATTTATTCCATCGGCGGGGTGTACCGTGTAGAGAACCTGCGGATACACGGACGCGTGTACGCCACCAACAAGGCGGTCAGCGGTGCGTTCCGGGGCTTTGGCGGGCCCCAGGCTTTTTTCGCCATGGAAACGCACATGGAGCATATTGCCCGGCAGACAGGCATGGATTCCGTCCAGCTCAGGCAAAGGCACTTCCTGCGCCAGGAGGACAGCACCTCAACCGGGGGACATCTGCGCAGCCCGGTTCCGCTTCATGAAATGACAGACCTGGCGCTTCGCCTGTCGGATTATTACCGAAAGCGGGAACAGCCCAATACGGATAGCGGCAAGCTTCGGGGCATCGGTTGTTCGGTGTTCTTTCATGGATGCGGGTTCACCGGATCCGGCGAGCAGGATTTGATCCGTCCCCGGGTCCGCCTGCGAAAGGATGTTGATGGCATCGTACATGTGCTTGCCTCCAGCGCGGAAATCGGACAGGGGGCCATGACAACGCTCAGCAAAATCGTGGCGCGGACGCTTTCCATCCCACTTTCCCAGGTGCGCTATGAATATCCGGATACGAAGGTATGCCCTGATTCCGGCCCCACCGTCGCCTCCCGCAGTGTCCTGGTGGTGGGAAAACTGCTTTTGCAGGCGGGCCTGGAGATGAAGAAGCGCTGGTCCGAGAAGGCGTTTGAGACGGAAGCGCGTTTCACTTATCCGAAGGGATTCTCCTGGGATAAGGAAAACCATCAGGGAGACGCCTACCTGGAGTATTCCTGGGGAGCCAACGTGGTGGAGGTGGAGCTGGACCCGGTGACATGCGATTATAAAATCAAGGGCGTATGGGCTGTGTATGATGCCGGCACTCCGATTGATAAAAAAATTGTCGCCGGGCAGGTGGAGGGCGGCATGGCGCAGGGGCTGGGCTACGGCGGCATGGAGAATTTGGAGTATGCGGACGGTAAACCCGTACAGGTGAGCTTCACCGATTATATCCTGCCCACTTCCCTTGACCTGCCCCCTGTCACCTTCCGGCTGGTGGACAATGAGTCCGTCCTGGGCCCTTACGGTGCCCGGGGTTTGGGAGAATTGACACTGGTGGGGGCGGCTCCGGCGCTTGCCGCGGCAATTGAGAACGCTACAGGCAGGCCGGTAAACCGCTTGCCGCTGACACCAGAATACCTCCTGGAGGTGATGAACGGTGGGTGAAAAGATCTCCTTCGTGTTAAACGGCGCGAACGTTTCACTGGAAACAGAACCCATGCGGCGCCTGCTGGACGTGCTGCGGGAGGATTTTGGCCTGACAGGCTCCAAGGAAGGCTGTGGCGAAGGGGAATGCGGCGCGTGCGCGGTGCTGGTGGATGGCCGGCTGATCAATTCCTGTTTGATGCCCGTTCTGGCGGTGCAGGGAAAGCGGGTGGTTACCATTGAGGGGTTTCGGGAAACGGCTCGCTTTCACGCGCTCAGCGGCAGCTTCGACAGAGCCGGTGCGGTGCAGTGCGGTTTCTGTACCCCGGGGATGCTGCTGGCCGCCGAAGCTTTGCTCACAGATAATCCGGATCCCACTGAGGAAGACATACGCGGGGCACTATCCGGTAACCTGTGCCGCTGCACTGGGTATACCGCGATCGTAGAAGCGATCCGGAACGCTGCCAGGGAGGGAGAGGGCTTATGGCCGTAGCTGTTTATCCCCGGAACCTGGCGGAAGCCCTCAGAATCCTTGAGATCCAGTCGCCGCTGGTGCTGGCCGGCGGTACCGACCTGATGGTAAAACGCGCGGGAACGTATCCCGACGAGTGCCCCGTCATGTATATCGGAAATCTTCCGGAGTTGCGCCAGATAAGCCGGCAAGGGGAGGAGCTGCGCGTAGGCGCGGCCTGTACCTTCACAGAGCTATTGGCAAGCCCGCTTCTTCCTGATTATCTGAGGGTGCCGTTGGCCCAGATAGCTTCCCCCGCCATCCGCAACGCCGCTACCATTGGCGGCAATCTCTGCAACGCTTCTCCGGCTGCGGACGCGCTGCCGATGCTTTACGCGCTGGATGCGCATTTCATCCTTGTGTCTGCAGCCGGAGAATGCCGGATGCCGGTGCGGGATTTCTTCCTGGGGCCGGGCAAAACCATGCTGGCCGCAGGGCAGCTGCTGGCGGAAATACGGATTCCCATCCGTGAAGGCTGGCGTTGCATCTACCGCAAGGTGGGCATGCGCCGGGCCAACAGCCTATCAAAGCTGTCTTTTTACGCGCTCTCAGACTGCGCAGGGGGGCGGCTTCAGGATATCCGTATCGCTTTTGGCGCCGTGGCCCCTACAGTGGTTCGAAGCCGTGAAGCGGAGATGAAAATCCTCTCGGGCCTTCCCGTTGAAGAAATTATACTGATGTATAACGGGCTCATAAAGCCCATTGATGACGCCCGTTCCTCCAGCCGGTACCGGCGGGAAGCATGCATAAGGCTACTAAAGCAGTATTTACAAAGCTAAGCCTGGCTGTTTGTGGTAAGATACTAATTATGGGCACGGTTTTTACGGCGCAAGCCGGAATCGCCATGCCAATCAGTCATCAGCAAACAATTACATGATGAGGAGAAGGATATAGATGAACATTCAGGAGAAAACCATCAACACATTGCGCGTCCTTTCGGCTGAAATGGTGCAGAAAGCCAACAGCGGCCATCCCGGGGCGCCTATGGGCATGGCGCCGATGGCCTATGCCGTATGGCTTAACACCATGAAGCACGACCCGGAGCAGCCAAACTGGGAGGATCGGGACCGGTTTGTCCTCTCCAATGGGCACGCCAGCGCGCTCATCTATTCCCTGCTTCATGTGGGTGGTTATGATATGCCCATGGAGCAGGTTAAGCAGTTCCGGCAGTGGGGTTCCATCACACCGGGGCATCCCGAGCATGGGCTGACCCAGGGTGTGGAAACCACCACGGGACCCCTGGGCCAGGGCTTTGCCAACGCTGTGGGGTTCGCGATTGCCGAGAGCATGCTGGCTGCCAGGTTCAACAAGCCGGAATTCCCGGTGGTGGATCATCACACCTATGTGTTCGCGGGCGATGGCTGCATGATGGAGGGCATCACCAGTGAGGCCGCTTCCCTGGCCGGCACGCTGAAGCTGAACAAGCTGACGGTGCTTTATGACGACAACGAAATCAGCATTGAGGGCGACACGGACCTGGCCTTCCGTGAGGATGTTGGCGCGCGCTTTGAGGCCTATGGATGGCAGGTTATCCGCGTTGAGGACGGCAATGACTACCGCCAGGTGCTGGAAGCCCTGCGGCAGTCCCAGTTTGCCTCGGCGCCTACCCTGATCGTCTGCCCCACCTTTATCGGCTACGGCAGCCAAACCAAGCAGGGCAAGGCCAGCGCGCATGGCGAGCCCCTGGGAGAGGATGACCTGGCCCAAGCCAAGGTGAACCTCAACTTCAAGGGGGAGCCTTTTCATGTGGCGCCTGAGGTGTATGACCACGCCAGGGAATGCCTCAAGCACGGCATGGACGCCAGGCGCCAGTGGGATGAGATGATGGCCGCGTATGAAACCGCCTATCCGGAGCTGGCCCGGGAATGGAAACAGTGGCACAGCGGGCTGTCCTATGATGAACTGCTGACCGACAGCAATCTCAAGCTCAACAAGGAAAAAGCGGAGGCCACCCGTTCCAGCTCCGGTGACATGATCAACCGCCTGGTAAAGTTGGTCCCCAACCTGGTGGGCGGTTCGGCTGACCTGGCACCCTCCAACAAATCCTATATCACCGGCGGCGGTGATTTCAGCGCTGAGAACCGCCACGGGCGCAACCTGCGCTTTGGCGTAAGGGAGCATGGCATGGCAGCTGTCAGCAACGGCATCGCCCTGCACGGCGGCCTGAGGGTGTTCTGTTCCACCTTCTTCGTGTTCACCGATTATATGAAAGCGGCGATGCGGCTGTCTGCCATCATGCAGGCGCCTGTCATCTATGTCCTGACCCACGATTCCATCGGGGTGGGGGAGGACGGCGCGACCCACCAGCCCATTGAGCACCTGGCGGCCCTCCGTGCCACTCCCGGTATGCGGGTCATCCGCCCCTGTGACGCCAATGAGACGGCGGACGCATGGCTTATCGCGCTGACTGCAAAGGGACCCACCACCCTGGTCCTCACCCGGCAGAACTTGCCGCAGTACAGGGAAACAGCAGGCAGGGCAGTAAAGGGCGCCTACCTTCTGCGCGAATCCCAGAAAGAGCAGCCTGACCTCGTCCTGATGGGTTCCGGCAGCGAGGTGAACCTGCTGGTGGATGCCCGTGAACTTCTGAGGCACAAGGGCATTGACGCTTCGGTGGTCTCCATGCCTTCCATGGATATGTTCCTGGCCCAGCCCAGGGAGTACCAGTACGAGGTGATCCCGCCCCAGGTGACAAAACGCCTGGCGGTGGAAGCGGGTGCCACCATGCCCTGGTACCGGTTCACGGGGCTTCAGGGCCGTGTGTTTGGCCTGGACCACTATGGCACCTCGGCGCCCGGGGAGCGCATCTTCGAGGAATATGGATTCACCGCGGAGAACATAGCCCACCTGGCGGAGGAAATGATGGAGGGCTGAGCGGCGCGTCACGAATGGCGAAGTGAGCCGCTGTACATCAACTGGAATCTGGCATATTTCCCGCCCTGATGAAAAGCTTCATCCGGGCGGGTTTTTATTATTGGCCCGTGTGGTACACTTCCGGTCATAGGGCGCAGCGCGGGTTGCCGCGCGAATCAATCCATGGAGGTATGTATATGGAGGGCAAACCCCTGCAACTGAGCGAATCGGTTTACACCCTGTGTGTCCGGTATCCGGAACTAAAGGAGTTGCTGGCCAGGCTTGGCTTCACTGAGATTGTTAAGCCGGGCATGCTGAATACCTTGGGCCGCCTGATGACGCTGCCCAAGGGCGCCGCCCTGCGGAAGCTGGACCTGGAAGAAGTTATGACGGCACTGCGGGCGCATGGGTTCAACCCGATAGAATAGGATGCCCTTGCTGTTTTCATTTATGTCTAATCCTATGTCCAATTAGGATGATATTGCTGGACCATGTATTGCACTTCCTCCCGGTGCTTCCCGTAAGCCAGTAGATACTCCGTGTAAGCGTGTAAATATAAATTTGTGCCGCTTTGCCGCGGAGGCAAAGCAGAGGGCGGCATGGCCGCCCTCTCAGAGCGTAGACAAAGCGGTTATAGCGATTAAGCTAAAACCGCTTTGTTAGTTACGATGCTTCTGTTCTTCAGTGATCCAGGGTCAAGATAAATAGCATCTTTGACCCAAATCAATAAACGCACA
>JAQVQY010000104.1 GCA_028701335.1 Eubacteriales bacterium
GGTCTGAGATGTGGGATACGCTGCGCAACGCCTGGAAGGTACCGGAGCTTAGGAAAAAGATCCTCTACACCTTCATGATGCTGCTGATCTACCGGCTGGTCAGCGTGGTTCCCGTGCCTGGCATCAACGCCAGCGTCGTCCAGGAAGTGGCCGGCGCCTATGACATGCTGGGCCTGGTCAACATGATGACCGGCAACGCCTTCAGCCAGATGACCGTGATGGCCATGGGCATCACGCCCTACATCAACGCCTCCATCATCATCCAGCTGCTCACGGTGGCCATCCCGGCGCTTGAGCGGCTGCAGAAAGAGGGCGGCGAGGAGGGCAAGGAAAAGCTCAACAAGATCACCCGTTACGCCACCGTGGTGCTGGCGGCCATCCAGGCCATCGGCATCATCGCGGCGCTCAACAGCGGCACCACCGCCGGGGGCGAGCGCGTGCTCCAGCCCGGCTATGACGGCTTCTTTGGGCTCTTGTCCATCGGTATTGCCATGGCAGCCGGCACCGCCTTTGCCATGTGGATCGGCGAGCGGGTCACCCAGAACGGCATCGGCAACGGCATCTCGCTGTTGATTTTCGCCGGCATCATCTCCAATGTTTTCTCCGGCATCCTCACCGCTTTCACCGACGTCCTGGGCATCACCCAGTATGGCGGCACGGTGAGCAGTTTCCTGATCCTGATCGTGACGGCGCTGATTATCATCACCGTGGTCACCTTTGTGGACCTGGGCGAGCGGCGCATCCCGGTGCAGTACGCCAAGCGCGTGGTGGGCCGGAAAATGTACGGCGGGCAATCCACCCACATCCCCATGAAGATCGTATCCGTGGGCGTGCTGCCCCTGATCTTCGCCTACTCCTTCATGGCGTTCCCCGGCACCATCATTGCCATGTTTGGGCAGGATTCGGGCGCCTACAAATGGTGGAACGCCTACATGCACCAATCGGCGCCCCTGAACCTGATCGTGACGGCGCTTCTGATTGTTGCCTTTACCTACTTCTACAACTCCATTTCCTTCAACCCCCAGGACATCGCCAAGAACATCCAGCAGCAGGGCGGCAACATCCCGGGCATCCGTTCCGGTCAGAACACCGTGGCCTTCCTCAGCCGGATTTCCAAGCGGCTTACCCTGTTTGCCGCCTTCTTCCTGGCCGCCCTGGCCACGCTTCCCACGCTTCTGTCCGTGTGGCAGAACGTGCAGATTCCTTTCGCGGCGTCCTCCATGCTCATCGCGGTTTCCGTGTCGCTGGAGACGGTGCGCCAGGTGGAAGCCCAGCTGGTCATGCGCAACTACAAGGGATTCCTGTAAGGATCCCGGAGGGACTGGCATGAACATCATTTTCCTTGGCGCGCCGGGCGCCGGCAAAGGCACCCACGCCGCCCGCCTGAAGGTGGAAAAGGGCTATCCCCAGATTTCCACCGGGGATATGCTCCGCAGGAACATCGCCGAGGGCACCCCCCTGGGCCTGGCCGCCAAGCAGTATATCGACGAGGGTGAGCTTGTACCGGACGAAGTGGTTATCGGCATGGTCAAGCAGCGCCTGGCGGAGGCGGACGCCCAAAACGGCTTTGTGCTGGATGGCTTTCCCCGCACTGTCACACAGGCTCAGGCACTTGATGGCATCGCCCGGATTGATGTGGTGTTAAACCTGGAAGTCACCGAGGATACGGTGCTCAAACGCCTTAGCGGCCGGCGCGTCTGCACCTCCTGCGGATCGGTGTTCCACACCTCCCGCCTGGAGGATGAAACGGTCTGCCCCCTGTGCGGCGGAAAACTCATGCAGCGGGCGGACGACAAACCGGAAACCATCCTCCATCGGCTGGAAGTCTATCATGAACAGACCGAGCCCCTGATAGAGTATTATGACCAGGCTGGCCTGCTGATAAACGTCCAGGTGGACGGCGACGCCGATGACAACTACCGGGACATCCTAAAGGTGCTGGGGATATAGCGTGATTTCCATCAAGAGCCCAGCACAGCTGGAAAAAATGCGCCGGGCAGGAAGCCTTCTGTACGAGGTGATGCAAAAGCTCCAGGAGGTGGTGCGCCCAGGGGAAAGCACCGCCGCCATCGACGCCTACGCTGAGGAATTGATCCGGCGCAATGACGCAACTCCCTCTTTCCTGAACTACCGGGGCTTTCCGGCCTCCATCTGCGCGTCTGTTGACGACGAAGTAGTCCACGGCATCCCATCAGAGGATGTGATCCTGAAGGAAGGGAGCATCCTGAGCATCGACTGCGGGCTGATCCTGGACGGCTGGCAGGCGGACAGCGCCATCACCGTGCCTGTGGGAGAGATCCCCGAGAGCCTCAAGCGCCTCATCGAGGTCACCCGCAGCAGCTTCTTTGAAGGCGCCCGGATGGCTGTAGCCGGCAACCGTGTGGGAGACATCGGCCATGCGGTGCAGTCCCTGACTGAGGGGCGGGGCTACGGGGTCATCCGTGACCTCACGGGCCACGGCATCGGCCGCAGCATGCATGAGGACCCGGCGGTGCCCAACTTCGGCGAACCCGGCACAGGCGCCAGGCTCAGGCCGGGTATGACCTTGGCTATTGAGCCCATGATCTCCCTGGGCGGCTGGCATGTGAAGCAGCTGGATGACGGCTGGACCATCAAGACCCTGGACGGCTCTCCCTGCGCCCATTATGAGCACACCATCGCCGTCACCGGGGGGCTTCCGGAGATCTTCACCCTGCCCGGCTTTGCCTGGGAATAAGCGGGGGCAAAGCATGAAGCCAGAGATCAAGCCGGGGCTGGTGGTTATCTCGCGCATGGGGCGTGACAAAGGCAGGCGTTTTGTGGTATTATATGAGGTGGACGCCGATTTTGTCCTGGTGGCGGATGGCCGCAACCGCGGCCCAAGCCGCCCAAAGCGAAAACGGCGAAAGCATCTGCAGGCCACAAGGCATGAGTTTCCTGAGATTATTGCCCTTTTGGATCAGGGCAAGCTGACCGACCACGACCTGAGAAACGCCCTTGACCGCCTGCAGGATACCCAAGCAGACCAAGCCTAAAGGAGGCATATTTTTGTCCAAAAGCGATGTCATTGAAATCGAAGGCAGAGTAGTCGAAGCGCTGCCCAACGCCATGTTTTCTGTGGAGCTGGCCAACGGCCACCGCATCATGGCGCACATCTCCGGCAAAATGCGCATGCATTTCATCCGCATCTACCCCGGGGACCGGGTCACCATCGAGCTCTCCCCTTATGATCTAACGCGAGGCCGGATTACCTGGCGCAGCAAGAACTAAGCGAACTGAGGAGGTTAACCCCACATGAAAGTCCGTCCTTCTGTGAAGACGATCTGCGAAAAATGCAAGATCATCAAGCGCAAAGGCCATGTGATGGTCATTTGTGAGAACCCGAAGCATAAGCAAAAGCAGGGCTGAGGGGTTATTCCGCATGGATCGCCATTCGGGCGGCTGCCGGGAGGGACGCTCCCGGACCGTGTGGCGCCAGGATATTGTTGTTTAAGCCGGGTTTCGCCCGGCCGCCCATTTCGACGAGCAGATAAATTTGGAGGTGTTTCCAGCACATGGCACGTATAGCGGGTGTTGACCTGCCCAGAGACAAGCGGGTGGAAATCGGCCTGACCTACATTTTCGGCATTGGCCTCACCACAAGCAAGAAGATCCTGGCCGAGACGGAAATCAGCCCGGACACCAGGGTCAGGGACCTGACCGAGAACGACATTTCAAAGCTGCGCGAGTACATCGAGCATCACGTGAAGGTGGAGGGCGACCTGCGCCGTCAGGTGAGCCTGGACATCAAGCGCCTGGTTGAGATTGGCTCCTACCGCGGCATCAGGCACCGCCGCGGGCTCCCAGTGCGGGGGCAGAACACCAAGCAGAACGCGCGTACGCGCAAAGGCCCCAAGCGCCAGGTCACCGGCCGCAAGAAGGCCGCCCGATAAGGCATCAAGAGATAAAGCCCATCTGGGCACGGAGGAAGTAATGGCAAGAGCCAATCTGAAGAAGGTATCGCGCAAGCGCCGCGAGAAGAAACTCGTTGAGCGCGGCATCGTGCATATCAAGTCATCATTCAACAACACCATCGTCACCATCACGGACACCCAGGGCAATGCCCTTTCCTGGGCTTCATCCGGCGGCATGGGGTTCAGGGGCAACAAGAAATCCACGCCATTCGCCGCCCAGACCGCGGCGGAGACCGCGGCACGGGCCGCGGCCGAATTTGGCATGCGTACGGTGGAAGTGTATGTGAGGGGCCCCGGCTCCGGCCGTGAAGCCGCCATCCGCAGCCTGCAGACCGCGGGGCTTGAGGTCACCATGATCAAGGACGTGACCCCCATTCCCCACAACGGCTGCCGTCCGCCCAAGCGCAGAAGAGTGTAAGAAGGAGGTTCCGTCAAGATGGCAAGAAATACCGGTTCCGTATGCCGCATGTGCCGTCGTGAGGGCACCAAGCTCTTTCTGAAGGGCGAAAAATGCTTCTCACCAAAATGTCCCGTTTCCAAGCGGCCCACCCCCCCCGGACAGCACGGCCACGCCCGCCAGCGCAAGATGAGCGAGTATGGCATGCAGCTGAGGGAAAAGCAGAAGGCGCGCCGCGCATATGGGCTGCTGGAAAACCAGTTCCGACTCACCCACGACAAGGCGCTTAAAATGAAGGGCGTCTCCGGCGAAAACCTGCTCCAGCTGCTTGAGCGCAGGCTGGATAACGTGGTATACCGCTCGGGGCTGGGCAACTCCCGCCCCCAGTCGCGCCAGCTGGTCAATCACGGCCATTTCCTGGTCAACGGCAAGAAGGTGGATATCCCATCCTACATCGTGCACGAGGGAGACGTCATCACCGTGCGCGACACCAGCAAGGCCAGCGAACTGTTCAAGGCCGCCCGGGAGGGCAGCGCCCGTATCCTGCCCAAGTGGCTCAATGTTAACGCTGAGGAACTGAAGGCCACCGTGAGCTCCCTGCCTGAGCGCACCGACATCGACTTCGCGCTGCAGGAGAACATGATCATTGAGTTCTACTCCCGCTGATCCGTCGCCTGATCGCCTGATACCGACGCGTCTATTGAGAGGAGAAGAGCCGTGACCATGGAATCCATCAGCCCGCGGATAGAGCGGGTTGCGTATCGGGAAAACGAGTTCTACGCCCATTTTGAAGCGGAGCCGCTGGAACGCGGCTTTGGGCATACGCTGGGGAACGCGCTCAGGCGCGTCCTGCTCAGCTCCCTGCCGGGCGCTGCCGTTACCAATGTGAACATTGAAGGTGTGCAGCACGAGTTTTCCACCATCCCCGGCGTCAAGGAAGACGTCACTGAAATTATTTTGAACCTGAAGGAGCTCTCTGTCCGGCTGCATGTGGATGCCGTCAAGCAGGTGGAGATTATCGCTGAAGGCCCCACCATCGTTACCGCCGGTGACATCCGGGTGGACAGCGAGGTGGAGGTGGTTAACCCCGGCCTGCACATCGCCACCCTGTCAGAAGGCGCCAAGCTCCATATGACGCTTACCGTCGAACCGGGACGCGGCTATGTGTCCGCTGAGCGCAACAAGGTGAGCGCCATGCCCATCGGGGTTATCCCCATTGACGCCATCTTTACCCCCATCCGCAAGGTGAACTACACCGTTGAGGACACCCGCGTGGGCCAGATCACCGACTATGACAAGCTGGTGCTGGAAGTCTGGACCAATGGCTCTGTCACTCCGGAGGAGGCCATCAGCATGGCCGCCAAGATCCTGAACAATCAGCTGGGTATCTTCGCCCGCCTCACCGACCAGCCCCTGGAGCCGGCCTCTGAGCCCACCGACGCCGAAAGCGCGGGCGCCAGCGCGGAAATGACGATAGATGAGCTGGACCTTTCCGTCCGCGCCTTCAATTGCCTAAAGCGCGCCGGGATCAACACCGTCAGCGAGCTGATCCAGAAGGACCAGGAAGACATGATGAAGGTCCGCAACCTGGGCAAGAAGAGCCTGGAAGAAGTAGAGCAGAAGCTGGCCCTCCTGGGCCTGTCCCTGCGCAAGTCCGAAGAATAAGACAAGCCCACACGCTCAGGGCTAAGGAGGAACACCACACATG
>JAQVQY010000105.1 GCA_028701335.1 Eubacteriales bacterium
CCCCCCTTACTTCAGCAGGATTTTCAAGCGCGAGGTGGGCAGGACAGTCCAGCAGTTCATCGTGGACGAGCGGCTGAACAAGGCGGAGAGCCTGATGCGGGGGAAGGAGCTGACGCTGCTGGAAATAGCGGGCCTGGTGGGAATACGGAACCAGAGCTTGTTCAACCGGATGTTCAGGAAAAGGTATGGGGAATCGCCGGGAGAATACAGAGTGAAGCTGCAGTGGAAATGCATCAATAGTGCAAGGGATTCGGTTGAAAAGTAAAGGAATCTCGCTGAGAATCCATATATAATATTTTTGTCATAAAGTATTGAAACGAGTGTTGGAACTGGCGGGCCCTGCCTGCATATGATGTGTTGTGAAGATGACCGGGTATCCGGTTAATCAATAATTAGGAGGTTATGAGAGAAAAAGAAATTTGGTACGGGAGTATGGCGTTTACCGGTAAATGGCGCTGCCGGTTTTGAGTCCGGCCAGTCGTCAGGTTGGGAGAACAAAAACCAGGGCATTTTCAACGCTTGCATAGCCCAGGCGCTGGAAAACGCATCGTTGCGAAAACCTCTCCCGGCACAAAATGATCTGGCTGATGTTGGAGAATGGATGCGTGGCAGCTGCTGCCTTCAGGAGCCCCAAAGGAGATCCGGCAGGAAGTATTCGAAGTTGCCCGGCTTTGGGGGAACGGATGGATGATTCCTCCAAGCCCCAAAGCGCTTCTCCCTCATGTATCTGTTGAAAACCTTTGCGCATCACGGGGAACTGCAGATGAATTGGCCAACGGTGGCCAATGAAACGCGAATGATGGAGGATATTGTTTATGCATAAAGAATATGAGGTGCTGCGCGGACTGGCGGCGGAAATAGCGGACATTGCCTCCTTGCCCGTCCAACAGGAGAAGAAACAGTTATGGACATCCAATAACGATTTGGTTCCCGCCAGGCCTTTGGTGTATATTGACCAACTGCCGTGGCATGAAATCAATGCCAGCGATGAAATGAGGCTTGAATGCGGGGACGCCTATCTTCGGACCATCGAGCAGCGGCTTCGGGAGATTCTCTATCGGTGGCGTCATTTCCCGTGCGATATGGTTGTTGAAGAGCGGATTGATATCCCGCATTCGTATCATGGCCTTGAATATGGCATGCGAATAAAAGAAAAAGGCGTTTGGACAAATCGTGAGAATGATATCTATTCACATGAATACGCAGAACAGCTGAACTCCCAGGAGGATATTGATAACCTGCCCTATGACAATATTGTGGTGGATCATTCGGCTGACAAGCGGCACTATGAGCTGTGCAGCGAAATATTTCGCGGCATTCTGCCCGTGCGCTTTGAGGGGGTGCAAATTCACACAGGAGTATGGGACCGGATAGCGCAGTTGCGAAAGCCTGATAATCTGCTGATAGATCTGATTGACCGCCCGGAGCATACTCGGGCAATCGTCATTAAACTCAGGGATATCACGATGGATACCGTCAGGCAATGTGAAGCGCTGGGTTTGCTGGACAATCAAATACAATATGTCCATTGCACGGGAGCATATACCAATGATTTGCCGAAAACACAAGGCGGTGATGTAAAGGCAAAAAACGTCTGGGCATTCGGCATGTCACAGATCTTCAGCACAGTGTCAAAAGATATGCATAAAGAGTTTGATATAGATTTGCTGATGCCTTTATATGATATGTTTGGCCTGATGTATTACGGCTGCTGTGAGCCTTTGCATGACAAAATTGATATCATACGCAAGATAAGGAATGTGCGCAAAATATCAATATCCCCATGGGCAGACATAGAAAAAGGAGCGGAAAGTATTTCCGGTGATTATGTATTCTCACTAAAGCCCCGCCCCTCGCTAATAGGCAATGGTGTTTTTGAAGAAGACGAGATACGGGATCAACTGCAAAGGGCAAAGGACGCCTGTAAAAAACATAACACTCCCTGTGAGTTCATCCTTAAGGATGTGAGCACTGTGCGCAACAGGCTCGACTTCCTGGATCGCTGGAATGACCTTGCGATGACAATTGCGATGTCATGAATAAGCGGGTGAATATAGTCCCATTGGAAATACGTTTCGCAGTTACCGCGGAGGGGGCAAACCGCGCATACTTTCGGCCGTGTTGCTTAATAGTGCAATGATAAGCGCCGAAAAGTGCTGGCTAGAAGCAACGGATATGTTATAATAAACAAAAAGCGGGAGGAAAATCACATGAGTATTTTAACTGACATCTCTACCAACCTGCAGGCCGGCAAGGCCAAAGTGGTCAAGGAACTGGTGCAGCAGGCGCTGGACGCGGGGATCCCGGTGAAGGAGATCCTGGATGACGGCTTGCTTTCCGGCATGAACATCATCGGAAAGAAGTTCAAGAATAACGAAGTATTCGTGCCCGAGGTGCTGGTTGCGGCGCGGGCCATGAACCACGGCGCGGAGGTCCTCAAGCCCCATTTGGTGGACGCCAATGTCAAAGCCGTCGGCAAGGTGTGCATCGGCACGGTGCAGGGGGACCTGCATGACATCGGTAAAAACCTGGTCAAGATGATGATGGAGGGCAAGGGCATCGAGGTAATCGACCTGGGCACCGACGTGCCGGCGGAGGCCTTTGTGAAGGCGGCCAGGGAACAGGGCTGCCAGATTATCTGCTTAAGCGCCCTGCTCACCACCACCATGGGCATGATGAAGGAAGTGGTGGAGGCAGTCAAGGAGGCCGGCATCAGGGACCAGGTGAAGATCATGGTGGGCGGAGCGCCCGTAACCGACGCCTTCTGCCAGCAGATTGGCGCGGACGCCTATTCGCCTGACGCCGCGAGCGCCGCGGAGAGGGCAGTGGAGTTTTTGACAGCGGAGCCCGCATGAAAAGGGACATGAAGGCCTGGCGGGAGGACCTGATCAGGTCCAAAGCCAAGCAGGCCATGCCCATTCTATCCTTCCCCTGCGTACAGCTGATGGATATCACCGTGGAGCAACTGACCTCTGACCCGGCGTTGCAGGCCAGAGGCATGCAGTTGGTGGCTGAGCGGACGCCCGCCTGCGCCTCGGTGAGCATGATGGACCTGTCAGTGGAGGCGGAGGCCTTTGGTGCCCAAACGCGCTATATGCCGGGCGAGATGCCCACGGTAATGGACGCGATTGTCCTAACGCCGCAGGATGCTGAAGCGCTCCGGGTGCCCCCGGTGGGCGCCGGGCGCACGGGAATATACGTGGAGGCCATCAGGCAGGCCTGCCGGCTCATCACAGATCGCCCGGTTCTCTCAGGGGTAATCGGGCCTTTTTCCCTGGCAGGCAGGCTCACGGGCCTGGGCGACATCATGATTGCCTGCTACGACGAGCCGGAGGCCGTGCGCACGGTGCTTGAGAAAGCCACGGACTTCCTGGAGGCCTATGTGCTGGCCTATAAGGCAATTGGCGCCCACGGTGTGGTCATCGCGGAGCCGATGGCGGGCCTGCTGTCCCCGGCCTTGTCCAAAGCGTTCTCCGAGCCCTACGTGCGCAGGATCGCGCAAGCGGCCCGGTCGGACGATTTCCTGGTGATTTACCACAACTGCGGCAACAACACCCCCCTGATGCTGGATTCCATCCTGAGGACCGGCTGCGATGGTTATCACTTTGGCGACGCGGTGGCGCTGCCTGAACTGGTGGGCCGGGTTCCACGGGACCTTCTGGTGATGGGCAATGTCAGCCCCTCGGCCCAGTTTCTGGGCGGCACGCCGAAAAGCATCCGGAAGGAGACCCTCAGGCTGCTTGAAGCCTGCAGCCCCGGGCATCCCAACTACATCATTTCCTCCGGCTGCGATATCCCGTCCATGAGCCCCTGGGAGAACATCAACGCTTTCTTCACCGCCGTGAACGAATACTATGCCGGAGTGTTAACATGCCAATTGATGAACGCCTGATACAGGCAGCGCTTGACGCGGGCGCGGCCAAGGCCGCGGTGATTCCCGGAGGGCGTGTGGTGCTGTCCTCTGAATTCCGCGATATCTGCCGGTCCAACGCCTGCGGGAAATACGGCAGCTGCTATATGTGCCCGCCGGACGTTGGGGAGATCGAGGGCCTGATGGACAAGGTGAGGGCCTATCCCAGGGCGCTTCTCTACCAGAGTATCTCGCCCCTTGAGGACAGTTTTGACTTTGAGGGCATGGAGGCGGCGGGCCAAAGCCATGTGGGGCTAAGCCAGCGCCTGGAGGCGGAGCTTAAAGCGCTCCTTCCCCCGGGATACCTGCACCTCAGCTGCGGCGGCTGCCGCCTGTGCGACACTTGCCTGAAGCCTGAGGGCCTGCCCTGCCGGTATCCTGATGAGGCGATGGCGTCTGTTGAGAGCTATGGGGTTGACGTATACAATACGGTAAAGGACACGGAGCTTAAATACATCAACGGGCAGAACACCGTGACCTACTTTGGCATGGCGTTCTACCACGCCCAGGAGGCATAGCTTGCCCAAACTGACCGTCTGGCAAAACGGGATCCGGCACGATAAACGCTTTGAGGGCGCGCCTGTGCTTTCCCGGGTGCTGGCGGAGATGGGCCTGTCCGTTCCCCAGCCCTGCGGCGGGCGCGGCCGCTGCGGTAAGTGCCGCGTGGAGGCCAGGGGAGCGGTCTCCCCGCCCAACGCCCTTGAGGAGAAGGCCGGCGGCCGGCTGGCTTGCCAGCTGGTCCTTTTGGATAACTGCGAGGTTACCCTGCCCCAAAGCCAGGAGATGGCACAGATCCAGCTGGAAGGCCGGGGGCACGCAGGGGCGCTGCATCCCATGGCGGGGCGCTATGGCGCGGCCGTGGACCTGGGCACCACCACCCTGGCGCTGAAGCTCTATGCCCTATCAGACGGCAGGAACATCGCCAGCGCCGCCCGGGTCAACCCCCAGACGGCAGTGGCGGCCGACGTGATGGGCCGCATCGGCGCGGCGCTTCAGGGGGAACTGCCCCGGCTTGAGCGCATGGCGCTTGGCGCGCTGGACAGCATGGTCCGGGAAGCCTGCGAAAAAGCGCATATCCCTGAAGGATCGGTTGAGACGCTGGCCATCACCGGCAACACCACCATGCTCTATCTGCTCAGGGGCTTAAGCCCCCTGGCGCTTTCCCGCGCGCCCTTTGAGGCTGACCATCTGTTTGGGGAATGGGCGGAGATCCTGGGCAGGAAGGCCTACCTGCCCCCCTGCATGAACGCCTTTGTGGGGGCCGACATCACCTGCGCGGCGCTGGCAAGCGGGCTGGCTGAAAAAGAGGAAACGGCGCTGCTGGTGGATGTGGGCACCAACGGGGAGATCGCCCTGTGGAAAGACGGCGCGCTCCATGTGGCCTCCACCGCCGCCGGCCCTGCCTTTGAGGGCGCCGGCATCCGGATGGGCTTAAGCAGCGTGCCGGGCGCCATTGACAGCGTTTGGCTGGAGGATGGCAGGCTGAAGGCCCATACCATCGGGGATATGCCCCCCAAGGGAGTATGCGGCTCCGGGCTGATCGATGCGGTGGCGGTTCTGCTGGATTCAGGCCTGATTGAGGAAACCGGGCGGGTGGAGGCGGAGCGCCTGCGCCTGGCAGGGGAAGTGTACCTCTACCCGGCGGATATCCGCGCCGTGCAGCTGGCCAAGGCCGCCATCGCCGCCGGCATCCGGACGCTGATGCACGCGTCCGGGGTCAAGGCGGATGACATCCACACCCTCTATATCGCGGGGGGGTTTGGCAGCCACCTGGACATCCACTCCGCCGCCCGCATCGGCCTGATCCCCCGGGAGCTGACGGGCAAGGTGTCCGTCATCGGCAACGCGGCCCTGGCCGGGGCCACGGAACTGCTGCTGGACACGAAAAAGCTCACTGATGTGGCGCTGATTGCCGCTAGCGCCCGGCACGTTCCCCTGGGCGGCAATCCCTGGTTCAATGAGGCGTATATGGAGGAGATGCTGTTTCCCGAGGAACAGCAGGGCGCTTTCCGGCCATAAGGAGCATGTATCCATAACAATATCAGAACAATAAGAGGAG
>JAQVQY010000106.1 GCA_028701335.1 Eubacteriales bacterium
TTTACCCCGGCGCATCCTGGATGGGAAGAACGCAAAAACCGCGTCGGGCCGGCCCGATGCGGCCTGAGCGGGCCCCGACCCGCTCCCATCTGCAGGCGAGTGTTTCACTTAGTGTTGCATTTTTCCTCGGGCGGCCTCCGCCTCAGCTGGACTGCAGGAGGCTGATCTCCGCCATCGTGGGCAGCGCCGGGATGCCGCCGCGCCTGGTAGCCGTCAGGCCGCCCGCGGCGTTTCCAAAAGCCAGCAGGCGGTGCCAATCCTCCCGGTTCAGGTCTTTTACATCCGGGCGTCCCATCTGGTTCAGCTGCCATAATACCGCGCCCAGGTAGGCGTCCCCGGAGCCGGTGGCGTCAATGGCATTGACCCTATATGCCGGAACCGTCGCCTGAACAGCGCGGGTGTACACCCGGGAACCCTTTTCTCCCATGGACACCAGCACCGCGCCGCAGCCAAGGTCCAGGATGCTTTCAGCGGCCTTTTCCTCGTCATCAATGCCGGTGGCCAGCACAAGCTCTTCCTCCGACATTTTCACAAGATGGGCCAGCGGCAGCGCCCGGGGGATCTCCTTGCGCGCTTCTTCTTCGCCTCCGTTCCAGAGGCTGGGGCGGTAGTTGCAGTCAAAGCTGATAAGGGCGCCGGCCTCCCGGGCGAAGCTGGCGGCGGCCAGGGTGGCGGTGCGCACGGGCTCATCCGTCAGGGTAACGCCTCCGAAATGGAAAATGCGGCAGTCAGAAAGCTGCGCCAGGGGCAACTCGTCCTCCCTGAGCATGATATCCGCGCCCGGCTTGCGGTAGAAGATAAAGGAGCGGTCTCCGTCAGGCATGAGGGTAACGATGGCAAGCGTGGTCAGCACCTGGGGATCCCGCAAAAGGCCCTTGGTGTTCACCCGGCCGGCGATGAGGGTCTGCTCCAGAAAGTCGCCAAAGGCGTCTTTCCCCACCTTTCCCACAAAGGCGGCGGTGCCGCCCAGCTTGGCGAACATCACCAGCATATTGGCAACGCTGCCGCCGGGGTTGCGGGCATACAACGCCATGCCCTGCTCATTTATGCCCGAAGGGGTAAAATCTATCAGCACCTCCCCAAGGCCCAGAATATCGTACATCGCGGCGTTTCCTTTCCAAGCGGATGGCTCTTCCTTATATTTGACTGCGTTCATTATAGGACATTCCCGTGTATTTGTCCATGCGCTTGACAGGGCGGAGAAGCCTGTGTATTATTTGTTGCACACGCAATCATTGCGTCCGCAACGATTTTATAAGGACGGACTTATGCCCGCTATTTCCCGAAGTCTCACGGTTATCATGCGCTGCGCGGACAACTTCCGCGGAAAACTCCTGGCGCCCCTGGGGCTGACCGCCAGCCAGGCGCCCTATGTGCTCTATTGCTGCCGCCACCCGGGCGCCTCCCAGGAGCAGATCGCGGCGGCGCTTTACACCTCCCGCTCCAGCGCCACCCGCCAGCTGGTTTCCCTTGAGGAAATTGGCTTTATCACCCGCGCCGCCTCGCAAAAGGACCGCCGGCTCACCCTGGTCACTGCCACCGACAAAGCCCAGGCCGCTTTCCCCAGGATTCGGGAGATCAACCGCGGCTGGCAGGAAGCCATCACCCGGGGCATGAGCGGGGCGGATAAGGCGGCGCTTCAAAGGCTGCTGGACATGATGCAGGCGGAGGCCAGGCGGCTTCTTGAAGGGGAAGGCGCATGAAGACCATTGGCCGTTATGTGCGCCCCTATACACTGATCATCGCTTTTACCATGCTTTTAAAGCTGGCCGCCGCGGTGCTTGACCTGCTGATCCCTTCCTTTCTGGCGCGGATCATCGATGACGCGGTGCCTGCCGGCTCCCGGTCGGGCATTTTCTTCTGGGGCGGGGTGATGCTGGTGTGCGCGGTGCTGTCCATGTTCACCAACATGTACGCCAACCGCATCGCCGCCCGCACCTCCGGCCAGATGACGCGGACGCTGCGCCATGACCTGTTCAGCAAATTGAGCTACCTTTCCGGCGCCCAGCTGGACCGGATCAGCATTCCCTCAGCCGTGTCACGCCTCACCACAGACACCTACAACCTCAACCGGTTCTTCAACCGGATCCAGCGCATGGGCGTACGGGCCCCCATCCTGTTAGTCGGGGGTATCGCCATCACGCTGCTCATGGACCCGGTTTTAACGCTGGTGCTTCTGGCTACCCTCCCTTTTATCGGGCTGCTGGTCTATCATGTCACCTCAAGGAGCGTACCGCTGTATACCCGCCAGCAGGGCGTCCTGGACCGGCTGGTACGCACGGTGCAGGAGAATATTACCGGCGTCCGGGTGATTAAGGCGCTGTCCAGGGTATCCCACGAGAAAGATCGTTTTGAACAGGTGAACCAGGACCTTTCCGGCATTGAGGAGAAGGCCGGGAGCGTCATGGCGCTGTCAAATCCCGCCGCCAGTTTCATCCTGAACATCGGCCTGGTGCTGGTGGTGGTGACGGGGGCTTACCTGGTGAACGCCGGCAGGTCCACCACCGGCAATATCATCGCCTTCCTCAACTACTTCACCATCATCTTAAACGCCATGCTGGGCATCACCCGGGTATTTGTGATGTATTCAAAGGGCAAGGCTTCTGCCCTCCGGGTGGAAGAAGTGCTGCTGATGCCGGAGGACCTTCCGTTGCTGGAAGCGGGCGCCCATGAGCCAAGCCCCTATCATATCCAGTGGAAGGACGTGAGTTTCTCCTACAATAAGCGCCGGGACAACCTGAGTCATATCTCATTTGCCTTAATGCGCGGGCAGACCCTGGGCGTTATCGGCGCCACCGGCTCCGGCAAGTCCACCCTGGTCGCGCTCATGCTCAGGCTCTATGAGGCGGACAGCGGCCGCATCCTGATTGACGGCCAGGACATCCGCGCCATCCCCCGGGAAACGCTGTATGGCAAGATGGGCATCGCGTTCCAGAATGACTTCATCATGGCGGACACCCTGAAGGAAAACATCCGCTATTTCCGGGATATTCCGGATGAAGATATCAGGCGGGCGGTGGAGGACGCCCAGGCCAGGGACATCGTACGGGAAAAGGAGCAGGGCCTTTTGCACCGGGCCGCCGTCCGCGGCCAGGACCTTTCCGGCGGGCAGAAGCAGCGTCTCCTGATTGCCCGGGCGCTGGCCGGGACACCCGAAATCCTCATCCTGGATGATGCCTCCTCAGCCCTTGACTACCAAACTGACGCCAAGCTCAGAGGGGCGCTGGCCCGGAATTATACTGAGGCCACCAAGATCATCATCGCCCAGCGGGTCAGCGCTATCATGGGCGCGGATCACATCCTGGTGATGGACGAAGGCCGGGTCCAGTCCGCCGGCACGCATGAGGAACTGATGAAAACCAGTGACGTTTACCGTGAGATCGCGGACACGCAGATGAGCCTTTTGGAAGGGGCTCCCCTTGTCTAATCCCCAGGTCATCGGCGGCGGGCGCATGAGCCGCATGGAGCGCGGCGGGGACGGGAGAAAGGGCGGCGGGCCCAAGGTTTCCCGCGTTAAAACGATGCGCCGCCTCTGGCGCTATATGGGCGTTTACCGTGGGCTATTGGTGCTCTCCCTAATCCTGGCGGTGGCGGGGAACGCGCTGGGCCTTGTGGGGCCCAAGCTCTCAGGGACCGCGATTGACGCCATCGGGATCGGCGCCGGGGAGGCGGACTTCCCGGTGATCATCAGGATGGCCATCCTAATGGCCCTGGCCTATTTGGGAAGCGCCGTCATCGGTTATATTTTAAGCCGCGTGATGCTCAGGCTCAGGCGCAAGGTGGTCACCCAGATGCGCCGTGACGTGTTCAACCGCATGGTATCCCTCCCGGTGGGATTCTTTGACCGCCACCAGACCGGCGACCTGATTTCCGTCATCACCTATGACATCGACACGGTGAATGAGTCCCTCTCAAGCGATGTGATCCAGCTCTTAAGGAGCCTGGTGACTGTGGTGGTGTCCCTGGTGATGATGCTCACCATAGCGCCCCAGCTGGTTCTGGTGTTTTTGGTAACCGTGCCCGCCTCCGCCCTCTACACCCGCTGGGCCACCGGCCGGGCGCGGCCCATGTTCCGGGCGCGCTCCGCCAAGCTGGGAGCGCTCAATGGCATGATGGAACAGATGATGGACGGCCAGCGCACCACCAAGGCATATGCCAGGGAGGAAGAGGTGATCTCCCGCTTTGGCGAAGCCAATGATGACGCCGTGGCAGCCTACTCCAAAGCCGAATACGCGGGAACCCTGGTGTTCAGCTCGGTCAATCTCATCAACAACATCTCCTTAGCCCTTGTGAGCGTGTTCGGCGGCCTTCTGTACCTGGCCGGCGGCGTGGGCCTGGGGGACATCTCAGCCTTTGTTCAGTATTCCCGCAAGTTCTCGGGCCCCATCAACGAAACTGCCAGCATCGTGGGAGAGCTCCAGTCCGCCTTCGCCGCGGCGGAAAGGGTGTTCAGGCTATTGGACACGGCGCCTGAGCCCGCGGACGCAAAGGACGCAATGGAGCTCAAGGACGTGCGCGGGGATGTACGCCTTGAAAATGTGACGTTCTCCTACCTTCCCCAGGTTCCGGTCATCAAAAACCTCTCGCTCACGGCGCGCCCGGGGGACGTGGTGGCTATCGTGGGGCCGACCGGTGCCGGCAAGACCACCATTATCAACCTGCTGATGCGATTTTATGACATCGATTCAGGCTGCATCACCGTGGACGGGAAGGATATATACACCTTAACCCGGGACAGCCTCCGGGGCGCTTTCACCATGGTGCTCCAGGACAACTGGCTGTTTTACGGCACCGTGTATGAGAACATCGCCTATGGCAGGCCCGGGGCAAGCCTGAAAGAGGTGGAAGAGGCAGCAAAGGCCGCCATGATCCACAACTTTATCATGCGTCTGCCCCAGGGCTATGACACCATGATTGGCGACTCGGGCCACGCTATCTCCAAGGGCCAGGCCCAGCTTCTGACAATCGCCCGGGCCATGCTGGGGGATGCCAGGATGCTGATTCTGGACGAAGCCACCTCCAACGTGGACACCCGCACCGAGCAGCGCATCCAGAAAGCCATGCTGGAGCTGATGCGCGGGCGCACTTCCTTTGTTATCGCCCACCGGCTTTCCACCATAAGGAACGCTGATCATATCCTGGTGGTGAAGGACGGTTCCGTTATCGAACAGGGGAGCCATGAAAACCTGATGAAAAATCAGGGTTTTTACGCCCGGCTCTACCAGGCGCAGTTTGAAACCGCCTGAAACAGCGCCCTGAAAACACCATTGGTTTATGTGATTACCATCTTTTTCGTTTATTCCGCGCGTGAACGGATATATTTGCTTTGTTGTGCCCGGTGAGATCCGATATCTGCCGAGCACCGGAAAGGAGACCTTATGGGCATCATTTCCTGGATTATCTTGGGCGCGCTGGCCGGCTGGGTCGCCAGCCTGATTATGAAAACCGACCAATCCATGGGCGCTTTAGCCAACATCATCGTAGGCATCGTGGGCGCATTCATCGGTGGGCTGGTCATGAGCCTGATTGGCGGCGTAGGGGTTACGGATTTTGACATCCGTTCTTTCCTGGTTGCCCTGCTTGGCGCGGTCATCCTGCTGGCGATTGTGAAAGCCGTGCGCAGGTAGCAAACAACACGCATCAAAAAGGGGGCGGATTCATGAAATCCCGCCCCCAAGCCATATCAGGAATTACTTAGTGTCTACTGAAGAGCAGAAAAACCCAATAAAGCCAACAACTTTCTGCCTGTTTCTGGTATAATGGATGCAAAGAAAACCACGTGAAACCTTCAAAACCCTTGCACCTGGACAGGAGTTGAAAC
>JAQVQY010000107.1 GCA_028701335.1 Eubacteriales bacterium
TGGGGTGGCGCTTGACGCCCTTGACGGGGTTGCCCTCCGTATCCAGCGCGAAGGACTTGGCGCCCAGGGTGACGCCCTGGTAGAGCTTCACGTCGTCCCCCAGGACCGCCGTTTCGCCGATGACGATGCCGGTGCCGTGGTCGATGCAGAAGCGCTCGCCGATGGTGGCGCCGGGGTGGATGTCGATGCCGGTTTTCTCGTGGGCGTACTCGCTCATCACCCGGGGCAGGAGCGGGATGTCCAGGCGGAACAGGGCGTGGGCCAGGCGGTGGATGGAGATGGCGTAAAAGCCGGGGTAGCAGATGAGGACCTCCTCGCAGCTGCGGGCGGCGGGGTCCCCCTCATAGATGGCCTGGGCGTCGCCCACCAGGAGGCGCTTGATTTCCGGCAGCTGGTCCATGAGCAAAAGGGCCAGGGCGCCGGCGTCATGTTCTTCCTGATCGCCAAAGATGGGCAGGCACAGGGCGATCAGCTCCTTTAGGCCATGCAGGGCCCAGGTGTAGGGATCGCCCTTCTCGCCGTGGTGGCTGTCGCTGATGCGGAAATAGCCGGGGAACATCAGGGACTGGAGGTCCTTGATCAACAGGATCACCTTGCGGCGGTCGGGCACGCGGGCGGGGTCTGTGATGGGGTTCTCACAGGGCAGCTCCACCTTGCCAAGCGCCTTCAAAAGGCGCTGGCGGCGGCGGGCGATAAAATCCGTATCCAAAGCCAAATCCCTCCTTTGGGTGATAAACCATTATAGCGCAAAAACCCCCGGAACGCTTCACTCCGGGGCTTTTATTGGGGCTGGGGGTCAAACGGCCTCAAAAAGCCCGTTTGATAGGTAGCGGTCCCCGGCGTCAGGCAGGACGGCCACGATGGTTTTGCCCTGGTTCGTCTCCTCTTTGGCCAAAAGGATGGCGGCATGGAGGGCGGCGCCGGAGGAAATGCCGCACAGCAGGCCCTCCGCGCGGGCCAAAAGGCGGGCTGTGGCCGCGGCGTCCTCATCGGTGATGGCCATCACGCGGTTATAGATGGCGGTGTCCAGCACCTTGGGCACAAAGCCCGCGCCGATGCCCTGGATCTTGTGCGCGCCTTTTTCCCCGCCGGAAAGGACGGGAGAGCCGGCAGGCTCAACCGCCACAATCTCCAGGTCCGGATGGCGTTGGCGCAAATACCTGCCGGCGCCCGTGATGGTGCCGCCGGTGCCGATGCCGGACACGAAGATGTCGATCTCCCCGCCGGTGGCCTCCTCAATTTCGGGCCCCGTGCCCTCATAGTGAGCCCGGGGGTTGGCCTCGTTTTCAAACTGGCGGACGAAGACGCTGCCGGGGTTCTCCCGGACGATCTGCTCAGCTTTTTCCATGGCGCCGGGCATGCCGCCCTCCCCCGGGGTGAGCACCAGCCGGGCGCCGTAGGCGGAAAGCAATTGCCGGCGCTCAAGGGACATGGTGTCGGGCATGGTGAGGATGAGCTGATAGCCCCTGACGGCGGCCACCATGGCCAGCCCGATGCCGGTGTTGCCGCTGGAGGCCTCCACCAGGGTGCCCCCGGGCTTAAGCTGCCCTGACTGTTCGGCGGCGTCCACCATGTACTGGGCGATGCGGTCCTTGACCGAGCCGGCGGCGTTGAAGGACTCCGCCTTGACCAGGATATCAGCCTTGAGGCCCAGGGACTCTTTAAGGCGGGAGAGGCGGATCAAGGGGGTGTTGCCGATCAGCCCGCCCACACTATCCAATATTTTCACGTATACGCTCCTGTCCGGCGTTCCGTTTTGGGAGCGCCTTCAATTATTCTACCTCAAAGGGCGCGGCTTTAGTCCAAAAAGGGCCGCCCGGAAAGGAGCGGCCCCTGTTCCAGGCGCTTGCTTATTTGGCCAGCAGCTTTTCCAGGTCGGCCCGGGGGGTGGAAATGGGCCCGATGTTGTAGTTGTCCACCAGCACCTTTAGGACATTGGGGCTGATGAACAGCGGAAGCGTGGGCCCCAGGAGAATGTTTTTGATGCCCAGGTGCAAAAGGGTGAGCAGCACCCACACGGCCTTCTGCTCATACCAGGAGAGAACGATGGACAGCGGCAGGCCGTTAATCCCGCAGCCAAAGGCCTCCGCCAGCGCCAGCGCCACGCGGATGGCGGAATAGGAGTCGTTGCACTGGCCCATGTCCAGGATGCGGGGCAGGCCCTTCAGGGTTCCCAGATCCAGGTCGTTGAAGCGGAACTTGCCGCAGGCCACGGTCAGGATAATTGAATCTTTGGGGGTGGCTTTGGCAAAATCGGTGTAGTAGTTGCGGCCCGGCTTGGCGCCGTCACAGCCGCCCACCAGGAAGAAATGGCTGATCTCCCCGGCTTTCACCGCGTCGATGATGGCCGGGGCCAGGCCCAGCACCGCGCCGTGGGCAAAGCCGGTCATCACGGTGGCGCCGCCGTTGATGCCTGCCATCGCCCTCTCCTCCGGGTAGCCGCCCAGGGCCAGCGCCTTGTCGATGAGGGGGGTAAAGTCCTTGTCCTCCCCGATGTGCTTAAGGCCGGGGTAGCGCACCACGGCGGTGGTGAAGATGCGGTCGGCGTAGTTACCCTTCACCGGCATGATGCAGTTGGTGGTGAAGAGCACGGGGGCTGGCAGGTCCATAAACTCCTTCTGCTGGTTCTGCCAGGCGGTGCCGAAATTGCCCTTCAGGTGGGCGTGCTTCTTGAGCTCCGGATAGCCGTGGGCGGGCAGCATCTCCCCGTGGGTATAGACGTTGACGCCTCTGCCCGCCGTCTGCTCCAGCAGCAGCTTCAGGTCCCTCAGGTCATGCCCGCTGATGACGATAAAGGGGCCCTTTTCTATCCTCAGGGGTACCTCCACAGGCGTGGGCGTGCCATAGCTATCGGTGTTGGCCTTGTCCAGCAGCGCCATGCAGCGGAGGTTCATCTCGCCGGCCCGGTCCACCATCTTCAGCCAGGAGGCCAGGGTGCCGCCCCGGCCGAGGGCAGCCAGGGCTTCATAGAGGAAATCGATCACCGCCGGGTCTTTAAAGCCCAATACCCAGGCGTGGTGGGCGTAGGCGGCCGTGCCCCTGATCCCCAGAAGCACCAGGGCCTTGAGGGAGGCGACGTCCTTGTCCCCATCCTCCCAGGGCAGCCTTAACTCCTTAGCCCTGTAGCCCAATTTGCCCGCGGCGTCCATCACCCTACGCGCCATATCCTCAACGGTCTCCGCGTCAAAGTTCACGTTGGTGATGGTGGTAAACAGCCCTTCCAGCACCAGAAGGTCCTCCGCGGGGCCGGCGGATTTCCCCCCGGCGGCCTTCGCCAGCGCGATAAGCGCCCGGGTCAGGTCGTCCTGGCGGTTGGAGGTGGTGGCGTCCTTGCCGCACACGCCTTTTTTCATGGCGCAGCCCTTCTCCGGAACGGTCTGTTCGCACTGGTAGCAGAACATTGTGGTATCCATCTGATGATCCCTCCCGAAAGATTCTTGACAGCCAAATTGGAATATATAACAATACCTATTATAACGCCAATGTTCAATGATGGAAAGGAGGCGCCATGGAACTGTCCCTGCTGAGGAAGTGCCGCCTGTTCAAGGGCTTTTCCGACCGGGAGATCGTCCATGCCTTGGGCTGCCTGGGCGCCCGGGAGCGCCGTTACCATAAGGGGGAATACCTGCTTATATCCGGCAGCCCCGCCGGGGAAACCGGCCTGGTGCTCTCGGGCTCCGCCCTGGTCATCCGGGAGGACTACTGGGGCAACCGTTCCATCCTCTCCATCGTGGGGCCGGGAGAACTGCTGGCGGAGGCCTTTGCCGGCGGGGAGGATGAGCCCCTGGCGGTGAGTGTGCAGGCGGCGGAGGACATCGAGGTGCTTTTGCTTTCCACCGGCGGGCTGCTGGGCAGCAGGAGCGACCGCTGCCAACTAAAGGCCCGGCTGACCCGGACGATGCTGGACATCCTGCTGGCCGAAAACCGCAAGCTCCTGTTTAAGATCGAGGACTCCACCCAGCGCTCCACCCGGGAGAAGCTGATGTCCTACCTTTCCCGTCAGGCGCTTTCCGCCGGGAGCGAGCATTTTACCATCCCCTACAACCGCCAGGCGCTGGCGGACTACCTGGGCGTTGACCGCAGCGCCTTAAGCCGGGAGATGGCCCGCATGGCGGATGAGGGCCTCATCGCCTACGACCGGAACGATTTCAGGCTGCGCAAAATAGGGAAAGCCTGAACAAGGGTATATTAAGCGGGAGGTGATCAACATGAGCGAACTGGTGGCGACAGACAAACTGTCAAAAAAATACCGCGGCAAATACGCCCTGAGGGACGCGGACGTGCATGTCTCCCAGGGCGATATCTATGGGCTCATCGGCCGTAACGGCGCCGGGAAGACCACGCTGCTCAAACTCATCAACAGCCAGATCCTCCCCACATCGGGGCACGTGATGATGAAGGGGAAGCGCCTGGCCTACGGCAGCCCCAATATCTCCCTGGGCGCGCTGGTGGAGAGCCCGGGCTTCTACCCGGACTATAGCGCCCTGGACAACGTGCGCTTCCTGTGCCAGGCGGCAGGCCGGGACAAAAAGGGCTATGCCGAGAGCCTGCTTGAGATTGTGGAGCTGGACGGCACGGGCAGTAAAAAGGCCAAACAGTTTTCCCTGGGCATGAAGCAGCGCCTGGGGATCGCCCTGGCGCTGGTGAACGAGCCGGAGCTTTTAATCCTGGACGAGCCCATCAACGGCATGGACCCCCAGGGCATCAAGGACATCCGGGAGCTGCTGGTGAAACTGAACCGCCAGCAGGGCGTCACCATCCTGATCTCCAGCCATATCCTGGACGAGCTGGCCAAGTTCGCCACCACCTACGGCATCATCAAGGACGGCCTGGTGGTCAGCGAGTTCAGCCGGGAGGAGCTGGAGAGCCGCAACACCTCCGGCATTGAGATCACGGCGCCGGACATCGATCCCGTGGCCCGGGCGCTCAGGGAGGGGCTGAAACTCCAGGATATCCGCGTCCTTTCCCCCCAGCAGCTTTTAATCGGGGACAAGGTGGATGATCACGGGCGGGTGAGCCGCTTCCTGTTTGATGAGCGCATCTATGTGACAGGGTTTACGGTGCGGCACAATTCCCTGGAGGATTACTTCATGGGATTGACGGGAGGGGACGAAAAATGATCAACACCCTTCGCATGGATTTCAGGCGGCTGTTCAAAACGCGCAGCTTCTATTTCACCTTCCTGTGGGCGCTGGCCCTCATGGCCATCATGGCCACGGCCAGCTGGTTCCTGGCGGACAACATGGCCCGGGAGGCGGGCGGCCTGGCGGGCCTGACGGGCGGGCAGATATTGTCGGAAGCGCGCAAGCTCTTCAACGTCAGCCGCTTCGCCAGTTTCTTCATGGGCGCGCCCAGCTTCATGCACCTGATCCTGGTGGTGTTCGCCGCGGGCTATATCTCCAAGGACCACCAGAGCGGCTACTTCAAGAACCTGCTGACCCTCCCCGGCGCCCGGGAAAAGTGGCTGGCGGGCAAGCAGCTGGCCATGCTGGTTGCCGGCGTTCTGTTCTATGTGGTGATCATCCTGGGCAGCATCCTGGTGACGGTGCTGTTTGGCAACGCCCCCGTGATTGACGTGCCCCAGCTGGCCGCCTTTTTTGGCCTGCACCTCACAGCCGACCTGGCCCTCTTTGCCCTTTTGACGCTGACCACCGCCCTGTTACAGACCCGCACCGCCGCCGTGATGGTTGCCATGGTGTTTGCCTTCAACATGCAGGCGCTGCTCTACCC
>JAQVQY010000108.1 GCA_028701335.1 Eubacteriales bacterium
CCTTCTATGACCAGGGGCATATCACCGCGGGGGACCTGAAGGCCCTGCTCCTTCTCCTCTCCCCCGTCGCCCCCCATATCTGCGAGGAGATCTGGGAAGCGCAGGGCTGCGGCGGTTATATCCACCGCCAGCCCTGGCCCGAATATGATGAAAACTTCCTGGCGGCCGATCTGGTGGAGATCGCCGTGCAATTAAATGGCAAGGTCCGCGCCCGCCTGATGGTGCCCTCGGACATGGCAAAGGAGGCCGGGGAAGAAGAACTCCCGCGGCTCCCCGAAGTCCAGGCGCTCATTGGGGACAAGCAGCTGGTGAAGTGCGTGTTCGTGCCGGGGAGGCTGTTGAACCTGGTTATCAAATAAGCCTGTCACGTCAAAGGGGGCAGCCTGAAAGATGGCCGCCCCCTTATTTATTTAAGATCCGCTAATCCAGCAGCGGCAGCAAATTCTGCATGAAGGCGCGGTGCTGCTCCGGTACAAAGGCGGCCAGGCCGGATTTGGCGGCGTCATAGTCAGCCAGGTTGTTGAGGTAAAGGATGACCTTGCGGTCCTCACCAAAGGCCTGCTGGATGTCGATAGGCTGGCCGAAGGGCCTGGCCTGGCCGGCAAGCAAATCGACATTGAGCGTCTGGATGGCGTCCAGGCTGGGGAAGAGGGTAAAGAACTCCCGGGTTGTGGTCACCCCCGGGGCAGGCTGGTAGGTGACGGTGAGCTGGCCTCCGGCCACCGTGATGATGACACTCCCCACAATGGTGGCGTTGTTGGCAACCATCGGATAGGTGAGCATCCCCTGGTCCGTCAGGTCAAGCGGGGTGAACATATACCAGGTGTCGGTCAGCTTTGGGCGCAGCTCCTCAAAGTAGAGGCCAAAGGAGGTCACCTCAGCGCCCTTTTGGGCCTGGGCCTTTGGGGCCAGTTGGGGTTTTTTGGTGGCCTGGGACGTGGCCGTTGGCGCTGGCTCAGCGGGCTTCTCTGGCTCCGGGAGGGGAATGGGAACAGGGATCAACGTACCCTCTGGTATCTTGATGGTGGGCTTGGGCGTTGCCGTGGGGAGGGGAATCAGGGTAAACTCCGGCAGTTTGATGGTGGGCTTGGGCGTTGCCGTGGGGAGGGGAATCAGGGTAAAAACCGGCAGTTTGAGGGTTGGGATGGGGACTTTCGGAATTTCGATACCGGGAATCACCGGCTCCAGGTTCAGGGCACTTGCTTCTCCGATGAGGGGCAAGGCCTGCGCATTGGCAGCCTGGACAGGGGCCAGCGCCGCCAGGAACAACAGGGCGGCTGTTATCATGGCTGCTGTCTTTCTCATGATCATGGTTCTCCTTTCATTTTCTGTTGGCAGGGCGGGCACGCTTGCGCCTGAAAATCACAGCCGCGCGCCAGGCTGCATGGCGGGCCGGGTAGCGGTCGGGCGATGGCGGGAGGACGGGCAGGTCGTTTGGGAAAGCGGCTTTTCTGGCGGCGGGCGGTTTGACGACGGCGCCAGGTCACGAGCAAAAAAAGAATATTCAGATTATATCTATCGAAATATTTTTTAAACTATCGATCAGCAGGCGCAGTCATGTTTTTTTCTTGGCTGCCTTGATAGGTGTGGGCCTGGCCTGATTGACCCGCACCAGGGGATGCCCTTAGTATGCTGGTATTGGCTGACACGCCCAAACAGCGGAAGGAAATTGGTGATGATCCGGAAAGTGGAAATAAACAAGAAAAAGTATCTCGCGCTGCTGTTGTTGGCTGACGAGCAGGAGGACATGATAGACAAATACCTTGCGCGCGGAGAGATGTTCGTTCTGGACGACGGAGGCGTGAAAGCCGAGTGCGTGGTTACCAAAGAGGGGGACGGCGTCTATGAGCTCAGGAACATTGCCGTCGCCCCAGATTGCCGGCACCTGGGCTATGGGAAAAGGCTGATAGACCATGTTTTTCCCCATTACGCGGATTGCAGGACGCTGTATGCCGGGACAGGCGATGTCCCCTCCTCGCTTTGCTTTTACCGGAAATGCGGTTTTGTCTTGTCACACCGCGTCAAGGATTTTTTTACGGACAACTACGGCCACGTGATGATGGAAGACGGAAAGCAGCTTGTTGATATGGTCTACCTGAAACGCGAACGGTAAACCCCGGTCTCGCGAAGATTCCCCGGTAATCAGGAGCGTATGGCAGGAGAATAAAGGCCCGGCCAATGCTTTTACAGTGTCAGGTGATAACGGGGAGCGCAAAGGACGGCCGGGCCATGCCGCTTTTAAGGGATTGGAAGCCACGCTAATAAGGCTGGACTGCCCTTGGAATCAGCAGCAAAAATAATATATGGCAATTAACCGGCGCCGCCTGGATGGACAGCGCCGGTATTCACCAAATTCCCTTATCTCAGGCCGCAAGCGCTCCGGGCTGAAACTCACAGACGCAGACCTTGTCCTCGCGCTTCAGGCTCAGCGCGCGCATGGCGTTCAAGATGGCCAGCACCGTCACGCCCACGTCCGCCAGCACCGCCATCCACAGGGTGGATAGGCCAAAAACGCTAAGGCCCAGCACCAGCAGCTTCACCCCGATGGCAAAGCCCGCGTTCTGCCGGGCGATTTTCACGGTGCGCCGGGCGATCCTAAGCGCCGAGGCCATCTTGCAGGGGTCATCGTTCATGATGACGATGTCCGCCGCCTCAATGGCGGCGTCCGTGCCCAGGGCCCCCATGGCAAAACCCACATCAGCCCGGGCCAGCACCGGGGCGTCATTGACGCCGTCGCCGGCAAAGACCAGGCTTCCCTTGCGGTTGGGCCGCGCCATCAGTTCCTCCACCTTTGCCACCTTGTCCTGGGGCAAAAGCCCGGTGTGCACCTGGGAGATGTTCAGGCCTTCCGCCGCGGCGCGCCCCGCCTGCTCGGTGTCGCCGGTGAGCATCACCAATTCCTCAATGCCCTCGCGGCGCAGTTTTCCCAGCGCCTGCCGGGCGCAGGGCTTGACCAGGTCGGATATGACCAGGTGCCCCAGGTATTCCCCGTCCGACGCCAGATGCACCAGGGTGCCGTTCGCTGAATATTCCGGCACCGGCACCCCATGGGAGGCGAGCATCCGGGCGTTGCCGGCCAGTACATGCCTGCCGCCGATTTCAGCCACAACCCCGCCGCCTGGCAGCTCCTTCAGCTCTCCGGATTCCTCATCCAACGGCTTGCCCCAGGCTTCCCGGATGGACCGGGCGATGGGATGGTTGGAGTGGCGCTCAGCCAGCGCTGCCAGGCGCAGCAGTTCTTCTTCGGTCCCCATTGCCGGCACGGCTTTCTCCACCGTAAAGCTGCCCTCGGTCAAGGTGCCGGTCTTGTCAAAAACAAAGGTGGAAGCCTCCGCCAGGGTCTCAAGGAAGTTGGCGCCCTTCACCAGGATCCCGGCCCTTGAAGCCCCGCCGATCCCGGCGAAAAAAGTCAGGGGCACGGACACCACCAGGGCGCAGGGGCAGGACACCACCAGGAAATTAAGCGCCCGGTACACCCAGTCCGGCAGCATGGCGCCGGGGATAATGAGCGGCGGCACAAAGGCCAGAAGCAAAGCCAATATCACCACCACCGGGGTATAGACCGCTGAAAAACGGGTGATGAAGGCTTCCTGGCGGGATTTCTTGTCGGTGGCGTTCTCCACCATCTCCAGAATCCGGCTGACGGTGGACTGCTCAAAGCTGTGGCTCACCCGGACGGTCAAAAGGCCCGTCAGGTTCACGGTGCCGCTTAGGATGTCATCCCCGGGCCCCGCTTCCCGGGGCATGGCCTCGCCGGTGAGGGCGGCGGTATCAAGGGTGGTGTCCCCGGTTAAAATCACCCCGTCCAGGGGCACCCTCTCGCCGGGACGAAGGAGCAGGGTATCCCCCACCCGGGCCTCTTCCGGGTTCAGGGTCATTTCCTGCCCGTCCCTCAATACCCTGGCGCTCTCGGGCCTTAAGTCCATGGCGTCAGCGATGGCGCCCCGGGAGCGGTCCACGGCATAATCCTGGAAGAACTCGCCCACCTGGTAGAAAATCATAACAGCGACGGCCTCGGCATACTCACCGATGATGATGGCGCCCACCGTGGCTAAGGACATGAGGAAATTCTCGTCAAACACCCGTCCCCGGGTGATGTTCCGAAGGGCGCGCCAGAGCACGTCATAGCCGCTGACGGCATAGGCGGAGATGGCCAGGGCGCTGGGAATCCAGGCCGGCCCCCTGATTAGCAGGCTGGCTGCCATCAACGCCAGCGCGGCGGGAACACGCAGCGGTATCCTCATTGCCCGATAACCAGGCTGGCCCCGTCTTCCTCCCGGCGCAGGATGCGGTCCGCCTCCAGCGCCACACCCGGGAAACAGTCAGGCGCCGCCTCAAGCGTCACCTTTTTGGTCAGCGCGTTCACCCGGGCGCTCTCAACCCCCGGCAGTTCCGCGATTTTTTTCTCTGCCCTGGCCGCGCAGGACACGCACACCTTGCCTTTGATCGGATACGATTTGGTCATACCTGCCTCCTTGACAGTTGAGTGCCGGTTCAATCGACCCAGCCATTATAGTTGAGTATATGTTCAACTGTCAATGTTTAAACAGGCCGGCGCAAATATTTATCTGTTTCCCGGATTCCGGGTATAATGCGCATATTGCGGACACGCGTAAAAGGAGAAACCGGTGACACAGATTTTCGCGGCAAACCCCGAATTCCTGCACCTGGAGGGTCCTGGCGGGAAGACCCTTTATGGCTGCGATCAGGACTGGTTCGCCAGCTTCTGGCAGCGCAAGGCGGGCTGCGGGCCCTGCACGCTGGCCAACATCATGCGCTACCTGGGCCGCGCGGGGAAGCTTTCAAATCCCACGGAGTTTCAGGGTGTCCAAAGCTGCCAAACCCTGATGGAAGAAATGTGGGGCTATGTCACCCCCGGTATGATGGGGCTTAATTCCACTGCCCGCTTCGCCCAAGGGGCGGCTCTTGCGCTTGATAAGGCCGGCGGCCAGCTGACGCCTGTGCCGCTTGATGTAGATAAAAACGCCTCCCCGGGGGAAAGCGTCCAAATGGCCTCGGATTTTATTGTTGAAGGGCTTAAGCAGGCGCCTGTGGCGTTCCTCAACCTCCTGCGCCGGCAATTGGGGGAGCTGGAGCCCTGGCACTGGGTGACCGTGGTGGGGCTGGGCCGAAGTGAGGGTGATGCCATCCTCCACATCTATGACAACGGGCTGCGCTTTGACCTTTCTCTCTCCCAATGGCTCCTGGCAGGAGGAAACGGCGGTTTCGTTTCTTTCGCCTGATTAATCCCGGGGCTCTTTGGCGTGCTCCACACAGCTGATGAGCATCATATGCACATGGTCGTCGGCGATGGTGTAATACACGTTTTTGCCATCCCGGCGGTTTGATACCAGACGGTTCTCCCTGAGCCTGGCCAGCTGGTGGCTGACAGCTGATTTGCTCATGCCCAGGAGGTTGGCCAGGTCGCACACGCACAACTCGTGCTTGTCAAGCGCCCAGAGGATCTTGAAGCGCGTGCCGTCCCCCATGGCTTTTAGGAAACCGGCGGCGTCATGAAACAGCTCCTCCTTGAGCATCTGGCCGGAGACCTCGCTGACCGCTGCCTCGTGCACGATATTGCCTTCACAGGCAAAGCGTTCTCTCATGCAGCCTCCCTCCCTTTTCGATTCCTGTCAGAATGATACATCATTCCGCGACTTCAGGCCAATCCTTAAGGGCGGAGAAGGCGCGCAGCACCGCCCG
>JAQVQY010000109.1 GCA_028701335.1 Eubacteriales bacterium
CCCGAGGGTCCGGAGTTCAATATTACCCTTCAGTCCCCCCGGGGGCGGGAAACCCTGGACACCCGTGAGATCAGGCAGGCGCTTAAGGATGTACCGTTGAACAGCCCTGAAGTGATTGCTTGGATTATTCAAGCCACACAGGACAGGACCCAAGAGATATTTGGAGGAGAGCTGACATGAAAACCCTGGCCGAACTGGAAGAAATCCGCAAACGTACCCTGGAGAGGATCAATCTTCGCAAAGAAAACAAAAATGACGAAGTCCGTGTTGTGGTGGGTATGGCCACCTGCGGCATCGCAGCAGGCGCGCGCCCCGTGATGATGTCCTTCATGACTGAAGCATCCAGGCGGCACCTGACAAATGTCACTGTGTCCCAGACCGGCTGCATTGGCATGTGCCGCTATGAACCGATGGCGGACGTGTTTGTGCCCGGGCAGAAAAAAGTGACCTATGTAAACCTGGATGAAGCGAAGGCCAAGCGCATTGTGGCTGACCACATTGTCAACGGGCACCCGGTGGCGGAGTTGATGATTGGCGCGGACAGGGATAAAACCGTTGACAAGGGGGAAGACATACAATGAATTTCTATCGCTCACACATTTTGGTTTGCGGCGGCACGGGTTGCACTTCCTCTGGCTCGGCCAAACTGGTGGATCGTTTTAATGCCCAGCTGAAGGAAAAGGGGCTGGCAAAGGAAGTCCGTGTTGTGAAAACCGGCTGCTTTGGCCTGTGCGAAGCTGGGCCGGTGGTTATTGTTTATCCTGAAGGCACATTCTATTCCCATGTGAAGGAAGAGGATGTGGATGAGTTCGTGGCGGAACACCTGCTCAAAGGCCGCATCGTGCGCCATTTGGTCTACCATGATAAAGGTGAGCAACCCGAGGCGGGCAAGTCCCTGAATGACATCGACTTCTATAGGCACCAGACCCGGCTGGCGCTGCGCAACTGCGGCGTGATCGACCCGGAGAACATTGACGAATACATTGCCTTTGACGGTTATATGGCGCTGGGCTAGGCGCTGACGGAGATGAGGCCCAGGGATGTTATCAAGACGCTGAAGGATTCCGGCCTCAGGGGCAGGGGGGGCGGGGGTTTCCCCACCGGGATTAAGTGGGAGCTGTGCGCCAAAAGCCCAGGCGAAAAAAAATACGTTATCTGCAACGCCGATGAAGGCGATCCGGGCGCGTTCATGGACCGGTCGGTGCTGGAGGGTGACCCCCACGCCTTGCTGGAAGCTATGGCGCTGTGCGGCTACGCGGTGGGTTCAGATGAGGGATACATCTATGTGCGCGCCGAGTATCCCATCGCGGTCAAACGCCTGGAGATAGCCATCAGGCAGGCGCGGGAATACGGCCTGATCGGCCAGAACATCCTGGGCACGGATTTCAGCTTTGACCTGCATATCCGCCTGGGAGCCGGTGCTTTTGTCTGTGGAGAGGAAACGGCCCTGATGACCTCCATTGAGGGAAACCGCGGGGAACCGAGGCCCAAGCCGCCCTTCCCGGCGGTCCATGGCCTGTATGGCAAACCCAGCAACATCAACAATGTGGAGACATTTGCCAATGTCCCGCAGATCATTTTGAATGGCGCCGCGTGGTTTAAGGGCATGGGCACCAAGCGGTCCCCCGGCACCAAGGTATTTGCCCTGGGCGGAAAAATCAACAACACGGGCCTGGTGGAAGTCCCCATGGGGACGCCTCTGCGTACGGTGATATATGATGTGGGCGGCGGTATCCCCAAGGGCAAGAAGTTCAAGGCCGTGCAGACCGGCGGTCCCTCAGGCGGCTGCATCCCCGCCAGCCTGCTTGATGTACCCATTGAGTATGACTCCCTCGTGGAAATCGGTTCCATGATGGGATCCGGCGGCATGATCGTCCTGGACGAGGACAACTGTATGGTGGACATCGCCCGCTTCTTCCTGGATTTCACGGTGGACGAATCCTGCGGCAAGTGTACCCCCTGCCGAGTGGGAACCAGGCGGATGCTGGAAATCCTCAACCGCATCGTGTCAGGCCACGGCCAGGAAGGCGATATTGAGAAGCTGGAGCAGCTGGCAGAGAGCATCATGGACACTGCCCTGTGCGGCCTTGGGCAGACCGCGCCCAACCCGGTGCTGTCCACCATCCGATATTTCCGGGACGAATATGACGCACACATCCGGGATAAGCACTGCCCCTCCCATCATTGTAAGGAGCTTCTGCATCTGGAGATTACCGATAAGTGCCGGGGCTGCACGGCCTGTGCCCGGGTGTGCCCTGCAGGGGCCATCACCGGGGAATCGCGTGGCCAACATGTCATTGACACGGAAAAGTGCATCAAATGCAATTCCTGCATTGAAAAATGTCGCTTTGACGCAATCATCAAGGTTTAACAGGAGGGGAGTGCAATGAACGATATGATTAAATTGACCATTGACGGTTTGGAAGTAGAGGTGCCGCAGGGTGCCACAGTGCTGGACGCTGCGCGCAAGGCCAATGTCCGCATCCCCACTCTGTGTTTCCTGGAAGAAATCAACGAAATCGGCGCTTGCCGCATGTGCGTTGTGGAAACCGGGGCAAGAACACTGCAGGCGGCTTGTGTCCTGCCCGCCACCCAGAGCATGGTGGTGAAGACCAACACCCGCCGGGTCCGCCACGCCCGCAAGACAGTACTGGAGCTGATACTCAGCAACCATGATAAGAAATGCCTTTCCTGCATCCGCAGCCAGAACTGCGAATTGCAGAGGCTGGCGCTGGAACTTGAAGTGACCGATGATAACGCCTTTACCGGTGAGCGCATAGAGTACCCTTTGGATGACCTGTCCCCCAGTATCGTGCGGGATAACAATAAATGCATCAATTGCCGCCGCTGCGTCTCCACCTGTTACACCACCCAGGCGGTGGGCGTAATTGGCCCCATAGACCGTGGATTTGAAACCTCCATTGAGACCGCATGGGATACGCCGCTGTCTGAAACAGCCTGCATAGGATGCGGGCAGTGTATCAACGCCTGCCCTGTGGGGGCTTTGCGTGAAAAAGAGGAGTCCCCGAAGGTGTGGAAACTGCTGCATGATCCGGATAAGATTGTGGTGGTGCAAACCGCGCCAGCCGTACGCGCGGCCCTTGGGGAAGAGTTCGGCCTGCCCATGGGCACCAATGTCACCGGAAAGATGGTGGCGGCCCTTAGGCGCCTTGGTTTTGACCAGGTATTTGACACCGACTTCACAGCCGACCTCACCATCATGGAGGAGGCTACGGAGCTCATTGGCCGTATCAAGAACCAGGGTGTGCTGCCCATGATCACCTCCTGCTCTCCGGGTTGGGTCAACTACTGTGAGACCTTCTATCCCGATTTCATCCCCAATCTGTCCTCCTGCAAATCCCCCCATGAGATGATGGGGGCGGTGATCAAGTCATATTATGCTGAGAAAGCCCACATTCTGCCAAAGGATATTGCTGTGGTCTCCGTAATGCCCTGCACCGCCAAAAAAATAGAGGCGGGTCGGGAGGAACTGGCTGCTAATGGCTATCCTGATGTAGACGCGGTGATTACCACCCGTGAGCTGGCCCGGATGATCAGGTCCAACGGCATCAACTTTCTAAACCTTAAGGATGAGGACTTTGACAATTTACTTGGCGACAGCACCGGGGCTGCCGCAATCTTTGGCGCGACCGGCGGGGTGATGGAAGCGGCGCTGCGCACCGCCTATGAGATTATCACAGGTGAAACCCTCCAAGCGCTTGACTTCCATGCCGTGCGCGGCCTTGAGGCTGTCAAGGAAGCGGATGTAAAACTCGGCAGTCTATCGCTGAAGGTGGCGGTGGCCCATGGCACGGCCAACGCCAAAACGCTGCTGGATTCCATCCGCGCAGGTGAAAAAACCTATGATTTCATTGAGATTATGGGGTGCCCTGGCGGCTGTGTGAATGGCGGCGGGCAGCCCATTGTCTCCGCTGAGGAGCGCCTGCGCCATGACCCCAGGATATACCGGGCCAAAGCGCTCTATGCGGCCGACGCCGGCATGACCTATCGTAAAAGCCATGAAAATCCCGGCATCAAGCGCATCTATGAGGAGTTCCTGGGCGAGCCCAACAGCCACAAGGCCCATCAGCTGCTGCACACGCACTACACACCCCGGAACAAGTACAAGTACAGGGAAAAGAGCGTCTCCTGAAACAGAAAGAAGCGTGAAAACACCATGATAAAAAGAATCTCCGCCCTCCTGCTGTGCATGGCGCTGCTGGTTCCGCCCTTCATCGGATTTGCCCAACGAGCCCCCGTGCGGGTGGCGGCCCTCAAGGGGCCCACTGCCATGGGCTTGGTGAAACTCATGGCGGACAACGAGGAAACGGGGGATTACAAATTTATCCTGGCCGCAAGCCCGGATGCGCTGGTGCCGGCCTTGGCTAAGGGCGAGGTGGACATCGCCTGCCTGCCGGTGAACCTGGCCGCTATCCTCTACCAGAACACCAAAGGCGCTGTGCGGGTCATCAATGTCAACACCCTGGGTGTCATCTACATCCTGGAAAAAGGCGCGGATATAAAGGAGCTTGATGACCTTGCCGGCCGTAAAATATATGCTAGCGGCAAAGCTTCAACACCCGAATACGCCCTGACCTACCTTCTTGAGAAGGCAGGAGTGGAAAATGTGGAGGTTGAGTGGAAGGCCGACCACAGCGAAGCCCTGGCCTCTTTCATGAGTGATCCGGACGGCCTTGCCATGCTGCCCCAGCCCTTTGTGACCGTGGCGCAGACGAAAAAAGACCATATCAGAATCGCGCTGGATTTGACCCGGGAGTGGGAAGCGGTCACGGGCGATACCATGATTACCGGCGTCACTGTGGCACGTCAGGATTTCCTGACAGAAAATCCGGAAGCGGCAGCCAGATTTCTCCGTGACCATCAAGCGTCAGCATCCTATGTGAACGCCAAGGTGAAGGATGCGGCTGTCCTGGTGGGGAAATATGGGATTGTGGACGCCCTGGTTGCGGAGAAGGCGCTGCCCTACTGCAACATCATCTATCTTGACGGTGACGCGATGGAGACAGCCCTTGCTGCTTTTTACCAGATGCTTTTTGAGCAAAACCCCATGTCTGTAGGCGGGCAGGTGCCGGATGCCGCGTTCTACTACGAACCTTAACGGCAGGCCGGCCAGGATCAGGGTGGCTTTGGCCGCCCTGTTTTGGCTTGTCCTCTGGCAAATTTTGGCGATGGCCTTTGGGCAGGAATACCTTCTGGCGTCCCCCTTAAGGGTGCTGGGGAGTCTGGCGGAGTTGCTGGCACAGCCCGACACCTGGCTCGCGGCCCTGCGCTCAGGCGGCCGCATCCTGCTGGGTTTCCTGGGGGCGGCTGCCGTTGGCGCCGTCCTGGCTTTCCTAAGCGCCAAATACCCCTGGGTCAGGGACTTCACGGCGCCGCTGGTTTCCACCGCGCGCTCGGTGCCGGTGGCCAGCTTTGTCATTCTGGCGATTATCCTGGTGTCAACCCGCTGGCTCTCCACCCTGATTGCTTTTGTGATCGGCTTTCCGCTGATATTTGGCAATGTCACCGAGGGAATCCGGCGGCGGGACGGTGGGCTTCAGGAGGTGGTCCAGGTGTTTAGGGTGCCGGTGATAAAGAGGATATTGTATGTGGACCTGCCCCAGATCCTCCCGTACTTCAAATCCGGTGCCATCAACGCCATGGGTTTGTGCTGGAAAAGCGGGATCGCGGCGGAACTGATTG
>JAQVQY010000110.1 GCA_028701335.1 Eubacteriales bacterium
CCCGCCCGACTTTGTCAACGTAAACGGGCTTGATTATGTGAACATCGGAGACCTTGCGCCCATCACAGCTCAGGGCCTGGCTGCGTTCAACGCGCAGAAAGCGCTTGAGCACCGTGACCTGGCCAAGGAAGAGCTGATTGCCGCCGGCGCGACCCTGCCGGTGAAAATCCTGATGAGCTACAATCCGGCTGTCACCTCCTGGGCTGAGGAGTGCCAGGTGGTGGAACAGCAGCTGGAAGAATTGTTGGGGAATGACTACATCGACATCATCGTGGAGGCTGGCCCCTCCTCAGGCTTCCTGTCAGCCGTCCGCCGCGCCGGGCAGTACGCGCTTCTCAAGTGCAACTGGGGCCCGGATTACGCGGATCCTGAGACCTACACCGACCCCTTCGCCCTTGGCGGCACCTACAACTTCATCGAGTTCGCTGAAGGCTACACGGACGCTGACGGCAACAAGACCTACAACAACCTGGTGGATGCTGCCAAGGCTATCACCGGGGACATCATGGCGCGCTATGAAGCCTTCGCCAAAGCGGAAGCCTTCATCATCAACCACGCCTTTGTCATTCCCTTTGGCTACGGCTCCGGCGGCTACATCGCCTCCAGGCTCAACCCCTTTGAATCGCAGTACGCGCCCTTTGGCCTCTCAAGCGAGCGCTACAAGGGCCAGGCATTGCTTGAAGAACCCATGAACACAGACCGCTACTTTGACGCCTATGACCAGTGGCTCGCGGACCGCGAAGCCTTAAGCAGCGGCAACTGAATCAACTGAAATATCCCATCGCCGCGGCAGGAAGCTTCCCTTCCTGCCGTGGCCAGTGAAAGGGCTGCACGATTGGCAAAATACATCCTTAAACGGATCGGCGCCTCACTCTTCACGCTGATTATTATCCTAAGCGTTGTTTTCATCCTTCTGAGGCAAATGCCAATTGAGGGGTATTTTGATAATTTTGACAAGCTGGATCAGGCGGTGATTGACGCCAGGCTTCAGCAGATGGGTCTCAAGGCGCCTATCCTTACCCAAATGCAGCGCTTTTTCACCGGTTTGTTGCAGGGCAACCTCGGCGTATCCGCACGCTATAGCGTGGGCGCGCCAATTGCCGATATCATCGCGCAAAAGGCGCCGCTTTCCATTCAGATGGGCGTGCTTTCCATGACGTTGGCTGTGGCCCTTGGCATCCCGCTGGGCGGCGCTATGGCAAGGTCAAAATCCAGGTTCTGGGACCGCTTCGGCACAGCCTTTATCGTATTTGTCAACGCCATTCCGGCCGCTGTCTATTACATTTTTATTCAGTCCTACGGCTCCAGCGCTTTGGGGATATCCATGCTCTTTGACCGCAGCCGGGCCATCAGCTGGGTGCTTCCCGTGTTATCCATGTCCCTTGGGAACATCGCCTACTACGCCATGTGGCTGAGGCGCTATATGCTGGATGAACTCAACAAGGACTATGTGCAATTGGCCCGGGCAAAGGGCGTCACCTCCCGGAATATCACCATGGGGCATGTGTTCCGCAATGCCTTTGTGCCCATGATCCAGTACATCCCCACCTCCCTGCTGTATACCGTGGGCGGCTCCATCTACATTGAATCGCTTTATTCCATCCCCGGCATGGGCGGCCTGTTGGTGGACGTCATCAGCCGCCAGGACAACCCCATGGTGCAGGCTATCGTCATGATTTACAGCTCCGTGGGCATCGTGGGAATGCTCCTGGGCGATGTCCTGATGGTTTTCCTGGACCCGCGCATCACCTTTGCCAGAAAGGAAGGGGTGCGCTGATGCGGCTGTTCGGCAAAAAAGCCCGATGGACTGAGGACGCGGTCACAGACGCGGTCAGGAATTTGGAGATTCCTGAGAGTGAACTGTTCGAATTTGCCAAAAGCGACCCGGACCTGGCTGAGAAAACCGGATTTTCGCGATACTCCTACTGGGGCAGTACGCTGTCGGTGTTTTTTAAGAACAAGGGGACGGTGGCGCTGCTGTTGGCGCTGGTCATCCTGGTGGCTTTCACCTTTATCCAGCCGCTTTTGCCCGGCCAGTATGAGGCGACCCGGATCATCAACCATCCCATCACCGGCCTGCAGCTCAGCAATATTCAGCCTTCCCTGTCCAGTGTGGTCATCACGGCGCCGGCAGGAACTGAGCTTGTCATTACACCCTGGGAGAATGGCCAGTGGGCGGCGGTGAGCAATGTAATTTCCACCATCCGCGCCCGCAGTGAATTTACGGTCACAGGGTTTATGGGAGATTGGGTCGAAGCATCGTTTAACGGGCAGACAGGCTTCGTCCGCAACGATTTCACCACCAATCTGAAGCTGCCGGATGAACCGGAAGCGGTGCCCTACCCTTCCCGGGCCAACTTCCCCGTTAAACTTCACCTGTCGCCCCAGGATCTGACCAACCGGGGCGATGAGCTGTTTGTTAAGAAAGACAGCCTGAAGATCAGAGGGGACGGCATCACCGCCCAGCTTGCAGTGGAAGCCGACCTGCGCATCCTGCCCACGGAAGCGCCCTTCCTGTTTGGCACCAACATCGCCGGCCAGGATCTGTGGAGCATGGTCTGGTCCGGCACCCGCACCTCCCTCTTTATTGGATTCGTGGTGGCGCTGGTTGAAGCGGCTGCGGGAATATTTGTGGGCGTCGTCTGGGGCTATATCAGGCGGCTGGACCGGATCATGACGGAAATCTACAATGTCATTGACAACATTCCCACCACCATTGTGCTGATTCTGGTAGCCTACATCATGCGGCCGGGGATCAGCACGCTTATCTTCGCCATGAGCATCACCGGCTGGGTCAGCATGGCAAGGTTTATTCGCAACCAAATTGTGATCATCCGGGACAGGGACTACAATCTGGCCTCCCGCTGCCTGGGTACGGGCACACTCAGGATCATCACCCGTAACCTCCTGCCCTACCTGGTGAGCGTGATTATGCTGCGCATGGCGCTGGCCATCCCCGGGGCTATCGGCAGCGAGGTGTTCATTACCTATATCGGGCTGGGGCTGCCGGTGAGCGTCCCCTCCCTGGGCAACCTTATCACCGTGGGACGCAAGCTGGTGTCCACCTCACAAAGCTACCAGCTGATTTTCCCCACCATTGTTCTGTCCATCGTGACGGTGTCCTTTTACATCATCGGCAACGCCTTCGCGGACTCGGCCGACCCCAAAAACCATGTGTAGTTTATCCGCGCCGCTATTGGGAGAGCGACATGGCTGAAGAAACCATCCTTTCTGTCAAAGATTTGAATGTCAAGTTCAGCCTCCGGGGCCGGACGCTGCACGCTATCCGCGGCGTGTCACTGGATGTGCAAAAAGGGGAGAGCCTGGCCATCGTGGGGGAGAGCGGCTCCGGTAAAACGGTGCTCACCAAAACCTTCATGGGCCTGCTTGACAATAACGGGTGGATTGACTCGGGCAGTATCTATTTTGAGGGGAAAGACCTGGTCAAATTCCGGGAGGAAAAGGACTGGTTGAAGGTCCGAGGCCGCAAAATCGCCATGGTGCTCCAGGATCCCATGACCAGCCTCAACCCCCTGAAATCCATCGGTAAACAGATCGGCGAAGCGCTGAAACTTCACCAGGGCTTAAAGGGCAAAGCTGCCAAGCACCGGATTATGGAAATCCTCTTGGATGTGGGCATCGAGGAGCCCGGGCGCCGCATGAAACAGTACCCCTACCAGTTTTCAGGCGGCATGCGCCAGCGGGTGGTCATCGCCATCGCTATCGCCTGCAATCCCCAGGTCTTAATCTGTGACGAGCCCACCACAGCCCTGGATGTCACCATCCAGGCGCAAATCCTGAATCTCATCCGTAACCTGGTCAGGAAGTACAATCTGACCTGCATTTATATTACCCACGATCTTGGGGTGGTGGCCAACGTGGCGGACCGCATCGCGGTGATGTACGCCGGGGATATCGTTGAAATCGGCACCAGCGAGGAGATTTTCTATTCCCCCCGGCACCCCTACACCTGGGCCCTGCTGTCCTCCCTTCCCCAACTGGGTATCAGGGGGGAGGAGCTCTCCTCCATCCGCGGAACACCACCCAGCCTGTTTAAGGACATCCGGGGAGACGCCTTTGCCCCGCGCAACCCCCATGCCCTGAACATCGATTTTGTTCAGCGGCCGCCATATTTTGAGGTCAGCCCCACCCATAAGGTGCGCTCCTGGCTTCTGGATTCCCGGGCGCCGGAGGTGGAGCCGCCAAAGGTGCTCTCACGCATCCGCCGGGAAGGAGCGAGCCTGTATGACCAATAAACGCGAGCCTCTCCTCAGGGTGGAGGACCTCAGGGTTGCCTTTGGCGAGCGGCGCAAACGCTTTTATGCGGTCAACGGCGTCAGCTTTGATATTGCCCGGGGTGAAACCTTCGGCCTGGTGGGGGAGTCGGGCAGCGGCAAAACCTCCATCGGCCGCGCCATCATCCGTGTCTATCCCACCGCCGGAGGCCAGGTCTTCTACAAAGGCCAGCGCATCAGTGGCAGGATCAGCCGGGAGCTGGACCGCCGGGTGACCCGGGAAATACAGATGATTTTCCAGGACCCCATGGCCTCGCTCAATGAGCGGGCTAAGGTGGGCTACATTGTGGCAGAGGGGTTGTACGCCACAGAAAAAGGGCTCTCTGCTGCCCAGCGGGAGGAGAAGGTGCGGGAAGCGCTGCTTGACGTGGGGCTGCTGCACGAGTTCGCCAGCCGCTTTCCCCATGAGTTTTCCGGCGGCCAGCGCCAGCGCATCGGCATTGCCCGGGCGCTGATCATGCAGCCGGAGTTTATCATCGCCGATGAGCCCATCTCAGCCCTTGACGTGTCCATCCGGGCGCAGGTACTGAACCTTTTAAGCCAGCTTCAGAAAAAGCGCGGGCTGACCTATCTTTTCATCTCCCATGACTTATCCGTGATGCGCTTTATCTGTGACCGCATCGCAGTGATCCACAAGGGGGTGCTGGTGGAGCTGGCCCATACGGAGGAGCTTTTCCTCTGCCCGCTTCACCCCTACACCCGGCTATTGCTCTCAGCCATCCCCATGCCAAACCCGGCCTATGAACGAAACAAAACGGTGCTCACCTATGACGAGGGCATGCACGACTACAGTGTGGACAAGCCCGTCTGGCGCGAGCTCTGGCCGGGGCACTTTGTTCGGGGCAACCAAAAGGAGCTTGACAGTTACCGGCAGTGCCGCCTGGGCCTGGGCATTCCACCGGTTACTGATGAATAAACATTTATACTGGAGGTACTGATGAAGGATAACCTGGATTTCCTGGCGTTCCCGCTGCCGGAGGACATCCGCCGGTTGGTGGACTATGGGGATTTTGACCGGGCGGAAAAGCTGATCGCGTTAAGGATTGCCGACCCCCGGGTGCCTGAACTGTTAAAAAAGCGCCTCGATTACCAGCGCCTGATGAACCGCGACCTGAAGGCGGACCATCCCTTCACGCCCCAGGAAGCCCTGAGCCGCCTTCAGTCCAAGGTAAAGGGCATAACCTTTCAAGAGATGGAATCCCCCAGGGATGACGGCACGCTGGACTGGATTTATGTGGACGGCCAGGTACGTTATAAGGACGACTGCGTGGCCAGCCC
>JAQVQY010000111.1 GCA_028701335.1 Eubacteriales bacterium
GCCCTTCCAGGATGACCTGCGGTATGGCGGAAAAATTTCCGGCCAGCAGCATCACCTGGGAGGTCTTCTGGGCGGCGTCGCTGCCGCCGGCCATGGCGATGGCGCAATCGCATACTTTTAGCGCCGGCACATCGTTGACTCCGTCTCCCACCATAGCCACTGTGTGCCCGCTGGCCTTCAGCGCCAACACCAGCTTTCTCTTTTGATCAGGAGCAACCCGCCCGAAAACAGTGTACTGGACTGCCGCCTGGGCCAACTCCCCGTCATCCATCCAAAATGAAGCGTCTGTCCAGTTTTCCGCGCCTTCAAGGCCTGCCCGCCTGGCAACCTCTGCCACGGTGCGCGGGTTATCGCCGGAGATCACCTTGATCGTGATCCCTTCCCGGGCCAGGTATTGGGCGGTGTCAGCGAAGTCCTCCCGAATTAGATCATTTATGAGGATCAGAGCCTGGGGAAGGACGTCTTCGGGAAGGGCACTGTCTTGCGGGAAGGCAGGGGAGTGGGCCAGCAGCATTACCCTGAAACCCTGGTCGGCGTAGCCCGCTATCTGATCCGCAAGGGGTATGGGCATCTTCTCCTTCATGATAAATTCCGGCGCGCCGATGATAGCGGTTCCATAGGCGGAAAAAGCTACCGCGCTCCATTTCCTGGCGGAGGAGAAGGGAATCCTAAGGGCCACCGGCTCGCTGGCCAGAATCGGCCCGCTCCAATGGCTGCGCAGCGCCTGGAAAGTGAGATTGTCGTCTTCAGAGGCCTGAAGCATGCGCCGCATGGATATGTCGATGTTCTCCATTCCGACATTATCAAGCGGAATGACATCTTCGACCTGCAGGCGGCCCCGAGTGACGGTGCCGGTTTTGTCCACGCACAGGACATCAACCCGCGCCAGGTTTTCAATGCCATAAAGCTCTTGAACCAGGGTGTCTTTTTCGCCCAGCCGGATGACACCAACGGCGAGCGCCATGCTGGTCAAAAGCACCAGCCCTTCCGGGATCATGCCAAAAACAGCGGCGACCGTCGCGGGAATGGCCGCTTCCAAGGGATCGCCCAGCTGCCAGTATTGTTTATAAAAGAGCACCAGGCCAATGGGCAGAAGGAAAATGCTGATGAATCGGATCAGCTTCTTCAGATCCTCCACCAGCTTGCTTTTTACCACTTTTTCTTTGCGGACGCTCTGCACCAGCTGTCCGGCGTAGCTTTCGCTTCCAACCAGGGTGAGGCGTGCGTACAGGCGGCCTTCTGTGATGACACTTCCCGAATACAGGAGGTCGTCCAGTGCCTTTGGCACCGCGCCACTTTCACCGGTCAGCAGGGCCTCATCAGCCGATCCTTGCCCGGAAAGCACCTGAGCGTCCGCGCAGACCTGATCTCCGGCTGAAAAACGCACCAGGTCACCCTTGACCAGTTCCTGGGAGGCAAGCTTGGTCCAATGGCCGTCCCGCATCACCGGCACTGGGGCCGCCACCAGCAGGGTGAGCTTGTCCACTGTTTTTTTGGCGCGCACTTCCTGCACCGTGCTGATGAGGGTGTTGAGGACAACCACTCCCATAAACAGCATGTTGCGGTAAGATTTCACCCAGAGCAGCGCCAGGGCCAATAAGAAGTTCAGGATGTTAAACCATGTGAAAACATTTTTCAGTAGAATCTGCCCAATGCTGCGCCCTGCACTTTTGGGCGGCAGGTTACCTTTGCCTTCCTTATGCAGCTGTGCGGCTTGTTCACTTGTCAGTCCCGTGAGCGCCCTGCTCTCCTGTGTCATGATTTACCCCGTGTGCTTATTGCCCCTGCTGTTGGGCGTGCTGTAATCATATTAACACAGGGAAAGCATTTGGAAAGGAGTATACGCGGAAAATCTGAAGTTTTATGCTTTATGGCGTGCCGATTCCCTGGCCGCGCAGGCTGCGGGACAAAAATGCCCGTGTGCGTGGGTTTTCAGGATGGGTAAACAGGGCCTCGGGCCTGCCGTCTTCCACCAACTGGCCTGCGTCCATGAACACTATCCGGTCAGCGGCATCCCTGGCAAAGGCCATCTCGTGGGTGACAATGAGCATGGTGAGGCCGCCATCTTTAAGCGTTTTGATGACGCTGAGCACCTCATCCACCATCTCCGGATCCAGGGCGCTGGTTGGCTCATCGAACATCAGCACCTCCGGATCCATGGACAGGGCACGGGCGATGGCGACACGCTGCTTCTGACCACCGGAAAGCTGGTCAGGACGCGCGTCCCGGTAGGGAAGCATTCCCACCCGTTCCAGATATTTTTGGGCGATCTCCTCGCTCTTGGAGCGGCTGCGCTTCAAAACCTTCATCTGTCCCAGGACGCAGTTATCCAGCGCGTTCAGGTTACCAAACAGGTTAAACTGCTGAAATACCATCCCAATTTTAGCGTGAAGCGGGCCTGGCGGCATCTGGGTGACATCCTGTCCCTGGAAGCAGATGGTGCCGGCGTCCGGCGTTTCCAACAAATTGATGCAGCGCAGCAGTGTGCTTTTTCCCGAGCCGGAAGGCCCGATGAGGCAGACCACCTGGCCTTTGGACACCGATAAATCTACGCCCTTCAGCACTGTGTTGGGGCCAAAGCGTTTTTCCAGGCCCGTTATTTCGATGATTGGATTGCCGCTTTCCATTACCGGTCCTCCCGGGTAAACACGATCTGGGCATTAGGGTCTGACTGGGAGCCGTAAATGGTATAGGAATCCTTGCCCGACATCTTCTTTTCTATCAGGCGTAAAAGCCTCGTGGTGGTAAAGGTGAGAACGAAGTAGATAACGGCCGTGATGAAGAAGACCTCAAAATACTTGAGATAAGTTCCGGCGGCGGACTTGGACATAAAATAGACTTCGGTCACCGAGATGACATTCAGCACGCTTGAATCCTTGATGTTCACCACGAACTCGTTGCCCACTGCCGGCAGGATGCTGCGGACGGCCTGGGGAAGGATGACGCTGGTCATGCTCTGCCAGTGGGTCAGGCCTACGGCGGTGGCTGCCTCCTTTTGACCTTTGTCAACGCTCAGGATGCCGCCGCGCACGATCTCCGCCATATAGGCGCCGGTATTCACCGATACCACCAGGAAGGCGGCAGAGAGGGCGGGGATGTCCAGCCTCAGGTATTGAAGAGCGCCATAGTACACCACCATGGCCTGAACAATCATGGGAGTCCCCCGGAACACCTCGATGTAGACGGAAAGCACAGTTTTTAATCCCTGCACAAGCCTCTGCTGCCAGTGAGGGGTTGATGGTTTGAGCGGGATGGTGCGCAGAATGGCGACCAACAGCCCAATTGCGAAGCCTGCTGTGGTTCCCACCACGGCGATAAACATGGTAGTCCCGGCTCCCTGCAGAAACAGGGAGCCGTATTCTTCAAGAAGAAGGTGAATCCAGCCGAAAAATGTGGTGGGCATTCAGAGCTACTCGCTTAACGGTTGGCGCGACATGGCTTCATTCATCAATTGCGTACGGGTGTCCTTGTCCAGTTTTGCCAGAGCCGCGTTAATGCTGTCCATCAGCGGGCTTTCCTTGCGCAGGCCCACGGCCACGGCGGTATCCTCCTCAGATGCCTCAAAGCCCAGGCCTTCCCCAAATGAGACAAAGGTGAAGTCCGGGTTGCTGGCCACGGCGGAAAGGGCACCGGGGCGCTCAGACACGTAGCCGTCTATACGCCCGCTTGAAAGGGCCACGATCATGGCGGGGAAGGTGTCAAGCGCGGTCTGCTTTTTTACACCGGGGATCTGATCGATAACGGAATAGTGGAAGGTGTTCAGCTGCCCGGTAATTTTAGCCCCTGAGAAGTCGGCCAGGCTATTGGCGGATATGTACTGGCTCTCCTTGTTGATCACGATCACAAGGTCGCTTTCGTAGTAGGGGACGCTGAAGTCAAGCGTCACCTTGCGCTGGGCGGTGGGGCTCATGCCAGCGATAATGGCGTCGATCTTTCCGGAGGTGAGGGCCAGGGGCAGGCCGTCCCACTCCGTTTTGACTATCTCCAGCTCCAGTCCCAGCTCCGCCGCGATGAAAAGGGCCACCTGTACGTCATAACCATCCGCGTATCCGCCTGCCGTCAGGGGCACGGTGAACTCGCTGGCGTCCGCTTGGGTCCAGTTGAAGGGCGCGTAGTTACATTCCATACCCACCTTGAAGGTTTCGGCATGGGCGGAGAGGGTCAGAAGCATCAGAGCGGCCAAAAGCAGGAGCATCAGTTTTTTCATGGGTCATTCCTCCTTTAATTGATTCGGGCGGCGAAGCGCTTTAGCCCCGCCGCCCGATGAAGGAAGCAATGACTTTGATAGCGCTCCGCGGCTGCCCCGCGGCAGTAGCCGAAATGTTCTTCCGGCTCCCAACAGGCAAGCGCCGACCGCCTGCGTGTTTCGGTGGCCTGCCCTTTCCCGGCGGGATCGCAGCCCGTCGTTGGCTCCTCCCCGGTACTGATGCGTGCCACACCTCTATCCGTTGTCGGAATATGAAGTTAGGGTAAGAATAACACGCTCCAAGCGCTTGTCAAGCCAGCCGGGAAACATGAACATATAAAAAACGACAGGGGTTATGTTATTCAGGCGGGCCCTTCATGCGAAAGGGGTCGTATGGCCGGGCAGCCGGAGGCGCTTTGGGATTATGTTTTTTCCCGCGGGGGCCACTGATATACGAGGCGCTGATGAAGCACAGAAGGCCGCCTGCCGCGATGAGCGCCAGCGGGAGGAGCTTCAACCTTTGCCAGAGGCTGGCAGTCATGACAGAAGTGCTGCCCAAAAACAACACACCCAGAAGAATTGCCATAGGAACGGCAAACAGGATTAGGATGGGACGCCGGCGCGCCAGAAGCGCGTAAATGCCCAGCAGCACGCATAAAATCAGAAAAAGGTGGGTGGTGAGCCTGCCCCAGTTCACCCGGCTGAAGTAATCCCACAGGGTAATTTGGCCGTCCCGTGCAAGCGAAAACACTGGGGAAAGCCAAATGACTATCTCCTGAAAACGGATGGACAGCTCATATACCGCCCAACCCATCAGCAGCAAAGCCCCCCAGAACACCATGCGGCGGCCCGTTGCTTCTATGGTTTTCACAGGCGTGCACCTCCTTTTGCCTTACTGACAGTATACAAGGGTCTTGGTGGGTGTCAATCAGCACAGGCAAGGGGCCGCCTGAGGCGGCCCCTCAGACTGTAGACAAAGTCCCAGCCCCGAGCGGCTGGGACTTTGCCATTGAACTGCAGGAAAGCAAGGAATAATCAAGGGAAAAAAGACGAAATATGATATAATAGGGCAAGAAACAAAGGGGTTTATGCCTTATGATGACAAGAGATTCGGATGACAAACGTACACAGATTGTCTACTTCTGTATAGATGATTTAGTGCCAGCGGATCATCTGCTTCGGTTGATTGAGAACACACTGGACTGGGCGTTTATTTATGACCTTGTAAAGGGAAAATACGCAGCCGACGAAGGACGGCCGAGCATGGATCCCGTTGCTCTGATTAAAATACCCTTTCTCCAATATCTGTATGGGATTCGAAGTATGCGTCAGACAATAAAGGAAATTGATGTCAATGTGGCCTACCG
>JAQVQY010000029.1 GCA_028701335.1 Eubacteriales bacterium
GTTTCAACTCCTGTCCAGGTGCAAGGGTTTTGAAGGTTTCACGTGGTTTTCTTTGCATCCATTATACCAGAAACAGGCAGAAAGTTGTTGGCTTTATTGGGTTTTTCTGCTCTTCAGTAGACACTAACTAACAAAGCGGTTTTAGCTTAATCGCTATAACCGCTTTGTCTACGCTCTGAGGCGTCCGATGACGCCTTTTTTGCGTTGGAGATCGCCCTGCCCCCTCCCCGAATGTAAAAAACATGGACATTTAGTCCATGCGCCCTTATAATGGATACAAGTTAAGCCAAGGAGGATGAGGATGTACAAACTGCTGCTGGTGACTGACCGGGACGACATCACGGAGGCGTTTTCCGGCGTTCAGGACTGGGGCAGACTGATGTTCGAACCCGTCATTACGCTGAACAATACCCCCGACGCCATTGTGCTGATTGACCGTAACAATGTGGACGCCGCCGGCTATGCCCTGGCCAATCAGGATGCGGGGCCCCTTAAGCGCCATCTGGAACAGGCCCATCCCCTTCTGCCCGTCTACCATCCCCGCAGCGACTTAAAGCTCCTCAGGGAAGAACTGCGCCTGGTCCGGGAGCACCTGGACCGCTTACACGCCGATTTCAGCGATGATGACTACGACGTGGAAATGGCGGTGGAACGCGTACGCGATGACCTGATGCGCAGGCTTCTGATGCGCGAGGTGAAGACCAGGGAGGAGCTTGAAAGCCGCCTGTCCCTCTCCCGCGCGCCTTTCGCGGCTGACAAGCACAGCTTCCTGTATGAACTCCATCTCCCGGAAGGGGAGCAGTATCTTCACACCCGCTGGCGCTACGGCCTGGAAAGGCTGGAGACGGCGCTAAGGTCCAACTTCCTGGGCCGCTTTGTGGAGGATGTCTATTATGGCGGCGCCCTGATCGACCCGGGTCACCTGCGGGTCATCGCCTGCCAGATGGCGGGCGTGCCGGAGGAGGACCTGGAGGCGCTGGGCCGGCGGGTGCAGGACCATGTCAACCAGGCGATCCAGGAGGTTAAGGCCTATATGGACCTGGACCTTTTGATCGCTCAATATACCATGATTGATTCCCTCAACGACTTGGTGCCGGAAAACGGCGGTTAAGGTTACCCCACTCATCATATAAGGAGGGCCCCATGAGTTTCTTCAAGAAGATCATCAACAGCCAGCTGATCGATGTCATTGAATGGACCGACTCCACCAACAACACCATGGTACACCGCTATGAGAACCAGGGCAAGGAGATCATGATGGGCGCCCAGCTCACCGTGCGCGAAAGCCAGGTGGTGGTGTTTGTCAACGAAGGCCGCATCGCGGATGTGTTCCAGCCCGGCCGCTACGAGCTGTCCACCCAGAACATGCCCATCCTGACGGCGCTTAAAAGCTGGAAATACGGCTTCAAGTCCCCCTTCCAGGCGGAAATCTACTTCGTAAACACCAAGCAGTTCCTTGATCGCAAGTGGGGCACCAGCAACCCCGTAATGATGCGGGACAGCGAGTTTGGCATGATCCGCCTGAGGGCCTTTGGCATTTACTCCTTCCGCGTGGTGGATCCGGTGGTCTTCTTAAAGGAAGTCTTCGGCACCACCGAGATGATGACGGTGGAAGGCGTTGAAGGGCAGATCAAGCGCACTGTGGTGTCCGCGTTGTCTGACATCCTGGGCCAGAGCAAGATTCCCGCCCTGGACCTGGCCGCCAACTATGATGAGCTGGGCCAGTTTGCCCTAAACGCCCTCCAGCCGCGTATAGCCCCGCTGGGCCTGAAGTTGGAGAGTTTTGTGGTGGAGAACATCAGCCTTCCCCAGGAAGTGGAGCAGGCCATGGACCGCCGCACCAGCATGGGTGTGGTGGGCGACCTTGGTAAATACACCCAGTTCCAGGCCGCTGAAGCCCTAAGGGACGCCGCCAGCAACGAGGGCGGTGGCGCCGGCCTGGGCGCCGGGCTTGGCGCCGGTATGGCCATGGGGCAGATTCTCCAGGGCGCGACAGCCGCCGGGCAGCAGGCCCAGCCGGAAGTCCCCCAAAGCCAGACCGCGCCCTGTGTGGCCTGCGGCAAGCCCGTGCCGGTTGACGCCAGGTTCTGCCCCTCCTGCGGCAAGAGCCAGCAGGGGACGCCCTGCAAAAACTGCGGCGAGCCGGTGGGGCCGGACGCCAAATTCTGCCCCGCCTGCGGCGAAGCGCAGTAAGGCAAAGGCTGATGGCTGAAAGCGACGGCTTTAAGGACCTGCTCTATAGCAGAGGCGTGATAAAAAAAGGCCATTTCCTGCGCCTGTCCGGCCGCCACGCGGATTACTATATCCAGTGCGCGCGCCTTTTTGAGGACGCGGACACCGGTAGGCGGGTGGGAGAGGCCCTGGCCGCGCTGTGTGGGGAATGGGGAGCGCAGCTGGTACTCTCCGCCGCCGTGGGCGGCATTCTCCCCGGCTATGAGACGGCCCGGGCCCTGAACCTGCCCCACCTCTACTGCGAAAAGCGGGACGGGGTGCTCACCCTGCGCCGGGATTTTGTGATTCCGGAGGGCAGCCGGGTGCTGCTGGTGGAGGATGAGGTCTACACAGGGCAAAGCATCATGGAAATGCGGGAGATCGTCCGCGCGCTGGGAGCCCGGGTGGCGGGCACGGTGTGCATCGTGGACAAATCCATGGGCCAGGCTCCGGTCCCCCCGCCATTCGCTGCCCTGCACGCTATCCCGGTCAGAAGCTTTCAGCCCGCCTCCTGCCCCCTGTGTGGGGCCGGAGAAACGCTGGTTAATCAGTAAGGCAGGAAAAATCAAAAAGGGCCGGCCGGCCCTTTTTGATTTGGGTATTAAGCGGATCGCGCCCTCTTTTGCATCTGGAAAAACACCCACAGCGCCGCTGATTCAAGCACCACGGTAATCACCAGGATCATCCAGACCAGGTTGGCGTCATACAACAGCCCCATGCCCCAGGCACCGATCATGAGCGCCAGGCCATAGGCGGCGTTGAAGATGCCATAGCTCATGCCCCGCTTGTAAAAGGGCGAGATGTCAGCGATGGCGGAGCGCATCACCGTTTCATGCGCCCCCATCACCACCCCAAAGAGCATGAGGCCGGCGATGAGCGCCGCCCGGTTGCCGGAAAGCGTTAAGAAGGGGAGCAGCAGGGAGGCCAGGGGCAGTGCCGCCAGGGTAAACAGCCCGCCGGACTGGCGGCCGCTCTTTTTCTTGCGCAGGTCATACCACCGGCCGATCAGCAGCGCCGATACCGCGTCCACCGCCATGGCGATGGCGTAGAACAGGGGAATCTCAGCGTCGGTCAAAATGGCCTTGTCCTTGGCGTGAAAGCCGATGATGCTGAAGGAGACAAAGCCCAGCGTGCACACAAAGGTAAACAGGGTGTACTGCCAGAACAGGGGAGGCAGTCTCTCCTGCCGGTATTCCTCCACCCGCATCCGGGGCACCAGGTTTTCCCGGGTAATCCTGCGCCAGGCGAAATACACAAAAACCATCAGCGCCGCAAAGGGGATGAGCAGCAATTGGTAGCCCAGGCTGTATTCCTCAGGGCCCTGCCGGGCGGTGAGGGTGAAGATGAGGGTGAAAATCAGGGGACCCAGGAACGCGCCCACCTGGTCCAGCGCTTCCTGAAGTCCAAAGGCGAATCCCACCCCCACCTGGCCCTGGGCGACAGAGGAGAGCAGGGTGTCCTTGGCCGGGTTCCTGAGGGCTTTGCCCACGCGTTCCATTAAGACCAGCACCACCAATAGGTTCCAATGGCGGGTGAAGCCCATCATCGGCACCGCGATGAGCAGGCCGTAGCCCGCGAAGATAAACAGCCAGTGCCTGCCCGTCCTGTCCGACCAAACCCCGGCCAGCAGCCTGAGCGCGTAGCCCAGGAATTCGCCTATGCCAAAGGCCAGGCCGATGGCAGCGGCATTCACGCCCAGAAGGCTGAAATACTGGCTGTTGGCGCCCCGGGCGGACTCATACACCATGTCGCCCAGCAGGCTGATCACGCCAAAGATGAGGATGACCGTGATGATGGAACGGGACGCCTTTTTGCCGGGCTTAACGCCCGGGGCATCGGGTTTGCTCATGGCTGTGCCTCCTGACTCTCTCCGCAGTTGGCGGACGGGAACGCGATACAGGCATTTTACACCGAAATCACGCCTCTGATACCCCGCGGCGCGAGAACGTGAAAATAACATTGAACAAAATCATTGACGCGGGCGCCCGGCAGGTATACACTGATGCATAAAGAAACTCCGCGGAACCGTGGAAAAGAGCGGCAGATAATTTTGTGCCATCCAAATTGATTGACTTGGACGTTATGGAGGTATATATTATGTGTACTGATAAGTGCAGAGTAACCGCCCGGAAGGGCAATCGTTTTGGAACCCCAAAAAACCCATTATAAGGAGGAACACCATGCGTAAACTCATGTCCCTGGCGCTCGTCGCTGCCTTGGCCATCGGGCTGGTTGCCCTGCCCGCCCAGGCACAGGACGTGGATATCCACGTCTTCCAGCTGAAGGTTGAGATCAATGAGGCGATTTCCAACTTTGTTAAGCGCTACAGCGAGAACACCCCCGGCGTCAACGTCACCGTGGAGACAATTGGCGGTGGTGCCGACTACGGCGGCACCCTGCGCGCCAAGCTCCAGGCCGACCAGATGCCCGACATCTTCATGATTGAGGGCAAGGGCGGCTACGAACTGTGGAAGGATTACATCCTGGACATGTCCGATGCCGACTGGGTGAAGGACACTGACCTGGCCTACTATTCGCCCGAAGGCGCGGCCGTGGGCTTCCCCATCGGCATTGAGGGCTTTGGCCTGGGCTATAACGCGGATATCCTGGGAAAGGCCGGCATTGATCCTGCCAGCCTCACCACCTTCTCGGCCACCAAGGCGGCCTTTGAAAAGCTGGACGGCATGAAAGCGGAGCTGGGGATCGACAACGTGGTGTCAGTGGGCACCTCCGTGGCCGGCGGCCTCTGGTGGGTCACCTCCCAGCACGTGTTCAACGCTTTCTACGCGGGTTATCTGGACTACAATGACGCTTCCGTCTACGAAGCCACCCTGGCCGGCGATGTGGACCAGGAGCGCCTGGCCGCTTTTGCCAACTACCTGAAAATGCTCTATGACTACTCTGACCCGGACGTGCTGATCAACGGCAACTACGACGCCCAGATCGCCGCCTTTGCCAATGGCAAGACTGCTTTCATCACCCAGGGCAACTGGACGGATCCCAACTTTGAGCAGCTGGGCGCCGCTTTCCCGCGGGGCTTTGTGTCACACAACTTCCTGGAAGAGGAGTCCACCGGCCTGTACATCGCCGCGCCCTCATGGTTTGTGGTGAACGCCCAGGCTTCTCCTGAGCGCCAGCAGGCTGCCGTTGACTTCCTCAACCACATGGCCCTCACCGAGGACGGTGCCAAGTACATCGTGGAAGAAGCCGGCATGGTGCCCGCTTTCAAGTCTGTCACCCTGGTTCCCAAGGGCGATTTCTCCAGGGCCCTGGTGGAAGCCAACGCCCGGGGCGGCAACTTCAACTGGTACTTTGGCCAGAACCCCGATGGGTTCAACGTCAATACCCTTGGCCCCATCTTTGAATTGCTGGCCACCGGCACCGTGGAGGACTTCATCGCCGACGTCACCCTGGCCTTTCAGGAACTGAACTAAGACTTGACATCCGGGGCTGCCACTTTATGGCAGCCCCGGATGTTTCATTCAAGCGGGCTGTCGCCCCAAGCGGCAGCCCATTTCCAAAGGAGGACGCCGATGAAACGCCGAGGCATCGTTGATTTCGCCTTCATGTTGCCCTGTCTGCTGGCCTTTGCCCTGGTGATCCTGGTGCCCTTTGGCCTGGGCATTTACTACGCGCTGACCGACTGGAACGGGGTGCGGGCCGAGATCAACTTCGTGGGCTTCCGGAATTTCCAGTCCATGTTCACCGAGCCCCAGTTCGTCTACTCCTTCCTCATCACCCTCATGTACACTGCCATCAACGTGGTGTTTGTGAACGTGGTGGGCTTCGCCCTGGCGCTGATGGTGACAAGCGGGCTCAAGTTACGCAATTTTTACCGCGCGGGGTTTTTTGTGCCCAACCTGATCGGCGGCCTGGTCCTGGGTTATATCTGGCAGTTCATATTCAACAACGTCTTCGTTGACATCAGCCAAACCCTGGGCATCGCGGCGCTTTCAAGCTCCCTTCTCTCCAACAAGGACACCGTCATCTGGGCCATGAGCTTTGTGAATACCTGGCAGTACGCTGGCTACATCATGATGATTTATGTGGCGGCCATCCAATCCATCCCCAGCTCTTTGATCGAGGCGGCCAGCGTGGACGGCGCGGGGTATTTCCGGCGCGTTCGCTCCATCCTCATCCCCATGGCGGCCAACGCCTTCACCATCACCATCTTCCTCACCCTCACCACTTCATTCAAGCAATATGACCTGAACTTCGCCCTCACCAACGGCGGGCCCGCCATGCGCTTTATGGGCAGGGCCATCAAGTCCTCCCAGCTCTTGGCCATGGACATCTTCTCCACCGCCAACTCCAGGAACCTCCTGGCGGAGGCCCAGGCCAAAGCCGTGGTCTTCTTTATCGTGCTGGTGGTCTTCTCCCTAATCCAGGTGACCGTCAACAAGCGCAGGGAGGTGGAGGCATGACGGCCAAAAAAATTGAAGCCCAGCCCCAAACGAAAAAAGCGTTCCCGCGGCGCCTGATTGGCGAAGCGCTGGTGATGCTGCTCTTCCTGCTGTTTATGGTGCCCTTCTTCCTGGTGGTCATCAACTCCAGCAAGACCTCAGCTGAGATCATCAACAGCCCCGTCGCCTGGCCGGCCAACTGGAGCCAGCTGATCACCAACGTCACTGCCATCTTCACCAGCCCCATTGTGCGCTACACCTCGGCGTTTGTGGATTCCCTGATCATCACGGTGCTGTCCCTGGCTGTTATCGCTTTCTTTTCGGCCATGTGCGCCTGGGTGCTGGTGCGCACCAAAAAGCGCTGGTCCACCGCCGTTTTCCTCCTGTTTGTTTCCGCCATGGTCATCCCTTTCCAGGTGGTGATGTTCCCGCTGGTGCAATGGTTCAGGATCATCGGGGACACCATCAGGCTGCCGCTTCTGGGCACTTACCACGGCATAGTCTTCGCCTACCTGGGCTTTGGCTGCTCCATGACCATCTTCATCCTCCATGGCTTTATCAAGGGCGTGCCCCTGGAGCTGGAAGAGGCCGCCACCATTGACGGCTGCGGCCAGGCACGCACCTTCTTCAACATCGTGCTGCCGCTGCTGATGCCAGCCTTTGTCACGGTGCTGATCTTGAACGGCATCTGGATCTGGAACGATTACCTCCTGCCCCTGCTGGTACTGGGCACCTCCGGCGGGATCAAGACCATCCCCCTGGCGGTGGCCGCCTTTGCCGGCGCTTATGTGAAGCAGTGGGACCTGATCCTTACCTCCACGCTGCTTGCCATGGTGCCCATCATCGTGCTGTTCCTCTTCGCCCAGCGCTACATCATCAAGGGCATGGTGGAAGGAGCCATCAAATAGCAGGATTCCGTGTGTCTCCCACTCAATAGGCATGGCGGGAAAGGACCCGTGTGAAGCCGCCAACGCATTGACACCTCTCATAAACTGTGCTAACATTTGATTCCGTCAGCCGGGGCGGAATCTTTTGATTTCGTTGTGCCGCTGGCCCGGCAGCGATGCGCCTGTAGCTCAGCCGGATAGAGCATCGGCCTTCTAAGCCGAGGGTCAGGGGTTCGAGTCCCTTCAGGCGCGCCAACTTATGGTGGGTGTAGTTCAGTGGTTAGAGCGCCAGATTGTGGCTCTGGAAGTCGTGGGTTCAACTCCCATCACCCACCCCATTCTTTTTTTGTGGCGCGCCATCGGTGGGGTGTAGCCAAGCGGTAAGGCACGGGACTTTGACTCCCGCATTCGTAGGTTCGATCCCTGCCACCCCAGCCACCCTGGCCTCCGCCAACAGGAAGCGCGAACGCTGAAAGCCGGACCATTTCGGGTCCGGCTTTTGCTTATCCATCCGCCGTCTTGGCAGCCCGCCCTATTCCCCCAGCGTCCTCATCAGGATATCAAGCTCCTTTTGTGAGAGCGTCCGCCACTGGCCGGGGCGCATTTTCCCCAGGGTGATGTGCATGATGCGCACACGCCTTAGGCGGGTGACACTATAGCCCAGGTATTCGCACATGCGCCGGATCTGCCGGTTCAAGCCCTGCACCAGGATGAGGTTGAAGTTGTTGGGCCCGGTCTTGCGCGCGCGGCAGGGCAGGGTCACCTGGCCCAGCACGGGCACGCCCTTCTCCATGCGCTCAAGGAACCCGGGGGTGACGGGCCTGTCCACCGTAACCTCATATTCCTTCTCATGCTTTCCGGCGGCCCGCAGGATGCGGTTGACGATATCCCCGTCGCTGGTTAAAAGGATCAGGCCCTCGCTGTCCTTGTCCAGGCGCCCCACAGGGTAAATGCGGGCGGGGTAGTTGATGAAGGACACGATGTTGTCCGGCTCCCGGGGGTCGGCGGTGCTGACGATGCCCACGGGCTTGTAGGCCGCCAGGTAGACTTTGTCACCCGCAGCGTCAATCAGCTGTTTGCCCACCATCACCCGGGCGCACGGGGGCACAAGCTGCCCCAATACCGCCCGCTTGCCGTTCACCGTCACCTGGCCGCCTGCTATCAGCCTGTCCGCTTCCCTCCGCGAGCAAAAGCCGCTGTCCGCCAGGTATTTGTTCAAGCGCCTTTCCCGCATACCATCCTCCCAGCGCATGATAGCATTGCGCGGGTTTTGGCACAATGGTAAAAGCTAATGAAAAGCCCGGAACCGCTGTGGGTTCCGGGCCGGAGAAAACCGGGTTCGATCAGAACAGGTGGAACTGCAGGAACAGCGTGGCCAACAGGGATGCCACCAGGCTGACCACTGTGATCTGCGTGTTGATGGAGGGGCCGGCCGTGTCCTTGAAGGGGTCGCCCACGGTGTCGCCGATGACGGCGGCCTTGTGGGATTCGGAGCCCTTGCCGCCCTCGTTGCCGGCTTCGATGTATTTCTTGCTGTTGTCCCAGATGCCCCCGGCGTTGGACATGAAGAGGGCCAGCAGAAGCCCGGTGACGATGTTGCCCATCAGGAAGCCGCCAATGGCGTTGACGCCGCCGATAAAGCCCACCAGCAGGGTGGCCACGATGGCCATCAGGCCGGCCGGGATCAGCTCCTTGAGCGCGCCAGTGGTGGCGATGTCGATGCACTTGTTGTAGTCAGGCTGAACACCGGACTTGCCCTCCGCCAGGCCCAAGATCTCCCGGAACTGGCGGTGGATTTCAGCCATCATGCGCTGCGCGTTCTTGTCAACGCCCAGGATCAGCATGGCGGAGAAGACCGCCGGGATGGCGGCACCCACCATCATGCCAAAGAACACATTGGGGTTAAGCATGTCAAAGCCGGTGAGGAACTCTATCAGCTGCTCGCCGGCGGCTGCCAGGGCCACGTTCATCTCAGCAATGGCCATGTTCACCTCGCTCATGAAGGCGCCCAGGAGGCTGATGACGGTCAGGCCCGCGGCGCCGATGGCAAAGCCCTTGGTGACGGCCTTGACGGTGTTGCCGGCGGAGTCCAGCTCATCAGCCACGCGGATGGTTTCCTCGCCCAGGCCGCCCATTTCGGCCAGGCCGCGGGCGTTGTCCACGATGGGGCCGTAGGCGTCGTTGGAGATGATCATGCCAACGATGGAGAGCATGCCCACCGCCGCCATGGAAATGCCGTACATGGCATAACCGGGGCCCAGGGGCTCACAGAGCTTGTAGGCTGCCATGGCGGAAATCGCGATGCCCACCATGGCAGGCAGCACGCTCAGGAAGCCGTAGGAAATGCCTGAAAGAATGGTAAAAGCGGGGCCGGTTTTTGAGGCGTGGGCCACTTTTTTGACGATGGGGGCGTTGTCGTCTGTGAAATAGTTGGTGGCAAGGCCGATGATGACGCCCACAAACAGGCCCACTGTGGAAGCGCCCCAGACGCGCCACTCAAAGCCATCAAACAGCAGGGTGGCCAGCGCCGTGAGCACCAGGAAAATACCGGTGGTGACATAGGTGGAGTAGTTAAGCGCCTTGGTGGGGCTGCCATGGTCGCCGATCTTGGCGGTGTAGATGCCCACAATGGAGGAAAGAAGCCCCAGGGCGGCGTAGATGATGACCATCATGGAGGAGACGCCCAGCGCCGAGCCGTCAATGGCCGAGGCCATCACCAGCGCCGCCGTCATGGAGGCGATGTTGGAGTCAAACAGGTCAGCGCCCATGCCGGCCACGTCGCCCACGTTGTCGCCCACGTTGTCGGCGATCACGGCGGGGTTGCGGGGGTCATCCTCGGGGATGCCCAGCTCTACCTTGCCGGCCAGGTCGGCGGATACGTCCGCCGTTTTGGTGAAAATGCCGCCGCCCGCCTTGGCGAACAGGGCCAGGGAGCTGGCGCCAAAGGAGAAGCCCAGCAGCATGGAGCTGTTGCCTGTAATAAGCAGCACACCCAGCACGCCCAAAAGGCAGGAGCCAACCACCAGAAGGCCCATCACGGCGCCGCCGCGGAAGCCGATGAGGAAGGCGGGCTTAATGCCCTCAGTGGCCGCCTCAGCGCAGCGGGCGTTGGCACGGGTGGAAACCATGATGCCGATTTTGCCGGCAATGGCTGAGAAGACGGTGCCCGCTATGAAGGACAGCGCCATGGTCAGGTTCTCCACCAGGCTTCCCTGCTCGCTCCACAGGGGCCGCGGCAGGAAGAGGAAGATCAGTACGGCCAGCACCCCCGCGAACGCCGCCAAAAGGGCGTATTCCTTGCGCAAAAAGGTGTTGGCGCCGTCCCGGATCAACTCCGCGATGCGCGCGATGGTCAGGTTCTCGTTTTTCTGCCGCTTTACCCAAAGCGCCAGGAAGACCGCGTACACGAATGCCACGGCCACCACGAGAAAACCAATCACAAAGACGAGTGTGCTGCTGGCTTTCATAGACATAACCTCCTAAATATTCCCATAATTCCCAGTACATCATACACCCGAAGCTGGGAATTTGCAAGCGAGCCCTGGGCCGCAGGCCAGTTTATCACAAAGCATTGCGCCCGGACAGGGAAATCGCTATACTGATTCTCACGCCGAAGTGGCGGAATGGCAGACGCAGAGGACTTAAAATCCTCTGCCCTATGGGCGTGCGGGTTCGAGTCCCGCCTTCGGCACCACGTCGTCGCGGACTTCACTTAGTTCGCGGCGGCTTTTTTCAAAAGCCCCCTCTCACGCGTTCCGTCGCTCCTCCTTTCCCTGAAAAATCTGCGGATTTTTCGGGGGAGGGTATGAGGACGGTACAAAGGCCGGTTACTTTTCATCTCCAAAACTATCGGGTTTTGATGAGACTGGGACGGGAAATGATTGCTGAAGTAAGATAATGGCGTGTGCAACAAGAGCTGACAAAATAGCCGATTATTTCGCTCTTCTCCTTCTGACGATTTCCAAAAAACGCTCCTGGGAGGGGAGTCCAGCCAACTTTTCTTTCAGCGGGAAGCCGCGGTCAAAGGCTTCCGCCGCCGCTTCATCCACGTCAAACAGCGCGTCCTCAGTGAACCTGCCCCCCTTGCCTTCCAGCGCGCCGGGGGCCAGTTCCAGCGCCAGCAGGGCGTCAGCGTAATAATCGTCCTGGGAGCGGATGTCAAAACGCTCGGCTCCCGCGAAGCCAAAGCGGGCGTAGTAGCCGGGGTCGCCGTAGATGAGGACGGCCTGGTGGCCAAGCTTCCGGGCTTCCTCCAGCGTCCTGCGGATCAACAGGCTGCCAATCCCCGTTCCCTGGAGGGCGGGCAGCACGGACACAGGGCCAAAGGTGATGGCGGGATGAGCCTGGCCATCGTCCCCCAGAATCATTGAGTGGGAGAAGACGATGCTCCCCACCACTTCGCCATTTTTCTCCGCCACCCAGTCCAGCGCCCCGATGAAGGCGCCGGAATCCCTGAGCAGATGCAGCAGATAGTGCTCATTGCAGCCGGGGGCGTAGAGGTTCCAGAAGGCCTCCCGGGTCACTTCCTCCGCCGCCCGCCAATCACTCTCCCGTTCCGGGCGGATAATATGACCGGACATCACATCATCCTCTGCCCGTTGATCACCAGCCCGAATGCCAGGCCCAGCTTTTCCGCCGCGCGGCGGCAGAGGAGCATGCGGCTGAGGAAGATCTCAAAATAGTCAGAGATGGCGCTGATTCTGGTGTCAATCACCAGGTGAAGGAGGATTTCCCCTTCATCGGGGTTCACCGTCAGCTCCGACTTTTCCACCGCGTAGTTCACCCGGTCGTGGATGTCCTGGGCGATGGTGTCCCGGTTGCGGACCCGGCTGCGGCGCACGTCCGTTTTGTCGGCGATGATCAGCGCCGCCGCCACATCATTGACCGGGTAAGCCGTTGCCTCATCATGGTTGCCGATGGCGGTGATGATGGTGGCGATGTCATCCGGCTCAGCCCCCATGTCCTTGAGTAGCGAAAAGGCCAGCAGCGCCCCGGAGCTTTCATGGCCCTTGCGGTTGATGACGTTTCCGATGTCATGCAGAAAGGCGGCGATGGCGCCCAGCTCCGCAACCCGTTCAGGGTGGCCGGTCTGCGTCAGGATGCGCCGCGCGGTCTCCGCTGCCCTGACCACATGGGGGAAGCTGTGCTCCGTATAGCCCAGGGCCAGGAGGCTCTCATCCGCCTTTTCAATGAACGCCCTGATGGCGGGGTTGTTCTTTACTTCTTCAAATGTGATGGGCATGGCTGCCTCCTTTGCGGGTTTCCTGTGTGTATCAAAAGAATAGCATAATCCGCGGGGTTTGGCATATGGGTCGAAACGGCGCATATCTTCCGAAAACAATGTGCCGCATCGCCTTTTTATGATACAATACGCTTCAATTGCGGGAAGCTGGCTTTCCGCCGCATAGCCCGGATGGCCGGTATCATTATTGCCCGGAGGAAGACCTGTGATGAAAAAAATGCCCCTGGCGCTCTTGTGCCTGATGGTTTTGCTGTGCGGTACGGCCGGCGCCCGGGAGGACAGCCTGCGCATTCGGGTGCCGGAGCCCATCAAGCCCTATGCGGACAACCGCATTTTGGTCACCAGTCCGGCGGCGGGAAAGCTGACCCTTCGCATCACCAGCCGCGCGGTGGACTGGACGATTGCGGAGGATTTGCCCATTGACGCCGGGGAAACCCAGGTCAACTACAACGGGCTTTTCACAAACGGGGAGCCTATCCACAGGGGTGGTTTTACGCTCAGCGCCGTGGTGGAGGGCGAAAGCGGCCAATGGACCGCTGAAGCCAAGGTTCAGGGCGGAAACCCGGCGCCCTTCCTCCAGTACGTCCTGCCCCGAAGCGATACCCTTTATCTGAAGGGCGGGATCTGGCAGGCGGATTTCCACCACACCACCAGCAGGAAGCCGCAGGTTACTATCAGAAAGGCGGGGGAGGATGGGGCGCGGCCTGTCAGCTGGCTGAGGGACCAGGAGGACTCCCGGGTGTTTTCCTGGGACGGCACGATGAAAAAAGGCAAGATCGCGCCCGGGGACTATATCATCACCTTTACCGCCAATGACAAAAATTCTCCCGTTTATGATATCCCGCTTCGGGTGGTGGGCCAGGCGCCTCCGGAATATCCCTTACAGGCAACACCTGAGGGCCACTTTCTGCCCGATTCCCTGGACGATGACGCCGTGTGGCGTGCCATCACCGCCCCTATCACCGTCATTAAAGGCCGGCAAATCGTGCGGGACAAAATCCTGGCGGCGCCGGATGAGAAGGCTGAGGTCCTGGGGCTGGTCAGCAGCGGGACGGCGGGGCTGAACGTGCTGGAAATCACGGGCGATTACGCCCGGGTGGGCGCCTGGCGCCTTCAGGACGGCGGCTACGTGGAGGGGTATATCCTCAAGAGCAAGCTTGAGACCCTTCTCCCCAACCAGCGCTGGGGCCTGGTGCTGGATAAAGAAGCCCAGACCCTGACCGTCTACCGGGACGGAAAGCCGGAGGGAAAGACCCGCACCAGCACCGGGATGATGACCGCCACCGCGCCCAAGCAGGAGTCCCGGGCCGGGGCTTTCACCCTGGGGCAGAGGCTTCCCTATTTTGACAACCTGGGATTCCGCTACAAATACGCCGTGCGGGTGGACGGGTATAACCTCATGCATCAGCTTGGCCACCCCACCAGCGGGCAGATGAACTTTGACGCGGAGGACGCGGTAATGGGCCGGAAGGCCTCCCACGGGTGTCTTCGGATAGACCGATTTCCGGGGGAAGGCGGGGTGAACGCCTTCTGGCTGTGGGCCAACATCCCCAGCGGCACCAAGCTGCTGGTGCTGGACGACAAGCCCCAGCGCCACGCCCGGATGCTGGAGTTGGGGCTGGAGCCTCATAACTGACGAAGTGATTTTCCACCCCCGGTATGCTATGATATGTGTCATTCTGCCGGGGAGGTTTTGTTTTGGACGAAATGGTTTCGCGGCGCCTGGAGGCGCTGCTTGCGCGGGTGCAAAGGCCCGCCCGCTATGTGGGAGGCGAGCTGAACGCCCGGGTGAAGGCGTGGCGTGACGGGGTCACCACCTTCGCTTTTTGTTTCCCCGATACCTATGAGGTGGCCATGAGCCACCTGGGGATGAAGATCATCTATGACCTGGTCAACCGCCAGGAGGACCTGCTGTGTGAGCGCGCCATGATGCCCTGGACGGACATGATGGACGGGCTGAAGGAAGAGGGCATTCCCCTTTATTCCCTGGAGAACAAAGTGCCCCTGTCCCGCTTTGACGCGGTGGGCTTTACCCTCCAGTATGAGATGAGCTACACCAACATCCTGCACATGCTGGAATTGGGCGGCATCCCGGTCAAAAACGCGGACCGCGGGGAAGATGACCCCATCGTCATCGCCGGGGGGCCCTGCGCCTGCAACCCGGAGCCGCTTTATGCCTTTATCGACGCTTTCCTGATGGGAGACGGCGAGGAGGTCACCCTGGAGGCGCTGCGCCTGGTCGGCCAGGGCCGGCGGGAGGGGCTGAAGCGGGCTGAGATTCTAAGCAGGCTGGCCCGGATTCCCGGGGTGTATGTGCCGGCGCTTTATGAGGCGGCTTACCATGAGGACGGCACGCTGGCTGCCTTTATGCCCACAGACCCCGCAGCCTCCCTTCCCGTTGAAAAAAGGGTGGCGCTGAACCTGGACGAGGCATCCTATCCCGAGGATATCCCCGTGCCCTTCACCGAGGCGGTGCATGACCGCATCGTGCTGGAGGTGATGCGGGGCTGCACCCGGGGCTGCCGCTTCTGCCAGGCGGGGATGCTCTACCGGCCTGTCAGGGAGCGCAGCGCTGAAAAGCTGTTTGAGCTGGCCCAGAAGCTGGTGGACGCCACCGGCTATGAGGAGATGAGCCTCTCCAGCCTCTCCACCGGGGACTATTCCCAGCTTAATGAATTGGTGCAGGGCTTAAACGCGCGCTTTGCCAACAAGGGGATCAGCCTGTCCCTCCCCAGCCTGAGGATCGACGGGCACCTTGAGGAGGCCCTTTCAGACACCGCCCGGGTGAAGAAAAGCGGGCTCACCTTCGCGCCGGAGGCCGGCACCCAGAGGCTCAGGGACGTGATCAACAAAGGCGTGACCGAGGAAGACCTCCTGCGCACGGTGGGGGAGGCCTTTGCCCAGGGCTTTAGCCAGGTGAAGCTGTATTTCATGATCGGCCTGCCCACAGAGACGGATGAGGACCTTTTGGGCATCGCCGACCTGGCCCGCAAGGTGGCCGGCGCCTACTACGCCACGCCCAAAGGCCGGCGGGCCAGGGGGCTTAGGATCACCGTGTCCTGCGCCACCTTTGTGCCCAAGCCCTTCACCCCCTTCCAGTGGGCGGCCCAGGACACGCTGGAGGAAATCAAGCGCAAGCAGAGCCTGTTGAGGGGGGCGCTGAACATCAAGAACGTCACCTTCAACTGGCATGACCCGGAGGTGAGCTATCTGGAGGCCTGCTTTGCCCGGGGCGACCGGAAGATGGCGGATGTCCTTTATCAAGCGTACTTAAGGGGCTGCCGGCTGGACGGCTGGAGCGAGCAGTTTGACCTGGACAGCTGGTTTCTGGCCTTCAGGGACGCGGGGCTTGACCCGCAGTTTTATGCCAACCGGGAGCGTGGGCGGGACGAGCTTTTCCCATGGGACCTGCTGGATATCGGCGTCACCAAAGCATATTTATGGCGGGAGAATGAGCTGGCCCATGCGGCCAAAACCACGCCGGACTGCCGGGAATACTGCCTGGGCTGCGGCCTGACCCGTTTTGAGGGGGCCTGCGCGGGATGAAAATGCTTTTTGTGTTCAGAAAAGACAAAGACTTGCGTTTCATCGGTCACCTGGACCTTCAGCGGGCGATGCAAAGGGCTCTCAGGAGAAGCGGCCTGCCGGTCAGCTTTTCCCAGGGCTTCAACCCCCATATCATCTTAAGCTTCGCGGCTCCCCTGGCTGTGGGCATCACGGGAGAAAAGGAGATCGCGGAGATACCGCTTCAGCTGCCGGTGTCCCCCAATGACTTTCTGGAGCGTTTGGGAAAAGCGCTGCCGCCTGGGCTTATCGCCCTTGAGGCCGTGGGGCAAAAGGATGACGCCCCCGCCGCCATGGCGCGCCTGTTCGCGGCCCAGTACACCTTTGCCCCCAGGAAGGGGGAGGAGGGCGATTGGCAAAAGCTGCTGGACGCCCTGCCCGCCTTTTTGGCCAGGGAGACCATCCCCTATATCCGCAGGACCAAGTCCGGCGAAAGGCCGGATGACCTGCGCCCGGGCATCCTGAACCTCCTGGAGAAAAACGGGGAGCTTTGGGCCACCCTGGCCTTAAACCAGCATATGACCGCCAAACCGGACCAGTTGCTTACTTCCCTGGCGGAAACCGCTGGCATCCCCGTGCCCCTGGCGGACACCCGCCGCACGGCGCTGCTGGACGACCGGTTCAACCCCCTGGAGCAGGTGTGAAAGAGCTGGTCATCCGCACACAAGGCGGAAAGCACGCGGCGGCGCTGACAGATTCAGGGAAGCTGACAGCGTATTTCCCGCTGTCGCCCCAGCCTCTCGTCAGCCCCGAGGCGGTGCTCCTGGGGAAGGCGGGCAGGGTGCTCAAAAACCTGGAGGCGCTGTTTGTGACCCTGCCCGGCGGGGCTTCGGGCTTCCTCCCTTTTGGTGAGATTCCGGGAGGAGAGCGCCCCAAGGGCGGGGACGCCCTGATCGTCCAGGTGAAAAAACCGCCCCAGGGCAGCAAAGCGGCTTTCCTGACGATGGATATTGCCCTACCGGGGCGCCTGGCGCTGCTTTTGCCCGAGAGCAGGGCGGCCCACGCCTCCACGCGCCTGGAAGGCGCGCAGAAGGCATCCCTCACCCGAACCGCGGCGCGCCTTAAGCCGGAGGGGATGGGCCTGGTATTAAGGGCCGCGGCCATAAGCGCCAGTGAAGATAACATCCTGGCCGACATCAAAAGCCTGAAAGACACCTGGCAGGGTGTAAAGGAAAAGGCGCGGACCAGCCCTGCCCCGGCGCTATTGCTGCCCGCGCCAAATACCCTGGCCCGGATCCTCAGGGAGGAGCGGGAAGCCCCTTTGCGCGTGCTCACCGATGACGTGAAAGCGGCACAGGGCCTGGGCATCCCAGTGGAAACCAGCCCTGACCCCTTTGCCCTCTACAATATCCCCCACCAGCTCCGCCAGGCGCTCAAGCGCCGGGTATATCTGCCCTCGGGCGGCACCCTGGTGATCGACCCCTGTGAGGCAGGCACGGTGATGGATGTGAACACCGGGTGCAACAGCCTAAAGGGGCAGGATATCATCCTAAAAACCAACCTGGAGGCCGCCAGAGAGGCCGCCCGGCTGATCCGGCTGCGCGGCCTGGGCGGCATTGTGCTGATCGACTTTATCGACATGAAGGCGGATGACCACCGGGAGCGGGTGCTTCAGGCCTTCGAGGAAGCGGTGAAGGACGACCCGGTGAAGACCGTGGCGCATGGCTTTACCCAGCTTGGCATATTGGAAGTGACCCGAAAGAAGGCGGCGCAGGCGCTTCACGCCCAGACGCTCAGCCCCTGCCCTGTGTGCGGGGGAACTGGTTTTGCGGGCTTTTTTGAGGAGGAGAAGAACAACACCGATGCGTGAGAGGACCACCACCATCAGCCATGAGGCTGTCGAGATCCAGCGGGCGCTGGCCCGGGACATCAGGGCCAGGGCCGACGCGCCCAAAACCTACCATATCACCACCTATGGCTGCCAGATGAACGCCCATGACTCCGAGGCCATCGCCGGCATCCTTGAAGAGATGGGCATGGCGGCGGAGAAACAGCAGGATCTGGCCGACCTGATCCTGTTTAATACCTGCTGCATCCGGGACAACGCCGAGCGCCGGGCCATGGGCAACATCATCTTCACCAAGGAGATCAAAAAGCAGCGCCCCCAGGCGCTGGTGGGTGTTTTGGGCTGCATGGTGCAGCAGGAAGGGGCGGCTGAGAAGCTTCGGGAAAAGCAGCGCCATGTGGACTTTGCCCTGGGCACCGGAGAAATCTACCGGCTGCCCGAGCGCGTCCTCCACGCCCTGGAGGGGCGGCGGGAAGAAGCCTTCGCCAGGGGGGAGGACAGCACCCTGTATGAGGGGATGCCGGTTTTGCGCCAGTCCCCGTTTATGGCCTACCTCACTGTGATGTATGGCTGTGACAACTTTTGTTCCTACTGCGTGGTGCCAAGCGTCCGGGGCCGGGAACGCTCCCGGAAGCTTCAGGATATTGTCAGGGAAGCCAGGGGGCTGGTGGATGACGGCGTCAAGGAGATCATGCTATTGGGGCAGAATGTGAACTCCTTCGGCCTGGATGGCGGGGGACCCCGCTTCCCGGAGCTGCTGCGCGCGCTGCATGAAGAAACCGGCATTGAACGCCTGCGGTTTATGACCAGCAACCCCAAGGACCTCTCCGACGCCCTCATCCGGGAGATAGCGGAAAACCCCGCCGTTTGCCCCCACCTGCACCTGCCCGCCCAGTCGGGGAGCGATAAGATGCTCAACGCCATGAACCGCCGCTACACCCGGGCCATGTATGACGAGCGATTGAGGGCGCTAAGGGACGCCATGCCTGATATCGGCATCACCACTGATCTGATCGTGGCCTTCCCCGGGGAAACGGAGGAGGACTTTGAGGAAACCCTGGACCTGGTAGCGCAAAGCCGCTTTGACAGCGCCTTTACCTTTATCTTCAGCCCCAGAACGGGTACCGTAGCCGCGAAACTCCCCGGACGCATCAGCCAGCCCTTGGCCCGTGAACGCATCGCCCGGCTGATCAAAGCCCAGGAGGGCATTACCCGGGAGGTGTTCGAGAGCCTGGCGGGCAGTGAAACCCAGGCTCTGGCGGATAGCCCCGCCAAGCGGGGCAAGGGCCGCCTGTCCGGCAAAACCGGGCGCGGCATGGGGATCACCTTTGAAGGCGGCCCCGAACTGATCGGACAGATTGTCCCCGTGAAGGTCACGGGATTTGGCAGCAACACACTAAAAGGAGAGACATTACTATGAGCATGGAACAGATTCTGGACAAGGCACGGGAGCTGGGCGGGATGCTGGCGGAAAGCGCTGAATTCAACAAAATGGTGGAGCTGGAGCAGGCCGCCATGGAGAGCCCGGATGTCACCGACCTGTACGGAGAATATACCGACCTTCACGAACAGATGGAAGCGCTGTCCCTGGAAGAAGGCGGCGAGGCGGAAAAAGATGACCTGCGCCGGGACCTGGAAGGGGTGGAAGAACGGCTTTCCAACCACCCGGAGATCAAGGCGCTGGAAGCGGCCCGGGCCGGCTTTAACGCCCTGATGGCGCGTGTTAACCGCGCCCTTCAAACCGCCCTGCAGGGTGAGGAGGAGGAGAGCGGCTGCGGGCCGGATGGCTGCGCCGGCTGCCAGGGCTGCGGCTCCAGGTAAGCGCCAATACAAGGTTTTCACAAAGTTTCTGACCTGGAAATCAAAAACATCCCGTTTTGGGAAGTTATTGGCGTGGAAATCAATAAGCAGCGCATGAAGAGAGTTGTTGACGTGAAAAGCAATAACTCTCTTCAAAGGTGAACGGAACAGTTCCTGTGAATGCTACCGGGTCATCATCTTCATCGGCTTTTGGCTGGATATGGTATAATCCCCCTATCACCCAGGAGTAGTTGCGATGGCTGAACTGACCCCCATGATGCGCCAGTACCTGGCGCTGAAAGAAGAAAGCCCCGATGCCCTGCTGTTTTTCAGGCTTGGGGATTTTTATGAACTGTTTTTTGAGGACGCCAGGACCGCCAGCCGGGAGCTGGAACTGACCTTAACGGGCCGTGACTGCGGCCTGCCTGAAAGGGCGCCCATGTGCGGAGTGCCCTGGCACGCGGCGGACGGTTACATCGCCCGCCTCATCGCCCGGGGCTACAGGGTGGCTATCGCCGAGCAGACGGAGGACCCGGCGATGGCCAAAAACCTGGTCCGGCGGGAAATTATCCGCATCGTCACCCCGGGCACCTTCTCAGATGCCGGAAGCGTTAGCCAGAAGGAAAACCGCTTCATAGCCAGCGTCTATTTCGCGGGGAACAAGGCGGGGGCGGCGCTGTGCGACGTAACCACGGGGGAGTTTTACGTCCGCGCTTTTCCGGAGGGGGTGGAGGCCCTGGGCGGATTCCTTGCGAAAAGCAACCCCCGGGAGCTGATCACCAATGATCCTGAGCGCTTGGGGGCGCTGTATCAGGGCTATTTAAGCCAGGTGCGGCCAGAGATTTTCCGCCTCCAGCGGGCACGGGAGGCGCTGACCAATCACTTTGAGGCCGCCAGCACGCAGGCCCTGGGGATCGAGCAGGCGGACACCCTGTCCATCGCCCCCGCCGGGGCATTGATCCGCTACCTGAGAGACACCCAGATGGTGCAGCTTCAGCACATCTCCCGGGTGAAGGTATTAACAAAGGCTGACACCATGCCCCTGCCTGCGGCGGCGCTTAAGAGCCTGGAGATCAGCAGCGCCCTTAAGGGCGGGGGCAACACGCACCTGCTGGGCGTTCTGGACAAAACCCGCACCGCCATGGGCGGGCGGACGCTCAAGGGCTGGGTGGAAGGGCCGCTGACGGACAAAGAGCGGATTGAGGCGCGCCTTGACTGCGTCCAGGCCCTCAGGGATGACCTGGTGCTGCTGGAGGAAACCGGCGCGCTCCTTACCCAGGTGTATGACATGGAGCGGCTCTTGAGCAAGCTGAGCTACATGAACCTGGGCCCCCGGGACTGCCTGGCGCTTCTACGCAGCTTGGAGGCGGCGCCTAAGGCGCGGGAGTTGCTTGAGCACCTGCCCCAGGCGGGGATGCGGGAGGTATATGCCCTGCTTGATCCCCTGCCGGAGGTGGCCGATCTGCTTTCACGCGCCATTGACCCGGACGCCCCGGTACTGTTGAGCGATGGCGGGGTCATCAACGCGGGATACAGCGCGGAACTGGACGAAGCCCGCATGGCCGCCCGGGACAGCCGGCAGTGGATCAGCGACCTGGAGGCCCGGGAGCGCGCCAAAACTGGCATCAAGAACCTGAAGGTGCAGTACAACCGGGTGTTTGGCTACTATATCGAGGTCACCAAGTCCAACTATTCCCTGGTGCCCAATCGGTACACCCGCCGGCAAACGCTGGCCAACGCCGAGCGCTACACCACCGAGGAACTAAACGACCTGGAAAAAAAGGCCCTGGGCGCCGCGGATGAGATAACAAGGCTTGAAAGCGACCTCTACCAGGGCGTTCTTGAAATCCTCAAGGGCAACCTGGCCCGGATGCAGAGCCTGGCCCAGGGCTTCAAAACCCTGGACGCCCTTCAGGCCCTGGCCCGCGCGGCCCTGGAAAACCGCC
>JAQVQY010000112.1 GCA_028701335.1 Eubacteriales bacterium
TGGCCAGCGCCGTGGGCCATCATGGCCCAGATGGCTTCAGCATGGAGCCGACCCAGGAAGGCGACCGGGTGTCATGGGCGTTCAGCGGGGAACTGACTCAATGCAAACCTGTCACCCTCACCAAATATTGCGTGTTCGCCGACAGCCGCCGGCATCCGGACCCCAAGGGAGACGCCGGGCGCCTTCTGCGCCTGGCGATGGAAAAGCCTTTCACCCATTGGGCTGGCCTGCAGAAACAGGCCCTTGACGCCCTGATGGCAAACGCCAAGGCCGGCATCTCAGGGGACGAGGCGCTAGACACAAGCCTCGCTTTCTCCATATACAGCCTCCTGATGTCCGCCGGGCGGGACGGCGTAGGCAACATCGCCTCCAAGGGCCTCTCGGGCGAGGGCTATGAGGGGCACTACTTCTGGGACACGGAAATCTATATGTTTCCCTTCTTCCTGTTGACAAACCCTGGGATTGCCAAAGCGGTGCTCACCAGCCGCGCGCGCATGCTGCCGGGCGCCAAAGCGCACGCCCGGGAAATGGGGCACCCCCATGGGGCGCTCTACGCCTGGCGCACCATCACCGGCATTGAGTGTTCCAGCTATTTCCCCTCCGGCTCCGCCCAGTACCACATCAACGCGGACATCGCGCACGCTTTTCTTAGCTACTGGCGGGTGACGGATGACCTGGAATATATGGCCGATCAGGGCCTTGAGGTGCTTGTGGAAACGGCCCGGCTGTGGATGGATGCCGGACACTTCCTCAACGGCGAATTCCGAATTGATGACGTGACCGGGCCTGATGAATACAGCTGCATTGTCAACAACAATTACTACACCAACAAGGCTGCCCAGCACCACCTCCGGGGCGTGTGCCAGTTGGCAAAGGCGCTTAAGGCCAGAGGGAAATACCAGGCGGCAGAGAAGCTGGGGCTCACCCAGGGGGAGCTTGATCAGTTTCAAAAAGCGGCTGACCGGATGTACCTGCCCTTTGACAAAGAGTTGGGCATCTGCGCCCAGGATGACAGTTTTCTCTGCAAACAGCGCCTGGACCTCTCCCAGATCCCACAGGAGAACTTCCCCCTGCTGATGCACTACCACCCCCTCTTCCTCTACCGCCACCAGGTCTTAAAGCAGGCCGACACGGTGCTGAGCCATTTCCTCTTTGAGGAAGGGGAGACAGAAGAGGTTATGCGCGACAGCTACCATTACTATGAGGCCATCACCACCCACGATTCCTCCCTCTCCCCCTGCGTCTATTCCATGATGGCCGCCCGCATCGGTGAAAAGGAAAAGGCGCTGAAGTACTATGAAAGCGTCGCCACCCTGGACCTGGAAGACACCCATAAAAACACCGCCGACGGCATCCACGCCGCCAACATGGGCGGCTGCTGGATGGGTTTGGTGTACGGTTTCGCCGGGCTGCGCATAGGCGAAAACGGCCTGCGATTCCGCCCCACCCTGCCCGAAAATTGGGAGGGCTATCGCTTCCGTTTCCGCTGGCGGGAAAGCCTGGCTGAAGCGGCCATGGATAAGGGCGGCATCCGCTTCACCCTGCTGGAGGGGCCATCCTTTACGGTCAGCGTAAACGGGGCGCAGGTGATCGTCGCGCAGCCGCTCCCGGTTTGATTGACACCCCAATCCCCAAGTGCTATAATCCGTTTTGCCTTGAAAGCATTGCTTTTAAGGCTCGCGCTCCCGTAGCTCAGTTGGATAGAGTGCCAGACTCCGACTCTGGAGGTCGAGCGTTCGAGTCGCTCCGGGTGCGCCAAAAACCGTCTGTAGTATCTTTGCTTCAGACGGTTTTTTGCTTCCCCAGGGCAGCTTGTTTTTCAGACTGGTTTGAGCCGCCTATTGCTCCAGATCCTCCCCCATTCCATGCCCCGGCAGGGCGATGATTTCCTTGCCGGCGATGCCCTGCAGATCCCCGCTCATGCCATAGAGGCTGCTGGTCACTTTCTCCAGGATCTTTTCCTGGGCAGCCCAGCGCCTGTGTGCTTGCTTCTTTTCGGTGTCCAGCTGTTTGGCCATCTCGTCATAAGACTCGATGATATACCGGACGCGGTTGCTGAATTCCCCGCCCGTTAAGTAGTTGTAGACCAGTTCCGTCTTGATGTCCTTGCCCTGGGCGTTGCGGTTGGCAATGAAGACCCGGATAATGGCGTCCCTGAGAAAAGCGGCCAGCATCATGGCGTAGCGGGGTTTCACCAGCCAGATGTTGTCAGCCAGCTGCTGGAAATCCTCCCCGCTGCCGTCCGTCGCCTGAAAGACGATGACGCCCGCCTGGGCTTTTTCCGCGGCCATTTCATCCTTCAGTTTCCCCTGCCAGCCTGCCTGGTAGGTTTTGGCGTTTTTGCACTCCCAGAGGATCAGCCCGCAGTTCTGGTGAAGGCGGTCATTCACCACGTGGCGGATGTCGCTGCCGCGCTCCCCCTTCTTCACCTCGTCAATAGTATCCAGCGGGAAGCTGGCGGCCAGGGACCGCTCGATATCCAGCTCCAGGATTTCCCCCTGCAGCTGTTGGGAGCCCTGCTCTGCCACCTGCTTGGCGGTGGTGAGCTGCTCCCGGAGCCTGTTGATGGTCTCCTCCTGCTCCCGGATTTTCATGTAGAAATCCTCGGAGGTCTTCTGGGTCACCTCCTGGCGGATGGCCTTCTCCTTTTCCATCATATCTTTTCGCGCGTCGGTTTGGGCTTCATCCCGGGCCTTGTTGGCCTTCTCAAGCTCATCCAGCAGCGCCGTCATCTTTTCCCTGAGTTCTTTTTCGCTCTCCCGGGCGGCTTGTGCCTGGCGCCTTAGCCGTTCCGCCTCAAACTCGGTGGCCTGCTTTGATTTTTCCAGTTCAAAAGCGGTGGTCTGCTTGGCCTTTTCCAACTCAAGGACGGCCTTGTGGCGTTCATGCTCCAACATAAGGTCCGCTGCCTGCCGGGCTTCCTCAAGGGCGTTCTCAACCGCCTGGCGCGTTCTCTCACCGGCCAGCGTTTCAAACTCTTTTCTCAGTGTTTCGGACTGCTCGTCCTTGGCCCTGATCAGTTCATCCTCGATCTGGCGCTGGATGGCGTCAGATATTTCAAACTGCTTTTTGCAGTAAGGACAGATAACAGTGGTTGCGCTCATGCTTCCCCCTTCTATGGCGAATTCATCTTAAAAAGATTATAGCATACCGAACAGCGCATGGCGAAGGGCTGCCGTGTTTCGCGGCAGCCCTTCGGTATTTATCCCGTATGTCAGCGTTTCGCGCTGCGGCTCCTGTAATCCTCTTCTATCTTGCTCTGCCAGTCGGCAGGCATTGCGCTTGACACCCGGTAGGCGCTCACCGCTTCGCTCATGGCGTCAAAATTCAGCTCGACCCCCGCGCTGTCGGCGTGGTAGTTCTGGGCCCGGTCAGCGCCAATGCCCATGTCGCGGGCAGTTTCCACCGCGTCGATGTTGGCGCCCAGGAAAACAAACTCCCAATCGAATCTTGCTTTCTGCCATTTTATCATCGACTTCACCTTTTCCAGGGAATAGCGCCTGCTGGCGTTTTCCATGCCGTCGGTAATGATCACCACCATCACCTTCCCTGCCCTGTAGTCTTCCGCGGTGTGTTTCTGCGCGCTGCCAATCTTGTCGATGGTTTTCCCCACAGCGTCAAGCAGCGCCGTCATGCCGCCCACCTGATACTCCCTTCCTGTCACGGGATGCACCGCCCTTATGTCAATGCGGTCATGCAGCAGGCAGTATTCGTGGTCAAAAAGCACGGTGGTGATGCGGCATTCACCCTCCAGATTTTTTTGCTTTTTGAGCATCGTATTGAAGCCGCCGATGGTGTCCTTTTCAAGCCCCGCCATGGATCCGCTCTTGTCCAGGATGAACACCAGCTCCGTCAGTTCCCTTTTCATGTGCTTTTCCTCCTTAAGCCTTGTTGTGGCTTCAGGATAGCCTGTTCAAGGGGCCCGGTGGTCGCTTCCCGGGCGACAAATTCCCGTCTCAGCTTCCTCCCAGCAGCGGCTGGCCATAGGCGAAGAGCACTTCATTGATTTCATAGATATCGTATTTTTCTTTTACAAGGAAATAGGTGACAATCACGCCAAACTTCTGGCTGCGGGACAGGGCGTGCCCCGCCCGCTTGAGCAGGTCGTCCGTTTCAGGCAGGCTCAGCTCCAGCGCCACCGCCAACGCCAGCGCGGTGCGTTTGCTGGGAGACTGGTTCTTCCCGGTACGGATTTTAGAGAACAGCTTCCGGTCCAGATTGGCGCGCTTGTATACCTCCGGATCCGTCCAGCCCTTTTCGTCAATAAGTTGGAAAAGCCTCTGTGAGAAGGGCTCATCCATCCGGCTGATCATCTCATCGATCGTTTTTCGGGGACGGGGTGCGCGGATGGTGCCCATCGCGCCGGCAAAGCTGGTTGGCGGCTGTAAGTCCGGCATGGATGACTGAATTTCATCCGCCGCTTTCCCCGCCTGCCGCCTGATGGCATGTTTGGACACATAATTTTCATCGATGAAACTGGCGACCTGGCCCATGAGCTCCTCGCCCGCCGCGAAGGCTGCCGTGTCAAACACAGCCAGGTACACATCCATATCATGGCCTTCAAGGAATTCCCGGATCGCCGCCGTGGCCACACGCAGCGCCTCCCGTTTGGGGTAGCCATACACGCCGCTTGAAATCAGCGGAAACGCCACGCTTTCACACCCGTTTTCTTTGGCCAACCTTATGCTGTTGAGGTAGCTGGCGTGAAGAAGCGCTTCTTCGCCATGCTGTCCATCCTGATAAACCGGCCCCGCGGTGTGGATGATATGTTTGGCCGGCAGGCCGAAGCCCGGTGTGATGACGGCTTCACCCACCGCAATGGGCGCCAGCTTCTCACAGGCATCCCTGAGCTCTTCGGCACCCGCCGCCCGGAATAAGGCGCCGCATACACCTCCGCCCTGCTTTAGGCGTGTGTTGGCGGCGTTTACAATGGCGTCCACGCGCATTTTTGTGATGTCCTGCCGGATGATGGTATAGGGCATGGGATTCACCTCGGTCATATTATTTTCCGGATTTCCAAATGAGTGTAACACAAACAAAAGGAGCTCAGCAAACACGTCCTTGGGCAATTAGGCCGGGTATGATTGCATCAACTAAAAGAAGGAGGTGTTCCGCATGGTCAATGGCAAAAAACCCCTCCCCGCTAAAGAACGGGAGGCATTGATACAAATCCTGAAAACACGCTTTGAGGAGAATATGCCCCGGCACAAAAGCATTGCCTGGGATGAGGTGGTAAAACGCCTGGAGGAAAATCCCGAAAAGCTCTGGTCACTAAACGGGATGGAAGGAACGGGCGGGGAGCCGGACGTGGTGGATGCGGACAAGAAGACGGGCGAACTGGTCTTCATGGACTGCGCAGCCCAGAGCCCGTCAGGCCGCCGCAACCTTTGCTTTGACGAGGCGGCCCTGAAAGCCCGCAAAAAGAATAAACCGGAAGGCAGCGCTGAGGAACTGGCCACAGAAATGGGCATTGCGCTGCTGACTGAGGAAGACTACGGGCATCTTCAATCTTTGGGGGAATTTGACACCACCACCTCCAGCTGGATCCA
>JAQVQY010000113.1 GCA_028701335.1 Eubacteriales bacterium
TGGTCACTTCGATTCTTGTGCCCATGGATACTACGTTTCCTTTCATCCATTGAACATACTCGTTTCGCGCTCATTCTTATCTGAGGCACGACTCCACTTTCGCGCTCAATGTATATAAGGTACGTCGTAATCTTGTGTTGATACTGAATCTCAAGTATAATATCACATGCATCACTATTCATGTGCGTCCAATGCGTTAAACCACCCAAACAAAATCGCAGGACTACATATACATATGCCTCTTCAATGATAGAAAGGAGATGCAATAGGAAGGTTCATGGATATCAAGCACTTGGAATGGTTTATTACAATCTCAGAAACGGGCAGTTTCTCCAAAGCAGCAGAGATGCTGCATTTTTCCTCAACGGCCTTATCAAAGCAGATGAGCGCACTGGAAGCGGAGATAGGCGAACAATTACTCCTGCGCTCGAACAAAGGAGTGGCTCTGACGCCCGCCGGTGAGCACTTTCTTGACTCGGCCAATAATATCAACACATTAATTCATGACGCTGTCGTTAGCCTGAAAAACCTAAATGACAATCAGGCAAAGGAGTTAGTTATTGGCGTCATCGGGTCAGAGGTCCATCACATTATCCCTGCAGCACATGCTCATTTTGCCAAGAAATATCCAAACATTATCGTGCGTTATCAGCAGACCAGCCACCTATCCTTGCAGGCGGATGTCAGTAAGGGAGAGCTTGACTTGGCATTCACTTTTGGCAAAAGCACCGTGGACCTGCCTGGATTAAAAATGGACGTTGGCTTAGTAGATGTGCCCGTTTGCGTTATTCCCACGACACATCGTTTAGCGGCGCTTAAATGCATCGGCCTTAAGGACCTTAGGGGAGAAGAAATATACACCTCCCAGCGGTGCACATCATCCTATCACGACCAACTTCGAGAATACATCGAGGAAAAAGAGCCGTCGATCGCACTAATAGAGGTTGAGGAAAACATGGCACCGGTGCAGGCACTTCTTCACATAAAACCCAAAATCTATATATGTCCACGAGTGAGCGCACCCGATAACAACAACTATATTGTCAGGCCGTTTGGTTTTCGCCCCTCAATCACCATTGGCATAATAACCAGGATGGACAGGAGTCATGTGGTGGATGAATATGTACATTCTGCCCAAACAGCACTATCAGAAATATCAAGGAGATTGAGTTGCGATGAAAACCAATGATCATCAAAAACAAGAAATGAAAGCCATATCTATTTTGGTTTCAATTCCTTTTGCGCAGCATCCTTGCCTGTGCGATGCCGAACTGCTCCTCACCGGAGAACATCCGGACATCGCCGGCGCATATTTAGGTGCCTTGCACCGGGAAATTCTTATGACTGGCACAAAATTCTCCGATACAAAGGTGTCTTCAGTTATTTTCTCGGGTGGTCCACAACAGGCTTTCAACGCGCCAGAATTTTACGAAACAATCATCAAAATCTACCGAAACTTTACAATGAATGATAAGATGGTGACCCTTGTGAACCTGGACCCTTGGGGATTAAACCCAACGATATGCTCAATGTTGCGTAACATTGACCATATCCTGCCAAACATCCGTATGTTTTCATGCAATATGGATGAGAACAAGGCTATTAACCGCGGTTATCCCCACCATGACGTGGATTATATCGCCGGGCAGCTGAAATATGGCAGTGTTAAACAATTTGGAGTAGTGCTGTATTGTGGACTTCCCAGCCAAACCCAGGTGAGTCTATTAAGATCGTTGGACGTTTGCCTGGCGCATCAAACGGCGCTCATTACGCTTAAGCCTTATGGCGATCAGTGGAAGGACTTCATGCTCGCCGCTGAAAACATCCTCCAGACCAAAGGGTATCGGGATCTGGGCAATCATCGATATGCACGGGATGATTTTGAAGCGGAAGGCTTAATTGAGAAGAACGCAGAAACCCTGTTATTTGGTGCCAGCCTGGAAGCAGAGTCGGCCTCTCCACGGGTATCTCTTACCCGGACCGTCACGAAATATATTGCAGACACCTAAAGCTCATTCATTACAAACAGTTTTTTTACTTCCTTTTTTGCTCCCACCAGATCATGGCCAGAAAGTCCTTCTTGGTCAGGGGCGTGGAAAAGGCGAAGCCCAACACCATGAACAGCAGAATCAGCAGCCCCGCGTACAAAAAGGGCCGGTAGAAAATACCGCCTATCAACAGGAGTAGACTAAGGATCACTCCGACGCGCAGCGTAAGCACCGTAATTTTTTGGATTGTGCCCTCCAGGCTGGAGTAGGGGTTGGGCTTCGGGTTTTCCTGAGAAGCTGTTGATTTTTTTCTTTTTGCCTTAATCTTACTCATAGATCCTCATTAATTCTGCAGTATATTGGCATGGTGAGTTATTATCCATCCTGTGTTCTCGCGCCGGTACCTATCCATTGAAAAATCAGCATGTTATGAATTGCATCGCATTGACGCCCCCATTATTAGCAAATTTTTCCAAAATTGGCAAGACATGAACTTAATTATATCAGAATTGCATCAGATTGACGGCGCTCCAATCCGATGTTATACTTTGCTCGAATTCTGGTTTTTCCCGGAATACATATTCTGGTTGAATTCTGGTTTATCCGGTTATACGATCCACGGCGGGTTAATTTCTCCATTACGCTTTCCGCCCGGAGCAACGCACGACCTCAACAAAAAGCCATACAACCCTTACCGCTTAGAAAGTTCCTGGTATCGCACAAACCGCAAAGTGATTACTTTCCTGCCCGTTCCGGTTGACCGGCAAGCGATCCACTGCAGCATCTGACATAACCGAGTATAGGGAGAAAAGATGAAAAGGGCGTTGATAGTATTCTTCATAGCATTGGGGTTTTTCGTCCTGGCCAGCGTTCAAACCATTGGGGCCGCGGTGGACTACCCCGGGGAATGGGTATGCACGGGTATTGACCAGGGGGATGGTGTGATCCAGTCGGAATTCCAGGGCATGGCCGCCAGCGAGCTGATGAAGCTGACGCTTGACGCAGGAGGCAGCCTGCTGGTTGCCTCAGGGGGCGAGCAAATTCCAGGCACCTGGACGGAACATGAAAACGGAATCACCGCCATAATTGAGGACCAGCGTGTGGAATTTCCCCTGATCGAAGGGAAACTCACGACCACGGAGAGCAGCACGACCCTTTATCTGGAAAAGGCAGGCGAAGCGCCCAAATCAGGCGGCCTGCTGTCCCGCCTTACCAGCGGGAAATACACCGGCAGGTGGATTTCTGTCGCGGTGGATAGTGGCGATGGCGAGCGGAAGGCAGAAATGGACGGGAAGAGTGTCAGGGGCATGCTGGCGCTTACCATCCATACTGACGGCATGGTGACGCTCTCTTCCATGGGAAGGGATGAACAGGGAACCTGGGAAGGGATCAGCGGGGGCATCCGGGTTGACCTGAGCGGAGAGATGATGGATCTGCTGCTGGCTGACGGCCAGCTTGCCTCGGAAAACGATGGAGTAACAATCTACTTTGACCGCGACACGGCAGAACCTGCCGTCATCAGTGAGCAAACACAACCGGATGCTTTTATTGGCCAGTGGGAAGCCGAACGCTACGAAATGGCTGGGTATTCCTTTGAGGCGTCGATGCTCTTTCCCAATGGCTGTGTTCTGGTGCTTAGGGAAGATGGTACGGGCGAAGCTTCTCTGACCAAAGACTATCAGGAGCAATTCACCTGGACTTTAAGCGGCGATACGATAACCATCGCCGGCAGCTATGTGTTTTCATCCCCGGAGTGGGACGCGCAGGCAGAAGAGCTGTCCATGTTTTACGGCTCAAGCGATGTGTCTCTCATCTTCAAGCGGAGCGATGCGGGTGAACCAGCCATGTTATCCTCTCCGGCGCCGACGGAAACGCCGGCGGCTCCACAACCCGCGGCGGAACCAAGCCCTGAGCCCAAAACCGAGCAGCCTGAGGCTGTCTCCGGGGAAACGGTAACAAGCCTTTTTGGCGCGCGCCTGCCCGGAGGCGGCGGCTGGACTGAGAACGTTTCGATGCGCAGCGACAGCGAAACCTACGCCTATATGCGATTTGAGCTGAAGGACGATGAGGGCGGAAATGTGGCTTCTATCGCGATAACGGCCAGCAGCGAAGGGGTACGCAATTACCGCGACAAAATCAAGATTCTGGAGGGTTATGCCGCCGATTTGGGCAAAGGCGCTCTGGAGGAGGCCATCATCGGCGGGCTACGGTTCCTGGGAACGCCCTATGAAAAATGGGGATGGAAATACCTGGAATACACCGCGCGGGTGGTTGAATCAGGCATTACCCTGACCATCCTGGCAGAACAGCCGGAACAAATGGGAGACGTGCTACAGGAACTGCTGGACTCGATCGTGTTTACCTTGCCTGTGCTGACGCCCCCCAATGTGGATCCGCCCATGCCGCAGGACGGAACGCCCTGCCTGCCCTTGCCGGCGCCTGTCACCATTGGGGACAGGGAGTTGACCGCGGTGTTCCTAAAAGCTAAGGACCCCATCATCCTTGACAACATTTTCGGCAACAGCATTCTCTTATCGGGCCAGCGCCTGTATGTGCTGGCAGGGAAGACGCTATACGCTTACCTGATGGAATCGGGAAGCCTGGTGCCAGACCCGTCCTTTGGCGGTGGAAGGATAACGCTGGAGGATGAGTTTGAATACCTGGCCCAAGGCAAGGACGGCCTCCTGTTTGTGTCCCACGGCATCTATAATATCCTCGCCGTTAAGGACGGCGCGGTGGTTCAGGACAACAACCTGTCAGGCTATCTGGTCACCCACCCTTCCGGGGAATGGGGGCTCACCTTTTGGGCTAACGCTGATCCGATGCTGGTGAAAATTGAGGGCAGCGCCCTTACCGCCAAGCCCTGGGTGCTGTCCCGGCTGAGCGACGCCGCCGCCCGCCAGGGACGTTTCAGCATGATCAGCTGTGCCGCCATTTCTGACCAGCGCATCTATGTGGCTGGCACCGACGCCCTGGCGGGGGATGCCCAAAGGGTGGCCGTGTATGACCTTGAGGGCAACGAGCTGTTCCAGTTGGGGGCGGCCGACTGGATGGCGGATGACGCGTTTGGCTCTGTCACCGGCATCGTGGAAACAGAGGACACCATCCTGGTGCAGGACGGCAACTTCAGGGCCCTTAAGCTGTTCACGCTGGAGGGAGAGTACATCGGGCAGGCGGAGTGCGACCCCCTGCTGGGCACTGATTATCCCTGGCTGGCCTCAATCACGCCCAATGAAGGCGGCGCGCTGGTCGCGGCAGCCCAGTCACGGGAAGATGAGTCCGCGGATGAACTGCTGATCTTTGAGGTGAAGGGTTTCTAAGGCTCCTCCTCTCCAGGCGCTTATAGCTACCGGTTGAAGGCATAGGGATAGCAAAGGAGCTGCCGCGTCAGCTCCTTTGCCTTTCATTGCTTGAAATTCGCCTGTTCTATATTAGTGTCCCCTGAATAACATCGACCTCACGCTATCAACCCGCAGCCAGCTGCAGCAAGCAAACTTCCTGCCTCCAAAACCACAGTTTTACCCTCCCCCATATAAGCGCAAAAAAGAACCTCAACC
>JAQVQY010000114.1 GCA_028701335.1 Eubacteriales bacterium
TTTCGGCGGTGGGGGACAGGATGGCCGCCACGGCCACAGCCGCGAGCAGCAAGGCCAATACAAGGGCCAGTACCATGGCCAACGACAGTTTCTTTTTCATGACAGGGATCTCCTTTCCTGCTTTCAGGTCGTTGAGCCTGTGCTCAACAAAGTCGCTGAAAGCTTGGGGCGTCTGGGGAAACAGCGCTCGCAGGCGCTCGTTGTTCAGCGCGTTCTTCTTCATTGCGGTGTAACCTCCCAATCCTTCAGCTGTTGCTTCAGTGCCTTTCGCGCGCGGTACAGCCTGTTCTTGACAGCAACGATGGTGATGCTAAGCGCGCCGGCGGTCTCCTTTTCGGTAAAAAGTTCCATATAGTGCAGCAAGAGGGGCATCCGCAGGGATTCCGGCAAGAGGTCAATGGCCTCCCTCAGTTCTGACTGCTCTGGCTGCATGATGTATTCCAGGTCCGGCATTTCATCAACCGGGGTCTCGCGTATGCGCCTGCGCTGGATGTTGCGGCATTCGTTGATGACGACGCGCGTCAGGTAAGTACGGAATCTCGCTTCCTCCAAACGCCCGCGGGCTACCCAGACATTCAACAGAGCTTGCTGCACGGCGTCCCGGCAGTCGGCCTCATGCCGCAGAATGCTCATGGATATCCGGTAGAGCGTCGGTGTCAGCGCTGTCGTCTCCCGGGTGAACTGGTCGTCAGAAATCATGACTTCTCCTCTGGCATTTCTTCTTACAGAAAGCAAGGATGCATCACTTGCTTTCATATAGTATACGGACATAGAGCCGGGAAAGTTAGATGCGGGGAATTAAATCCGGGGGCCACCCGCCTGTGATCAACTCATCTCGTCTGCACGACGAATGAGAACCGTCAGCGCACCGTTTTGAGTCAGCACTTCCAGGCTGATGGCGTAGGGCAGCAGATTGGTAAAGGCCAGGTCGCTGTAAGAGCCAACCGCGGCATCAAAGTATTGCGGAATGTAAGCAACTCCTCTCTCCCGGTGGACCTTCCATTTGTCAATCTTCAAAGGCAAGCCGAGCGCTGCGTTATACAGCGTTGTGGAAAGCTGGCATACCCCGCCACCATAACCTTTTCCATCGCTGCTGATATTGGGCGCCATCAGGTATCCGTTTGACTTTTTGTACGGACCGCAGAGTCTGTTGAAGGAAAAGGATTCCTGATGTTGAAGGGTGGCTGCCTGTATGCGGCGGGCAGCCAATTCTATGTTGAAAGCGCGGTTCGCCGCAAGCCTTCCGCCGGTTTCTTCATTTAAGAAGGTTGTAAAGCCTGAAAGGAGATCTCCCGGCAGGGCGGACTGCCAGGGCACAAAGGCCTCATAGCTCAAGGTATCTTTAGGCAGACGCGTAACTTCCCGCATCATGTTGATCAGGGCATGTTCCGAGGTAAAACGCCCTACGGCAACGATATCTCCGGGGCCTAGAACGGTCCCGGAGTATCCGGCAACCGATGCCAAAGCCGGTGTGATGATTTTGGCAACACCAATTTGCCTTTGATGTCCTGGCACAGGGTCAGCGAAGGGATCCAAAGCAACAAACTTGGACAGCCAATCCGACTTGGCGTAACCGGCTCTCTGGTTAATGATGATTTTGCTCCAATCGTCACCGTGTTCGGTCACATTCACCTTGCTGCCCTCATTGATGAGAGCGATTCGTTTGCCGCTCTCTTTTGGGCTTTCCCGCAGATGAAAATCAACGGTGGCTTCTGCGTGATACCGTCCTTCCATCCCCTGCGCCGAAAAGGCTGACAGGCCAAGAACAACAATCAAAAAGAGCGTTGTGATACGTTTCATGTCGGCCACCTCCTATATCTGCCATACGGTGCGCAACATGAAATAGTTAGAATAGCATTCTTAATTTTTTATTTTTGTTATCATGATTCTATGTAATCAACCCATCTGATGCCCACAAGAGTTTAAAGTAAACAGTTTGTTCGATGCATGATAATTCTTAACAGCACCTTTTAGAATTGTTGCGCCAAACTTCCCAGACAAACAGTGCTTTTAAGACAGATGAGGACACCGAGCTTAAGAATTACCTCTCAATATGACCAATGACCCGGAAAACAGAAGAATGCCCCCTCTCCTGCCGCTAAACGTTCCGGAGAGAGGGGGGTTCTTCATTCTGTCGGTGTTGCCTTTTCTTAACGCGATAGAGCTTACTTCCCTATGTAGACCCTGAAATGTGCAGCGCCGTCCATTGCTTCGCCAAACTCGTTGTTATTGAATGGTATGACGCTGTAGGGCAAGCGGAGGCTTAAGTATCCCTCCCCGTCCGTATTGTCTTCAATTGCTTGCTTTGTAGCCTCTGCTTGAAGCATCAGGCGTTCTTTCTGCTGCTGGTTGTCCAAGACGAACTGGGCTTCATCCATCCCTTCAGGGATTTTGATGTCCCGGAACATCTTTTCCACCTCAGCAGTATCGGCAAGTTTCAAATCATATTCGTGCACAGCCATGACCAGGCCTTCATCGGTTGTGAAAACATCCGTCATGTAGCCCGGAAGCACTGTCTGGGTTTCGCCGATGTAAAGGTCTTTCTCCAGGTCAATGAGAATAAGCTGCTTGCCAGGGTCTGCCATCACGTCTTTGGGCAGCCCAAAACCCTTGGATGTCCCCAGCCAGTGTACGTTTCTGCTGTCAGGATCGCCTGCGTCAATGCTTGCTGCATACAACCCATCCCCATCCATTTCCGATAATGAGTGAAGTTCGTATTTCCCTATGTCTTTTGCACTTGCGGTGAGACTCAGTGTGAATACTTGTTTCTCTCCCGCCCATGACGCGTCCTGAACTTTGACGTCAGCCAACTTGGCAGCGGCGCCGTTTGATTCCTGAGGAATATCAGTCTGCATGTTGTCCATGATGGCTTGGTGCTTGTCAGGTTCATGCTCCTGGTATGCAGTGAATCGGGTATTGTAGTACCATTCCTGGCCGAGGTTGATGATCGCGTAGGCGATACCGCCTACGGCAAGGGTGATGACTGCAGCTATGAGCATTGTACGGACTGTAATCTTTTTCACGGGTTTTCCCTCCTTAATTGTCTGTAGTGTTTGGTCGATGCGCTCCGTAAATTCTTTCGGAGTTTCAGGGAATGCCTTATCCAGGTCAAAGCGCTTCATCTTCAAACACCTCCTCATCCTTGAACACTTCCCTAAGTTTGTCCCTTGCGCGGGAAATCCGGCTTTTCACTGTACCTTTGGGTAGCCCAAGCAACTGCGCTATCTCTTTCAATGAGAATCCATCCAGATAAAACAGCGTCAGTGGAACTCGGTACTTGATGTCCATAGCCGCCAACACCTCCCGCAGATAGAATTCAAGGTGTGAATCCTCCTGTGAAGAGCCGGTTGCCTCAGTAAATGGGAGTTCAAAGCGGTGTTTGCGAAGCCGGGCGTTACAGGAGTTGATCAGGACTCGCGTCATCCAGGTGCGGAAGTATTGCTCGTCCCTCAGAGTAGCCCGCTTTTCCCAACCTTGGAGTAGTGCGTCCTGTACCGCATCTGCGGCGTCTTCATCCGATCGCAGGTAGCTGTATGCCACCCGGTAGAGCGTTCGCTCCATTCCCTTTACTTCTTTTGTGAAGAATTGTTCGTCCATCACACTCTCCGTTTTCATGAATCAGCGCTGATTCTATCCATTAGATGCAAAACAGCCATGAAAGGTTGCATTTACTGATAACTTGAGGGAATCACATTTTTGCTTGTTCCTTGTGTTATGATAATCCAAATTCGAAAATTCACCAAATTTTGTAGGCAGAACACATGCTATGTACGCTCGGCTTTCGATGATAAATCTATTCCAAGCAGCATTATTATGAATTTTTCCTTTATATTTGAACGATAGTATTCCCGGAATGCGTCTAACTGGGTGAAAGGGGGCGAAGCAATGGAACTTTGTCAGGTACCGGACAAAGCCAGGAAGCGGACATGCCCTTATCTCCGTCCCATCCTTAAACCTGACGCGCACATCATCCTTGCTGTAGACCGTCATGCAATCCGCTAGGCCGTACCAAAGCACAGCCTGAAATTCCCCAACGCCATCCAGCCGCTTGAACTCATCGAGGAAGGCTTCGGCCATAGCTTGGCGAGTCTGCTTGTCACTGATGATCTCCTTCACTTGCTCCAGCCGCGCCTTGGCCCTGTCGAAGCGCTCTGTCAAACCGCCATAGTGTTTCTTGTGCTCGGCCTGATCCAGAACCTCATACGCGTTTTCGTACATGGATTGCTACGTGGGTTCGGAGACCCCTCGCAACTCATTCTGCAGTTCGTCCCGCTCCATGGCCAGCGCGCCCAGGTCAATGGCGGAATCCTTGGCCTTCTGCCCGAGTATGAGGGAAGTGGCAAGTCCATATCCGTTGATATCATTCTGCAGGGTTTGATACAATTTAATGGTCGTCTTGAAGTATTGTCACTTGCGGGGTCATTTCTCCCGGCTTGGCGTAAACACGAAAATTTCCAGACCATCATTACATTTCTTCATTTGTTTGGTATAAACGCTGGAGGGCATATCCCGCCGCCACACAATGTGTACCGGAATGACACATTTTTGACACGATTGCTTGGTATCCTCCAAAGTGCCGGGAGGGGAAGCCCGACCGGACGAAGCAAATGGAGGGAAACATGAAAAAGGTATTTACTCTGGTCCTCACGGGCCTGCTTGCCCTGACGCTGATCTACGGCGCGGTTGCGGAGACCCCCGCGGCCGGGACGGCTCCAGAGGCGCAGGCGTCCGTGCCCACGCTCACCGCTGAGGAACTTGACGCGCTGCTGGCGACCAAACTGGAGGGCGGAAGCACGCTGGGCGATGTCCTGACACAAACCGGCGTGCTCGACACGTTCAAGTCGGCACAGCCGTTCCAGCAGGTCCAAATCCTGCGCGCGCAACTTACGCTGGGCAAGATTTCGCTGGCTGACGCCCAGGCGCTCCTGACGGCCCTTCACACCGGCCTTGTCGGGGAGAACGCCGGGAATGCCGGCTTCGGTCCGTGGGCTTCCAGCGATGAGAAGGGCGGCAACTGGAACCGCGGCGGCATGATGGGCGGCCGGCGCGGGATGGGCGGCCGCCGGAACGCCAACCCGAACGTGAGCCCCAACGGCTTCCGCGGCGGCAGGATGCACGGCGGCCGGGGCATGATGGGCGGAATGATGGGCGGCTGGCAGGGCGCTGGCCAGGGCTGGCAAAACCACCCCTGCCCCTACTTCCAGCAGCAGACGACCCCCGATACCACGCCCGAAAATCCCTGATTAACCGATTCTTTGGAACCAAGCCCCGGGGCACACGCCCCGGGGCTTTTGGCTGCCTGATGAAGTTCCTGCGCCTTCTATGGCGCTTTTTGGGGCACATCCTTTCAGGGGCTGGATGGGCCGGAAAGCCGTTGCGAATGGTGCAAGCGGCCGCGTAAAGGAACCTGAAAAGCGAAGAATGCTTTTTCGACAGGCCCTGCCATATAGGTTGGGTATTGTGTTTTAAGCGAATCGGTTGAAAAGCGCATCTTCTAGGAAAAATGCAACACTAAGTGAAACACTCGCCTGC
>JAQVQY010000030.1 GCA_028701335.1 Eubacteriales bacterium
AGCTGCATCAGCGCCAGGGCGTCCGTTTTCTTGCCGCCGGGCAGGTCTCTGATAAATTCCTCCGGGGCCTGTTCCGTGGGTTTTGTTTTATTCTCAGGCATTATGGCCTCCCTTGCTTTGGTGGGGAGAGTATACCCGATTACAATTAAGGGCGCCTGCGCGGCGCCCGGGAAATATATGATCAGGGCCTTATTTTGTCCCGAAGAGCCGGTCGCCCGCGTCCCCCAAACCGGGGACGATGTAAGCGTTGGGGTTGAGCACCTCGTCAAAGGCGGCGCAGTAAATCTTAACGTCCGGGTGCTCCCGGCAGATGCGCTCCACACCCGCCCGCGCGGCCACGATGCACACCAGGCGGATGTCCTTGCAGCCCCGGTCCTTGAGGATCTTAAGCGCCGCGGAGATGCTGCCGCCCGTGGCGAACATGGGATCCAGCATGATGACGGTGCTCTCGGCGATGTCAGGCGGCAGCTTGCAGTAGTATTCCACCGGCTGGCAGGTTTCATGGTCCCGGTAGAGGCCGATGTGGCCCACCCGGGCGTTGGGCAGAAGCTGCTGGATGCCATGTACCATACCAATACCCGCCCTGAGGATAGGCACCAGCGACACCTTTCTGTCGGACAATACTTTGGTCTTGGCTATGGCCATGGGGGTCTCGATTTCCACCTCAACCAGGGGGAAATCCTTGGTGATCTCGTAGACCATCAGCATGGACAACTCGTCCAAAAGGTCTCTGAAATCCTTCATGGATGTGTTTTTGTCCCGCAGCAGGGAGACCTTGTGCTGAATCAGCGGGTGTTCGAAGATGAAGACATTCTCGTGCATCGCTACCCTCCGTCTGGCGTCGCGTTTTCGCTTCCAAGGTGGGATTCTACATCAGAGGCGGCGTCCTGTCCAGCGCAGGGGGCGAATATGCCTAAGCCAGAATCAAAAGTATTGCCTCCGCCACCTTTTCCGCCAGGGCTCCCGAGTTCTCCCGGGCGATGTGCATAAAGTCGGTGGTGTTGGGCACGACTGAATCATTGCTGTCAAGGAAGGCGCAGCCCAGCTCCAGGGAAAGCCGGCGCATCAGCTCCGGCAGCTCCCGGGATTTCTCCACGCAGCCCGGCCCCATGGAGGCGGAGACCTCCGGCATGCCGTACAGCCCCTCGCCCATCACCATGGGGGCGATGATGATCAGCCGGGGGATCTCCCGCCATACGTCCATCCCCTTGGCTTTGAGCGCCAGCCTTCGCAAGCCCTGGGCAATGTCATTGGGCGTGGCGGCAAAACGGGCCTTGCAGTCATTGGTGCCCAGCATCACCACCAGCAGGTCGATGGGGGAGTGGGCCAAAAGTGCTGGAGGCAGGGCTTTCAGGCCGTTTAAGCCTTCCTCCAGCGGATCCTCAAACACGGTGGTGCGGCCGTTGACGCCTTCCTCCATTACCAGGTAATCGCTGCCCAGCTTCTCCTGGAGCAGCCGGGTCCACCGGGCGTCATCGTCCATGCGGCCGCCGGTCTCCCCGTCATAGCCCCAGGTATTGGAGTCACCGTAGCAGACGATGTGCTTCTTGTTCATATGTTATTGGCCCACCGGGTTGCGCACTTCCTGCGGGACAACCGGGGTCCGCTTGATCTGGATTTTTTGCCAGATCACGACCAAAATGATGAGGGCCAGGCCAAAGAGGTCAGTGACCAGGCCCGGGATGATGAGCAGCAGGCCTCCGGCCAGGGCCATCAGCTGCTGGAGGATGTTGAGCTTGCTCTCGTAGTATTTCTCCACCGCCATGCCGATGCCGAACATGCCGATGAGGGCGGTGACGGCGATCTGCAGGATTTCATACCACTGAGCATTTAGCATGAGCATCTGGGGGCTGTAGACGAAGATATAGGGCACCAGGAAAGCCGCGATGGCAAGCCGGGTGGCCTCAATGCCCGTCCTCAAAGGGTCTGACTTGGCGATGGCGGCGCCTGCCATGGCCGCCAGGGCCACCGGCGGTGTGATATCCGCGATGATGCCAAAATAGAAGGTGAACAGGTGGGCCGGCAGGATAGCGAAAGCCGGGTTCAAGGCATCGAGCGCGCCATAGACATCCGGCAGGTAGGCGGCCAGGGCACGCACCACCACCGGCGCCATGATGGTGGAGGTGATGAGGTAATTGGCCGTTGTAGGCACGCCCATGCCCAGGATGATGGAGGAGATCATGGTGAAGACGAGCAGCAGGATGAGGCTGCCCCCGGCCAGGGCCGTAAGCCCGGAGCCCATTTTCAGCCCGATACCGGTGAGGGTGATCATGCCAGCGATGATGCCGGCTACGCCGCAGGCCAGCGCCACGCCCAGGATGGACCGGGCGCCCGCTTCAAGGGCTTCCAGGTATTCCCGAGGCCTTAAGCCCTTGCTTTCCTTGATGACGGGCTTGATTGGGTTTCCCTTGGCTTTGGCGGCAATCATCTGCACGAAGGTCTTCATGTAGCCGCCCAGGAGCGCGATGCCAATGCCGATAAGGGCCGCTATCGAGGGGGTGAAGCCCGCGCCCAGCACATAGATGATGGCGACCAGTGGCAGGATCAGATGCCCGCGCTCCTTCAATACCAAAAGAAGCCTGGGCATTTTGTTCTTGTCCATGCCCCGGAGGCCCTGTTTCTTGGCCTCCAGGTCGGTCACGATATAGATGCCGGCAAAGTACAGAAGCGCCGGGATGATAGCGGCTTTGACCACCACCGAGTAGGGTACGCCCACGGACTCGGCCATCAGGAAGGCCGCCGCCCCCATCACCGGGGGCATAATCTGCCCGCCGGTGGACGCTGCCGCTTCCACCGCCGCCGCGAACTCAGGCCGGTAACCCAGCCGCTTCATCATGGGGATGGTGAAGGATCCGGAGCCCACCGTGTTGGCCACTGAGGAGCCGGACACCGTGCCCTCCAGCGCGCTGGTGATGACCGCCACCTTGGCGGGTCCGCCCCGTTTGTTGCCTGCGATGGCGTTTGACAGGTCGATGAAGAACTCGCCCACGCCGGTTTTTTCCAGGAACGCGCCAAAAAGAATGAACAGGAAGATGAAAGTGGAACTGGCGCCAATGGGCGTGCCAAAGACGCCCTCCTGGGTATAGAAGAGATGCTTGATGATCTGGTTTACGGTAAAACCCCGGTTGCTGACGAAGCCGGGCATCAGCCGGCCAAAGAGACCAATCAGAACAAACGCCGTGGCAATGATCACAATGGGCAGGCCCACCACCCGGCGGCAGGCCTCGGCCAGCACGAGGATGGCCAAGCCGCCGATCAGGTACTGATAGGGGAGGAGGCTGTTCTGCCGCGTGATCTGCGCGAAGTATACCACCGGGTAGAGAAACAGCGCCAGGGATACCAAACCCAGGACCAGGTCATACCAGGGCAGGGTGTCCTTGCGCCCGTTTCGCCGGGCAGGGTAGAGAAAATAGGCCAGCATCACCACGATGCCCACATGGATGGGGCGCATATGGGTCGAAGGGATGATGTACCAGGTGCTGTAGAGCTGGAAGAGCGAAAACAGCACGCAGATGGCCGAGAGGATAAGGCCCCGCTTGCCCCTCAGCACACGGTAGGCGCTCTCCCGGTCATACTTGCCCATGATCTCGCGGATCTCTTCCTGGTCCACGACCTCCAGCGGATGGTCATCACTTCCGTGGTGTACAGGGTCCGGTATGTGATTGTTCTTGCGTTTTTCTGCCATGTGTACCCTCCCAATGGGCAAAAAGCCCCGGGCGCCTCAAGCGGCCCGGGGCTGATAAAGGATTACTTCAAGAGGCCGATTTCCTTGAAATACCGCTCCGCGCCCGGATGGAAGGGCGTGGGGATGCCGGTGACGCCATATTCCGCGCTGATATATTCCTTCTTGGCGTGGGTCATCTCATCCTTGTTTTCAAAGAGCACCTTGGTCATTTCATAGACCAGTTCCTCGGGCAGGTCATTGCGGCAGATAAGCACCGCGTTCATGGAGGGCACCGTTACCGCCTCCGCCATGCCGTTATAGGTCTCCGCCGGCACTTCAATGGGCACATAGAAGGTATACTTTTCCTGAAGGGCGGCCATCTGATCGTCCGTGAGGCCAATCAGGCGCACGGGCTGCTTGCTGGCCACGTCCATGACGGCAGGGTTGGGCAGCCCGGCGGTGATGAAGAAGGCGTCCAGCTGCCGGTTCTGGAAGGAGGTGGATGACTCATCAAAGCTCAGGTGCTGGGCCTGGATGTCATCAAGCGTGAGCCCGGCGATTTCCAGCAGCTGCACGGCGTTGAAGTATACTCCTGAACCAACCGCGCCCACGGAAACCCTCTTGCCCTTCAGGTCTTCCACCGTCTTGATGTCAGAATCAGCCCCAACCACCACCTGCACCAACTCCGGGTACAGCGAACCGATGGCGCTGAAGGAGTCGATGACCTCGCCATTGAAGAAGTCCTGATCGCCCTGGTAGGCGTAGTACATCACGTCGTTTTGCACCGTGCCCACTTCAGCTTCGTTGTTGTTGATCTTGATGATATTGTCCTTGGAGCCGCCGCTGGACTGCACGGAGACGTCCAGGTCCGGGATGTGTTTCATCCACAGGGACATGATCTCACCGCCCAGGGGATAGTAGGTGCCGGCGGTGCCCCCTGTCGTGATACCGATGGGGTCCCAGGCAAAGGCTGGCGATACTGCCAGCAGGAGGGTCAGGGCCATCAACAGGGCAATAAGCTTCTTCATGGTTTCCGGTCTCCTTTCGCTTTTGGGTTTTTTCTGGATGCATGGCAAATACAGTAACGGCGATGGGGTCTATTCTTAAAAAAATCTTAACACCCAACATCAGTGGTGTCAATCGCAAAATCCCGGATTAGACAGAAAAAATACGCGAAATCACGTGCCGCCGGTGTGACGCTCCCCAGGCGCTTCCCCCGCGGCTTCGTGCGCCAGCTTGATGGCCGTTTCAAGGGGGCTGGTGTCCCCAGCTGTGCCCCGGGCAAAGGCGGGTTTGCCTCCGCCCCGGATGCCCGCGGCGCGCATCAGCGCCGCTAGGTCCCGGCCCGGTCCCTCCGCCCTGGCGAAGGTGAAAAGGGCCTTATCTCCCTGTGGCGCGCAGAGCAGGGCGGTTACGCCGGGCTCCTGGGCCAGCGCGCTGGCCAGGGCGTCAAGCGCCTGGGCTTCCGCTTCCGGCAAGCTTTCTGCTACCAAAAAGGTGCCGCCTGAAAGCTCTTCAGCCCGCTCAAGCAAGCCCGGCAGCCGTGCCAGGGCTGTGCCCTTTCGAAAGGCGGCCAGGTCATAGCTTAAGCTGTTGATTCTTTCAAGCGCCGCGGCCGCCGCCCGGGGCACCTGGAGGTGGGGGGCGCTTAAGATACTGGAGGCCTCGTCCAGCGCCCGCCAGCAGGCCTGGTAGTGCCGGGCAGCGCGCAGGCCGCACAGGAAAAACAGGCGCAGCTTGCCCCGGGCGCTTTGGTCCCGCAGGATTTTGATCACCCCGGCCTGCCCGGTGCGGCCAAGGTGGGTCCCCCCGCAGGCTACGCCCTCATAGTCACCCATCAGCACCACCCGGGTCTGGTCATGCTCCCCGGGCATCTTGCGCAGGGGCAGTTTGCTGATCTCCCCGGCATCGGGAAAGCGGCAGACAATGGTGTCATCCCGGGCGATCACCCGGTTGGCCAGGGTTTCGATGCCCTCCAGCTGTTCCCCGCTTAAGCGGGTCTGCCCGCCGGGGAGGCTTACGTCAATTGAGGACTCCACCTGCCCGATGTGCAGCCCGTGGACATAGCCGCCGTGAAGCGACCAGACGCACCAGGCCAGAATGTGTTCACCTGTGTGCTGCTGCATATGGTCATGGCGCCTGGCCCAGTCCAGTTCGCCCCGCACCTGTACGCCTGGCACCAGCCGCGCCGCGCCTTCCGGGGCCTGTACCCGGTGCCATACCTGGCCATCTTCATCGCTTTGGGTGTCAGTGACCGGATAAGAATTTTCACCCAGATAGAGCAGTCCCCGGTCGCCGGGCTGCCCCCCGCCTTCCGGATAAAAAGCGGATTGCGAGAGGCGAAGCCAGGTCTCCCCGCCTTCCTTCTTCACCGCTTCCACCCTGGCGTCAAACACCCGGATCCAAGCGTCCCTGAAATACAGCCTTTCCTTCATGGCAAAGCCCCCTTATCGGGGGTATTATAGCATAGTGGGAAGCGAAGCCCGCCGCCCGGATGTCCTTGATGTTTGCGGTGAAAGATGTATAATAACGAAAGAAGGAGGGTTGCTTATGACTGAGGGCTTCGGCACAACGAAAATCCTCCCTTTGGGGAGCGACAGCAGCACGGCTGCCAATATCCTGCAGCATGTCTACCAAGCCCTGGCGCAAAAGGGATATGACCCCGTGGCCCAGTTGGTGGGCTATTTGATGACCGGCGACCCCACGTATATCACCAGCCACGGCAACGCCCGCAATCTCATCTGCCGCCTGGAGCGGGATGAGGTGCTGGAGGAGCTGGTGCGCCAGTATTTCAGCGTCCCCGCGCCGGAGGCCGATTGAGGCTTTTGGGCCTGGACTACGGAGAAGCGCGCATCGGCGTGGCCCTGGGCGATACGGAAGGCCTTAAGGCTTTTCCTCACAGTGTCTTCCGCCACAAGGGCTGGGGGCCAGATACACAGCGGATAAAGGCGCTCATTGTGGAAACCGGCGCTGCGGGGGTGGTGCTGGGCCTGCCGCGCAATATGGACGGCAGCCTGGGCCCGCAGGCAAAAGAGGCGCAGGGCCTGGGAGGGCGGCTTGAGGCGGAAGGGATTCCCGTTTACTACCAGGATGAGCGGCTCTCAAGCTTTGAAGCCGAAGAAGCCCTGAGGGCCGGCGGGCTGGACAGCCGCCAAATCAGGAAGAAGGTTGACCAGACGGCGGCCAGCCTGATTCTTCAGCGCCATCTTGACAGCCTTGGGTATAATGGTTAAGCGGCGTGTGAGAAGCACGCCGGAGAGCGCTTAAAACGGACAGGAGGGCAGGCACATGGCGGATGACAAGAGGATCGATCCTGACGAGGAAATGATCGAGGAAGAAATGCTGTTTGAGGATGATGAGGACAGCAACCTGGTGGAATTGACGGACGAGGACGGCAACGTCGCCCAGTTCGAATACCTGGACACGCTGGAGCACAAGGGCGAGAGCTATGTGGTCTTCATGGCGGTGCAGGACGATGAAGAAGATGAGGATGAAGACGAGGAAGGCGAAGTCGTCATCCTGAAAATTGCCCAGGATGACAAGGGCGAAGACATCTATGTGACGGTGGAAGATGAAGACATCGTTCAGGAAGTGTTCGATATGTTCATGGAAAACCTGGGCGCGGAAGACGAGGACTGAACAGCCAGATACCATGTGGGGGGCCGGCGCGCGCAGCGCCGGCCCCCTTTTAGCGGGCGTTTTTTTTGTTTAGCCTGCCTTGCGCGGCAATTCCTTGGCGCCGTACACCCGCATCCGTTTCTCCAGCGGCAGATGCTCTTTTTCGCCGGCGGGCTCGCTGATGCCGCCAAACACCAGCTGCGCCCTGAGCCTGAAGGCTTCCGGGATGTTCCAGCGTTTCCTGGTTTCCTCATCAATGATGGGGTTATAGTGCTGCAGGTTGGCGCCGGCGCCGGCGGCTGACAGCAGCTGCCAGAGGTGGAACTGGTTCATGGCGTTGCCGTGCTCGCTCCAGTCTCCAAAGCTGTCCTTATAGAGGGGGAACTGGTCGTGCAGCTCCTTGACAGCAGCCATGTCCTCATAGAACACGGCGGTGCCGGCGGCGGCTTTGAAGCCGTCAACCTTCCTGTTGGTGGCTTCCCACTGGGCTTCGCCCGTCAGGGGGCGCAGGGTTTTACGTACAATTTCCCACAGGTCATTGTGGTCCTGTCCGAACAGCAGAAGCACGCGGGTGCTCTGCACATTAAAAAAGCTGGGGGTGTGCCTGAGCACATGCCCCACAAGGTCCTCCACTTCCTGATGGGTCAGCGGCAGATCCTGGTTTAGTTTATACACACTGCGGCGCATCTTGCCGCTTTTAAGCAATGGGAGCACAAGGCTTGACTGTTGTTGGGTCATTGATAGAATCTCCTTCCATACCAAAGCGCGGGCTTTCCCGCGCTTATGTAGTATACCCTGTTTTTGTGCCGCTGTGCGGCTGATGATTTCAGAACTCCGCGTGCCCCACCGTCCTGGGGAAGGGGAGGACGTCACGGATGTTGGTCATGCCGGTCAGATACATCACAAAGCGCTCAAAACCCAGGCCGAAGCCGGCGTGTTTGACGGAGCCAAAGCGGCGCAGGTCCAGGTACCAGCTGTAATCGCTTTCCTCAAGGCCCATTTGCGCGATGCGCTCAAGGAGTTTATCATAGCGCTCCTCGCGCTGGCTGCCGCCGATAAGCTCCCCGATGCCCGGCACCAGCAGGTCCACCGCGGCGACGGTCTTTAAATCCTCATTCATGCGCATATAGAAAGCCTTGATGTCCTTGGGGTAATCGGTGACGAACACGGGGCTCTTGAAGTGCTTTTCAGTGAGGTAGCGTTCGTGCTCTGTCTGAAGATCCATTCCCCAGGCCACCGGGTACTCAAAGGCTGCGCCGGATGCCTTCAGGATGCCGATGGCCTCGGTGTAACTGACCCGGGCAAAGGGGCTCCCCTTGACATGGTTAAGCCGGGCCAGCAGCTCCTTGTCCACGAAGCTGTTGAGGAAGTTCAGCTCATCCGGCGCTTTCTCCATCACCTCAGTGATGACTTCCCGCACCATGTCCTCAGCCAGCGTCATGTTGTCCTGAAGGTCCGCGAAGGCGATCTCCGGCTCCACCATCCAGAACTCCGCCGCGTGGCGGGCGGTGTTGCTGTTCTCCGCCCTGAAGGTGGGGCCAAAGGTGTACACATCGCCAAAGGCCAGGGCATAGGCTTCCGCCTGCAATTGCCCTGACACGGTGAGGGAGGCGGGCTTGCCGAAAAAGTCCCGGCTGAAGTCCACTTCCCCTGTGGGCGTCCTGGGAGCCTTTTCCAGGTCCAGGGTGGTCACACGGAACATCTCGCCGGCGCCCTCGGCGTCAGAGGTGGTGATAATGGGGGTGTGCACATACACAAAGCCCCGCCGGGCAAAAAAGGCGTGGATTGCCTGGGCCGCCAGGGAGCGCACGCGGAACACGGCAAAAAACGTGTTGGTGCGGGGCCTTAGGTGGGCGATGGAGCGCAGGTACTCAAAGCTGTGCCGCTTTTTTTGCAGCGGGTAGTCCGCCTGGCTTAAGCTGATGGCTGTGACCTCAGACGCCTTTAGTTCAAAGGGCTGCTTCATCTCCGGCGTGTGCGCCAGGGTCCCCTTTACCTCAATGGAGGTGGCCAGGGAGAGTTTGGTGATGTCGGCGAAATTGGGAAGCGTTCCCTCGCAGACCACCTGGAGGTTGCGGAAGGACGAGCCATCGTTTAGCTCAATAAAGGCAAAAGCCTTACTGTCCCGCAGGGTCCTTACCCAGCCCCGCGCGGTAATTTCAGCCCCGTCCGGGGGCAGTTGGCGAAACAGGTCAGCAATCCTGGTCACTGGCATAGGCTTCTCCTTCTTCGGCGATGGATTTGGTTACCATGGCCGCCCCAATGAGGCCGGCCTGGTTGCCCAGCACCGCCAGTTCCACCCGGCAGTAGGGCATGGTCTTGAACATGAGGAACTCCGGTATCCTGTCGCGGACCGCCTCCAGCAGGAAATCCCCCGCGTGGCTGATGCCGCCGCCCAGCACCACGATCTCCGGGTCCAGGAAGGATATCACGTTGTTGATGGCGATGGCCAGATTGCGTGTGTATTCACCAAACACCTTCAGGGCGGCCGAGTCCCCTTCCCTGGCGCAGTCAATGACCAGCTTCCCGGTGATTTTGTCCGGGTCACCCCCGGACAAATCAGCGATGAGGCTGTCCGGATGCTTTTCGGCCGCCTCCCGGCCCATGCGGATAAGCGCTGTGGCGGAGCAGTAGCGCTCCACGCAGCCTGCTTTCCCGCAGGTGCAGGGGATGCCGTCCACCACCATGGTGAGGTGCCCCAGCTCGCTGGCCACACCGTGGGCGCCGGTCCAGGGCTTGCCATCTATCACGATGCCCCCGCCAACGCCTGTGCCCAGGGTGAGGAACACGCTGGATTTGGCTCCCCGGCTCACCCCGGCCACCGACTCGGCATAGCCCGCCACGGTGGCGTCATTGTCGATATAGATGGGCTTATTGATGTATTGGCTTAATTCCCGCCTGAGGGGCACGTTGTGCCAGCCCAGGTTGGTGCAGAAAATGACCGTGCCCGTCTGGTTCTCGGCGATGCCCGGGATGCCGATGCCAATGGCCTCAATTCGCTCCTCCCCGCACTCCGCCATTGACATGGCGCGCCTCGCGCAGCCAGCCATGTCCCTCACCACTTCCTCAAAGGGGCGGTCCGGCAGGGTGGCGGACTCAGCCTTGGAAAGGACCCGGCCCTGTGAGTCCACAATGCCGGCGGCGATCTTGGTGCCGCCCAAATCGATGCCGATATAGCGCTTGCTCATGCCTCCGGCGCCCCCTGGTGCATCATGTCGTTGAGGCGCTTGTCCAGCTCCCTGGCGGCGGAATAGCCCATGCGCTTCAGGCTCAGGTTCCGGGCGGCAATCTCGATGATGATCGCCAGGTTGCGACCGGGCCGTACGGGGATGACCAGCTTGGGGATCTTCACCTCCATGATTTCGGAGAACTCCTCTTCCAGGCCCAGGCGGTCATATTCCTTTTTCTCCTCCCAGGGCTCCAGGTTGATCTCCATGTCAATGGATTTGTTCAACAGCACCGCGCTGATGCCGTACATGGCGCGGATGTCGATGATGCCCACGCCCCGTATTTCCATAAAGTGGCGGATGGCCTCAGGCGATTCGCCCACCAGGCGGTTGTCATTCACCCGGCAGATATCCACCACATCGTCAGCCACCAACTGGTGGCCGCGCTTGACCAGCTCCAGGGCCGACTCGCTCTTGCCAACGCCTGATTCACCCGTCAAAAGCACACCCACGCCGTACACATCCACCAGCACCCCGTGGAGCGTTGAGTGGGGAGCCAGCTCCCGGGTCAGGTACAGGATGGCGTTTAGGATAAACCGCGTGGTGGACTCGTCCGAGCCCAGCACCGGCACGTTGTTCTCCCGGGCCAGCTCCAGCATCACCTGGGGCGGCACAAGGCCCCTGCACACGATCAGGCAGGGAATCTGATAGCGGAAAAACTGGGTCAGTTTTTTCCGAAGCGCCTCCTCGCTCTGGTTCATCAGATAGCCCATCTCCGCGTTGCCGATGACCTGGGGCCGCTCATGGGCGAAATGCTCATAATACCCGGTCAGTTCAAGCCCTGGGCGGTTGAGCTCCGGGGATATAATGGGCCATCTGGCCTTGGTGCTGGGTGAGAGCACCCTTAAGGACAGCGCCTGGGTAAAATCCTTGCCATTGACCATCCGGACACCCCCTTTGGAAAATCAAATTGGAACGCAGGCCCAAGTATACAGGAACTGGCGGGGAGGGGCAAGATTGGGGGGGCGGGACAATCGCCCTGATCTGCAGGGGTATCAAACACAGGTAACAAATGGGGCGCGATGCACCTCCCCTGCTTTTTTGAAATGGTCCATCCCGCGCGTGCCTTTTAACTTCAGTTTGCTGTTATAACTTACGAAAAGTTAAGATGCAATATCATAGTTGAATAGTCTCTCCTGGCAAGCCCTGCATGAAGGCAGCCGTGACAAACAGACCCGTTTTGGGCTATGAGCGTTGTCTTTATCTTTACCCGCGTTTCGCTTTCCGTTCTTCAGCGATCTCCCTGGCTTTTTCTGCGGCGCTGATCTCAGCCCCGCGATCATACAGCAGTTTGGCGATCAAAATCACCACAGCGAGGAAGAGTTCCATAGTCTGCCGGCCCTCCTGTTCTGATAGAATGAGTAACCGTCAATTCGAAGATATTATACCACGCAACAGACGGCGCAAGGTCTGAAAATGCTATCCTGATGCGTGATCTCATGTGAGTGATTTGCAATGCATGCAATACATACTGGCACTATCCCGCCGGTCCTTCTTCTTGATTTTCCCCATTCGGGCGTGTTAAGATATGTGAACAACGGGAACATATGTTCCTGTTTATCAAGCGCAGTTGAGGGTCGGAAGAAAATGAAGATACGCTTTGCCGAAAAAATATTTGTGGGCGTGCTGTCCTTAACCCAGCCGGACGGCGGCATTGTCCCCCTTAAGTTGATCTGGCCTGACGGGCGGCAGTGGGAGATTGACAAGGTGCTGGACGTGCGCCCGGGCGTCGCCAGGAAAGCGGGGGGCGAGGGCCTGCGTTTTCTCTGCCGGATATCAGGACATGAGCGTGAGCTGTGGTATTCCCATGGGCAGTGGTTTGTGGAGGGGGTGGATATTTGAGGCGCGGGTTGGCAAGGGAAGGAGACCACAACATCACCGGGTAGAACGCCCCAATCTTCACATCAATGTCATGTATTGATCTGGCGGCCACGAGGACGGTCAAGCCTTGGGGTGAATATCTATCTGAAGATGGGTGGTTGGAACCTTTCCGAATGGGAACTCAACCCTCATGCTGGTATGCGTCCGCATGCGTCGTGTCTTGCACACACAATAGGTCAACAAATCATATCTGAACATGAGACACCTGGACGCGCTGGATTGCAGCGAACCGGCTGCCAGATGACAGTCAACTCAATGGCTTCCGTAAATTTGCGCATAAACCTTGACAGTACCGAGACTTTACTGCTTACTAATCTATTACTAATTTCACACACATTCATTTTGGTAATATAATGGCTAAACTTCATTCATTATTTTATACTTCTCTGAATACACTGAATACATTTCGTCTCTATAAGTCAACTATCATCATTATAGTTTGATGAAGACTATAGCGCATTTTATTGGGGCAGTGTATTGTGGTCTGACTCGGCTATAGCACGGCCAACTGCCGCGTCCTTATCAGTAATCCAGTTTCTTGCCCATTGTATCTCCCGTGCCAACGCATCACGGTCCAACCCGCTGGCAGCAACAAGCCCGTCAGTAAGAGTTCGGTCGAAATATTGGGCGGCATTTTTATACCTTTTAACATCACATGCGGCTATTTCTACCCCATGCATTTTTAGAACACCTGCAGTTTCAATGCTCTCCATATCAAGTGTCACGAGCGATGATTCGAAAGACTTACCAATATGAGCATATCGAGTGAGATTTGGAGGACACATTGTGTTTGTTGTTAGGTGGTATTGCAGTATGAGGTAATACATGTAGAGCGACTGCTCAATGGGTAGAGTCCGGAGTACAGTTATAGTTTCTTCACTTGGTTGCGTGTTTAAAGTTGTTAAATCCTTCTTGTGTGCGTTCACAATACAGCCTTCGCTCAATACGCATATGGTGCTTATGCGTTGCTCATAGGGAAGGTTTTGGTTCATCTCATCAAACCGCTTTTTTAATGTCATCATACCAATGTCAGACTCATATGCAAAGACGGAGCTATAGATATAGTTCGACATTGGCATGAAGAAGCCCGGAGGAGGTAAAATTAGATTTTTTCTCAAAGTCTTCACGCTGGAAGCATTATTGATGGCTCTTTCAAGCTCCTTAGCAGTAAGCCGTGACTTTATTTCTGTAATAGCATAAACGCTTTCGACAGGCAGAATTACCGTGGTCTCATCATTTAGGAACGAAGGTGAGGAAAAGCCATCATAGATGATAAAATCCTGCTGGTTGCTCTGAGTATTATGGGCGTCCATGATAATACCGGTTCCAATGTCGTATTTCCTTGGAATAAGCGCTCGAAGCCCGTTTCTCAAGGCGGCTTCTCTCAAATCACCTTTTACTCCTTGATGGCTGAGCAGAGACGAAATATACTTGAACTCATACTCCAGCCTATTCGCGATATTTCCGACGTTGTTGATTAACATCACTGTATCCTTCCCGTTTGCATATCTATCAGTTGTGAGATATAGCCTGCATATAAGTCATGTTGGTTGATCTCTTTGTCGAAGGCTAACCAGGTAAGAATGGTGAAATATATTTCGTGACGGAAACCAATATCAAATCATTGTTTTCCCTGACGCGAACCACCGACTCAGGGAGTATGAATAATGTGCGGGCCCTGCCGCTACCCCGCCACCCATTCCGCGTTATTCCGGATTCCTTTGATGATATTGATCAGCCGGATCTGCCCCTCCTGGTCAAACAGCATATGCAGGCTCATGGGGCGGTCAAAAGGAGCCTGCATCAGCGAGGCCAGGTTTTCCATGTAGCCGTTGTGCTCCACATAGTCGATCACTTTTTTCACATACTCGATCTGCTGGTGGTTCAAACTCTGGTCGTTGATGAACTCATTGAACGCGGCCATGGCCGCGCCGTGGTCCAGCTTGGCGACCCGGCGTATCAGCAGGCCAAAGGGCAGATCCCTGTAATGCTTCTGATAGTCCTCCGGGGTGCCCAGCTCCCGGGTGAGGATGTCGCTCAGGCTCTGGTAATCCGCCTGGGTCAGGGGCAGGTTGTGCGTCAGCTTATGGATGGCCGTGTGGTTAAGGTTTTGCTGGATATATTGGGTCACTTTCTGCCGGTAGTCCCGGAAATCCTCCCCGGCGTTCAGGGGGTCGCCCTCCCTGATGACCTTTACGATATCCGTAAAGTCCGTTTCCCTGTCCGTTTTCCCTTCGCCGCCCAGGAACTGGATCAGGCCCCTGAGCGCTTTGCGCGTTTCTTCCAGCTTGCCCAGGTTGGCGTTTTCCCAGTAATCCTCCGTGTTCAGGGCCTGGATTAACGCGATTCTGTCCTTTACCTGCGGGATGGTGGCCTTGTCCTCCAGCGCCCGGGCGATCTTCTTCAGCCGGTTCATGTAACTGGAATAAGAGGGCGTGGCCTCAATCATGCCGATCATCAGGCCGTACATCAGGTTGTCAAAGCGCTTGGCGTACTCGTCTTCCTCGTTCATGAATACCAGGGAGGACAGGCGCGTGCACAGGTTGCTTTTGTCCTGTTCGGTCAGGAAGTGGAAGCGCTCCTTGTTGCCGTACCGCTCCACATGCTTCAGCTGCAGCCGCACGGAGGTCAGTTCCAGGTTAAGCGCCTTGATCTGTGACCAGACGATGTGCACCAGCTCCTCCCGCCAGGAGTGGTAATCCATGTGCTGGGCGCTTTGCATAAGATGGATGAGCCGCACACGCTTGATGAAGATGCCCTGGGTGAGGCTTTCCGTTTCGCTGCCTTCAATGCCCTGCCTGTCGGCGCGGAAATACTCAAAGTTGCCCAGATAGTCAAAGATATAGAAGCGCCTTTTGTCGGTGTACGCGCCGTCCCGTCCGTCCACGCACGCCAGCCCCTCGCACAGGCGGGTGCCGCGCCCCAGCATCTGCCAGAACTTGGTTTTGCTGCGCACTTTCTTGAAGTATACCAAGTTGACGATTTCCGGCACATCAATGCCCGTGTCCAGCATGTCCACGGACACGGCGATATAGGGCGGCTGATCCGGGCGCTTGAACTCCGTGATCAGGGACTGGGCATAGTTGTCGTCACACACGATCCGCCGGGCGAAGGCGCCGCAATACTGGGGATAGAGCTTGTCAAAACGCTCAATAATGAATTGGGCGTGCCTCTTGTTCTGGGCGAAGATGATGCTCTTTCCGGGGTGGTCGCCACCGGCGACTTTGATGCCACGGGTCATCAGGTCCTCTATCACGGTGTCCACGGTGGAACGGTTAAAGATAAAGCGATTGATGGCACCCGGCGGGATCACATCGGGGATCTGCCCCTCCTCCGCGAACTCCTCTTCAAACCTGCTTTTTTCATCATCCGGCAGGTCGTCATAGACAATACCCTCATCCAGGAACTTAAGCGTCACCTCGATGTTGTGATAGGGCACCAGCACACGGTCCTGCCATACGGCGGTTTCATAGTCATAGGCATAGGTGGGCACCCCCGGCTCCATCTCAAAAAAGTCATAGGTGTTGCGGTCCACATCCGTTTTGGGCGTGGCCGTCAGCCCCACCAGCAGCGCGTCAAAATACTCAAAGATCGCCGCGTATTTATGGAAGATGCTGCGGTGCGCCTCGTCAATGATGATCAGGTCAAAGTGCGCAGGCGTAAAAAGCCGGCTCTCATCCGGGTTTTTGGCGCTGTCGATGGCGTTCAGGATCGTGGGATAGGTGGAGAACACCACCCGGGCGTTCCGGTCATCCTTGTTGGTCAAAAGGTTGCACAGGGACATGTCCGGCAGATGCTCCTTGTAGGCGTCCCTGGCCTGGCCCACCAGCGCCGTGCGGTCCGCCAGGAACAGCGTGTTGGTCACATGGCCCGCCCGGCTCAACACATCCGTCAGGCTAATAGCGGTGCGGGTTTTGCCGGTGCCGGTCGCCATCACCAAAAGGCTCCTGCGGAAACCGCCCTCAATATTATCGCACACCGCGCGGATAGCGGCTGACTGATAATAGCGCCCCGTGATGTCCTCATCAATTGGCACTTCCGTCAGCTTCCGTTTGCCGAGGCGCCTTAGCATCAGCTTTTCCAGGTCCAGCCGGCTGAACACCCCGCTCACCCGGCGGGGCGGCGCGCTCTGGTCATCCCAGAACCAGGTTTCAAAGCCGTTGGACAGGAACATCATGGGCCGCCTGTGATACTGCGCTTCCAGGCAGTCGGCGTACAGTTTGGCCTGCTGGCGGCCCTGGTTCACGTCCACGCTGCTGCGCTTGGCCTCAATCAGCGCCAGGGGCTTGTGGTCCGCGCCATAGAGCACATAGTCCGCCTTGCCCGGCTGGCCTGGCAGGCCCATCATGCCGCTGACCTCCACCTCTTCCCGCACGCTGTCGCCAAACACCCAGCCCATCAACTTCAGGTCCACATCGATATAGCGTTTCCGGGTGGCGTATTCGCTTAAGGTGTCCGGGTTAAAGCTGCGCTCCTGCTGATGGCGGGGCTTATTGGCGGTATAACCAGCGCTGAGCAGGGCGACCTGTTCCTGCAGGCGCTGGATCTCCGTCTCGTGCTGCTGCAGCAGGCTTTCCTGTTCCCTGACGCGCCGCTCGTCCACCTGGACGATGGCGGTGGGGATAAGCGCCTCGTCAAACTGCCGCTCCTCATAGTCCGCGCCATAGCAGTAATCAAGCCACTGCACAAACTCAAACAGGCCCCTGAGCGCCTGCACCGCGTCTCCCCGGCTCACCTGCCGCCCGGTGTGCACCGCCAGGTTGCCCAGCTTGATGATGTAGGGCAGCTTGCCCCAGGTGCGTGTGTCCAGGGCGAAGCGGAAGCTGGGCTCGTGCACCAGCGCCTGCAGGTTGTCCCGGTAGGGCGGGCTTAGGCTGCTGTCCGCGGCGTACACCCACTTCACCGCCAGTTCCAGCGCCTTGCGGCAGCCCACCGCGCACATGGCCGGGGAGGCCGCCAGCACCTTTTCCGCCTCCAGGCAGGCTGGGGCGAAGAGGGCATAGTGGGGTTGAAGTTGTAGGAAAGCGAAATTCCCGGTCATGTTATCACCCCATTTGATCGCTACACCTTTGCGCCTGCGACAATCGATTTCGCTGTGGCCACTCTCTTGTTAATATGGTATTACTAGCATAATCGCGGAAAATCAGGGCAAATGTCGTATTGCTTCTGAAAGAGTTTTGCCGTAGTATACTTAGAATTTCCTCTGCTTCATATTCTTCAGTTATCGCGATTTTGGAACGTAGAGCGTCGCCGAGGATTATAAATTCGTCAAAATCCTTGATGATATTGTGTATTTCGTTGTATTTATCATACTTCTTCAAAAGCTGCTCCGCGTTGGATTCGCGTTGGGTTGACAAGCATGTGGCTTCTTTGGGCATGATGGTAAAAGAGGGCCCGAGGGGGACGATATCAAAGTGTATTGCATCCTCACCAAGCCGTTTCTCTATTCGAGGAACTACTTCGGGATAGGATTGCCCCGAAAATTCCTTAAATACATTTTGTCTTTTCATATCCAGTGAAACTGTCAGTTCCGTAGCTTCGATTCCGATGCGTCTTCCCTCCGAATCATGTATCACGAAATCAGGATGCAACGTTTTGTCGATGTTGGGATAGTTCACTCCCGTGCACCTCATAAACCCGTGAAGAGCCCAATATTCGTACAGCCATTTTTTCTGTTCTGAGTTGTTGCCAAGTTTTTCTTCAAGATGTGTTTGTGCATACGAATAGATTTCGGCATGCACGTTTCTAGTCAAATCCGTTCTATATTGCCACAATGTTATCCGATCATATTCGATGAAATGCTTTACGCCATTTAGCTCAAGCGAAAGCCGATGTTTAGCGTCTGTAAAATTCGAAAAATTGAAACTCTGAGACTGTGCCATCTCATATCCGAGCAGGTCATATACATGATTATGAGTCATTACCATTTACTCCGTAATAACGTTGCATTAATGCTTTTCTTAGATTATCAAGTACCTCGATGCATTTTGCGATTTTTAATCTGGAGTTGATAATCTGTTCTGCAAACCTAGAGAATTCATTCTGCAACTCCATTGGTGGAGTTATCACTTGTCGCTTCCTAAATACCGCAAAGTCTATGTTATCAGCCGTTACCCCTCTGACACCGGCAAGAATTTCAGGTTCCAGCATAATTGGAAGTATTGCTAAGAACCAGGAAGTGACTTTCTTTCCCGGGACAAGAGCTTTCATATCTTGATTGATGGCCACGGGTACAACATTGATAGCTACTGGCAATGTGTGCTTGAGAATCCCGCTTCGAATAACAATTAGAACTGCGCCATCAGGGATGAGGCTTGCCGAACTGTTGCTAATGGCCGTTTGCGTGATATAATCGGAAGAATCTGCAATAATAAAGGTTTTCATGTCTTTGGGAGATATCCATGGAATATCTCCTTGATAATATTCTGGGTGCGATTTGGACGGAGTACCTCCACCCTGGATTTTTACACACAAATTCTCGATTGTATCGGTTGGCCAGTGTCTTGAATTTGCTATTGCATCCCCAAACATCTCGACAAATCGGGATTTGACCAGCAGATCCAGTTCCTCAAGCTGTTCCTTCCGCAGCCGAATTATATCCGATACGGTATCCAGTTTTGTTGCGATTTTCCTCTGCTCATTCAGTGTTGGTATTGGAATGACAGCGTTTTCCAATATAGATTTTCCGATGGCTTTGAAAGTGCTGCCCGTGCCTTGGCGGTTTAGCTCATCGTTCAATGATTGAAGTGCATAATAGAGATATCGATAATATAAATTTTTCTTTGGCTTAACAGCCGCCAAACCTCGACCTATACAGCAATGCGAATCTGCGATATTTACAGCGCCTATTGGCGCCCGAACCGATATGAGAATATCATTGATATCGGCTGTTTTCATGGGTTCAATGCAATAAATTCTTGATGATGGGTATATTTCTCCAAAATCCGCATTCCCCTGAAAGAACGGAAGCCCTTCTTCTTGAGTGTTATAAGTTGATGAAGGAGGCGATTGTCCCATGTTAATGTTGGCGATTTCCTTCAGAGGAAGACTTTTATAATTGTTCATTGACTAATCTCCGAAGATCACTCAGTTTGGATTCCACTTGCCGATTTATGGCTTCTATCCGCTCCATAATCACAAACGGCGGATCATACTCTACCTTTTCGTACACCGCCTCTTTATACCGGTTGATGGACAGGTCGTAGCCCTTCTCCACGATTTCCGCCTTGTCCACCAGGAAGCTCTGCTCCGTGCGGGCGCGCCCCTCCTCCCCGTCCAGGGCGTGGAAACGCTTCAGAATATCCGGGATGTCGCTGTCGGGCTGCTCGGTCCGCTTGTCATCCAGGCTGAAGCCGTCCGCCTTCATGTCATAGAACCACACCTTATCGGTGCCGCCAGCGCCCGTTTTGGTGAACACCAGCACCGCCGTGCTGACCCCGGCATAGGGCTTGAACACGCCGGAGGGCATGGAGATCACCGCCCGCATGTGGTGCCGCTCCACCAGCTCCTGGCGCAGCGCCTTGTGCGCCCTGGAGGAGCCGAACAGCACGCCGTCCGGCACAATGCAGGCGCAGCGGCCGCCCTTTTTGAGCATCCGCAGAAATAACGCCACAAACAGCAGCTCCGTCTTTTTCGTGTTGGTGACCGCTTTTAAGGAATCGCTGATGGCCTCCTTATCCACCGATCCAGTGAAAGGGGGATTGGCGAGGATCACATCATAGCGCCCGGAAATATCGTTCTGCCTGGAAACGCTGTCCTTATACTCGATCTGCGGGTGGGTGATGCTGTGGAGCATCAGGTTCATGGCGGAGATGCGCAGCATGGTGCTGTCCGAGTCAAAGCCGGTGAAGGCGGGGCCGGAAAAGCGCGCCCAGTCCTCCGCCGTCATGGTGTTGGCGTGGTGCTCCCGGATGTACTCGGCGCTGGAAATCAGGAAGCCCGCCGTGCCGCAGGCCGGGTCGCATATCAGGTCCCTGGGCCCGGGCCGCACCAGGCCCACCATCATGTCCCGGATATGCTTGGGGGTGCGGAACTGGCCGTTTTGCCCGGAGACGGACAGTTTGCCCAGCATGTACTCATACAGGTCGCCCAAGAGGTCCCGATTTTGCAGGTCATGCTCATACAGCTCATCCAGCCCCGTGACCACCTTCTGCAGGAGATTTTTGTTGCCCTCCGGGAAGAGGAACATGGCGTCCTTCATGTAGCGGGTGAAGGCGCTGCTGTCCCCGCCGCCGTTAAGCGACTTGATGAAGGGAAAAACCTTCAGCGCGATGATGTCATACATCTCCCGGGCGTCCAGGTGGCGGAAGCGGCTCCAGCGCATCTGCTGGCCGGCCTCATCCCGGGGGAAGACGCGCGGCATCTTCTGCCCGCTGACGGCCTCAAAGCTCTCGTTCTTCAGTTCTTTTTCGTCCAGGTCGTGGATGAACATCAGGTAGGTCAGCTGCTCGATGACCGTGATGGGGTTGACGATGCCCCCGGACCAGATTTGCTCCCATATGTTATCAACCTTGTTGCGTACCGCGCCTGTCAGCATGAAATACTCCTGTTCATATTGTAATTGGCATTACTATATCACAAAACTGCGGCGAGTGCCGCTTTTTACCCCGTATCTTCAGGGATGTCAGTGCTTATCACCCGCTTATAGCGGTATGGTTTCTCGCTTTTGCACCCGGATATCCTGAAACGCTGACTTATCGCTACTTATCGGGGACATATCGCTTGCTGGTTCATGCGGTATGTTCCCCCTTGTTTCCCCAGCAATATCAATGAAAATGAGCTTTAAGAACACTTACTGTCTCTTTTGTCTTGTACCTGCGCGTGTTTGAAAAAAAGTGCCCCCAGAGGGAAAAGGGAAAGCCATTTAAACAATATATATAATTAATTAGTGTCTACTGAAGAGCAGAAAAACCCAATAAAGCCAACAACTTTCTGCCTGTTTCTGGTATAATGGATGCAAAGAAAACCACGTGAAACCTTCAAAACCCTTGCACCTGGACAGGAGTTGAAAC
>JAQVQY010000115.1 GCA_028701335.1 Eubacteriales bacterium
CCTGAGCCTGGCCAGCTGGTGGCTGACGGCTGATTTGCTCATGCCCAGGAGGTTAGCCAGGTCGCACACGCACAACTCGTGCTTGTCAAGCGCCCAGAGGATCTTGAAGCGTGTGCCGTCCCCCATGGCTTTAAGGAAACCGGCGGCGTCCTGAAACAGCTCCTCCTTGAGCAGCTGGCCGGAGACCTCGCTGACCGCCGCCTCGTGCACGATGTTGCCTTCACAGGCAAAGCGTTCTCTCATGCAGCCTCCCTCCCTTTTCGATTCCTGTCAGAATGATACATCATTCCGCGACTTCAGGCCAATCCTTAAGGGCGGAGAAGGCGCGCAGCACCGCCCGGCGGCCGGAAAGCCAGGTGAGGCCCCCCTGCTGGTACACGGCGTAAGGCTCCCGCATGGGGGCGTCGCAGCTTAACTCAATGGACGCGCCCTGCACAAAGGCGCCGGCCGCCATAATCACCTGGTCCTGATAGCCCGGCATGTCCCAGGGCTCGGGGCTTAAATGGGCGTCCACCGGGCTCCCGCTCTGGATGCCCCGGCAGTAGGCAATCACCTTCCCGGGATCGCCCAAAATCAGCGCCTGGATGATATCCCCCCGGGGCGCATCAAAGGCAGGGGAGGCTTTAAGGCCCAAAAGCTCCGCCATACGGGCTGTGAACGCCGCCACTTTCAGCGCCTGGCACACGGTGTGGGGCGCCATGAACAGCCCCTGGAAAAAGGGGCGGTAGCTGCCCTCATAGCTGCCCACCTCAAGGCCCAGCCCCGGGGCGGTGAGCCGGGCGGCGATGCGGCCGATGGCCTCCTGGCTGCCGGCGATGTAGCCACCGGTGGGCGCCAGGCCGCCTCCCAGGTTTTTGATCAGGCTGCCGGCCACCGCATCGGCGCCGTAAAAGCTGGGCTCATCCTCAGATACAAACGCGCCGTAGCAATTGTCCACCACGATATAGATATCAGGCCTGGTTTCCTTTACCGCCCGGATGAGGGGCGCCATACTCTCCGGCGAGACGGCGTCCCGCAGGGCATAGCCCCGGCTGCGCTGCAGGAAGATCACCCGGGTCTTCTCACTGATGCTTCCAAGCACCGCGGGGATATCAAGGCCGCCGTCCGGTCCCAGTTCCGCCTGCCGGTAGCTGACGCCCAGTTCCTTAAGCGAACCGGGCTCGCCCTTAAAGCCGATGACCTCTGTTAAGGTATCATAGGGCTTGCCGGTGGCGGAAAGCAGCTCCTCACCCGGCAAAAGCAGGCCAAACAGGCACAGGGCCAGGGTGTGGGTGCCGCCGGAAATCTGCGGGCGCAGGATGGCGGCCTGAGTGCCAAATATGTCCGCCGCCAGGGCTTCCAGGGTGTCCCGGCCCAGGTCGCCGTAGCCATAGCCGTTGGAAGGGGTAAAGTGCCGGGCTTCCACCCGGCGGGATTCAAAGGCGTCCAGCACCCGCCCGGTGCAGGCGGCTTCCACCGCCTCAAAGCGCCGGAACACCTCCCGGCAGTCTTCTTCCGCCCGGCGGGCCAGCTGTTCCATATCTGTCATTGTATCTCCTTGATGATTGAAATGGCCTGGTTGGCAAGGCCTGTGGCATCTTCCCCGCCCGTAAACCAGTGGATGTCCGGCTCCCGATTAAACCAGGTCATCTGGCGCTTGGCGTAGTTGCGGGTGCGCCGTTTTATTGTTTCCATGGCTTCCTTGAATCCGGCACCACTCCTGATAAAAGGTACCAACTCCTTATAGCCCAGGCCCTGCATGGCCTGGGAATCAGGGGAAACGCCTGAGGCCAAAAGCATCCTGACTTCCTCCGCCAGGCCCGCTTCCAGCATCCTGTCCACCCGCTGATCGATGCGCGCGTAGAGTATCTCCCGTTCCCAGCTGACGCCAAACAAGGCAAAGCGGTAGGGGCTTTCATCCTCTCCCGGCATTTCCTGGGCGGAAAAGGGCCGGCCGGTCAGCTCAAACACCTCCAGCGCCCGGATTACCCGGCGCAGGTCATTGGGGTGCAGGCGGCGGGCGGACACCGGATCCGCCTCAAGCAGCTTTCCGTGGACGGCTTGCGCGCCCTCAGCCTCCGCCAGGCGCTGCCAGTGGGCCCGGATGGCCTCATCCCCCGGCGTATGACCAAAGGTGAGGGGCTGGCGCAGGGCACGGAGGTAAAGCCCCGTGCCCCCTGTGAGCAGGGGCAGCCTGCCCTGGCTCAGAACTTCACCGATGGATCCCCTGGCATCCTTCACATAGGCGGCCACGCTGTAGGGCTCGTCCGGCGCGGCCACATCCAGCATCCGGTGGGGCACCCTTGCCTGGTCTTCCCGGCTGGGTTTGGCGGTGCCGATGTCCATCCCCCGGTACACCTGCATAGCATCCATGCAGACAACCGTACCATTAAGGGCTTCCGCCACTTCCATTGCCAATGTGGACTTCCCTGAAGCGGTGGGCCCCACAAAAGCGGCAAGCAGCGGCCTGTTGTCAGGCTTATTATCCATTATTTCTGGATCCGGCCAAAGCGGCGCTCCAACTCTCCCCGGCTTAGGGCCAGCACGATGGGCCGGCCATGGGGGCAGGTGGGGGTGATGCCGCTGAACACCATCTCATCCGCCAGGGCCTGCAGCGCCCCTTCCGGCAGGCGCTCGCCGCCCTTGACGGCGTGCTTGCAGGCGGACATGATCACCTTTTCCAGCCGCTCCCGGCCCCTTAATGTCCCCTGCCCCTGCAGCTCGTCCAGCGCGGAGAGGAAACTGGCCTCCGCCAGCGGCTCTCCCAGCGCCAGGGGGACGCCGGTCAAGCGCACGGACCGGTCGCCAAAGTCCTCTGCCAGAAAGCCCGCCTGGGCCAGGTCATCCTGAAAGGCCAGGAAGGTCTGGTAAGCGGGGTAATCCAACTGCATCACCCGGGGCGCCAAGAGCGTCTGCACGTCCTGCTTTTCACCAACCCGCGCCATCATGCGGTCAAACAACATCCGCTCATGCAGCGCGTGCTGGTCGATTAAGAGCAGGCTCTCCCCGTGGAGGGCCAGGATATAGGTGTTGAACGCCACGCCGATAACATTCAACGGCGAGCGCTTTAATGCCTCATGCGCCACCTGTTCAGGCGCCGGCTGCGCCGTGGGAGCGGGCGGGCTGACCTTTCTTTCGGCCACGCTGTCCCTGGCCATCAGAGCCCGGGACGCCTCGGGCGGCCTGGCCTCCGGCTCCCGCCTTAATATGCTGGCCGGCGGGGGCATGGGCGCCTGCGGCGTAAGGGGCGGCGGGCTAAAGAGCGGGGCCTCCTTCAAGGCGTCCGCCGCCGCGTTCATCAGGGCCGTGGTTACCGCGCCCTCATCGGCAAAGCGCACCTCCCATTTGTTGGGGTGCACGTTCACGTCCACCCGGTTAAAGGGCAGCGTCAGGTGCAGGGCGCATAGGGGATAGCGCCCGATCATCACCCGGTGGCGGCAGGCCTCCTCCAGCGCCTGGCTTAGCACCCTTGAGCGCACGGCCCGGCCGTTTAGGAAAAAGTGCTGCTGCGCCCGGTTGCCCCGGGCCTGCTCCCCCACGCCCACAAAGCCCTGGATGAGGAGGCCCTGCTCCCCGCCGTCCACTTCCTTAAGCCCTTTTAATACGTCCACCCCAAACACGGCCAGCACGGCCCCTGACAGGCTCCCGTCCCCCGGGCTGAAATACAGCTGCTTGCCGTCCGCCATCAGCCGGAAGGCCACATCCGGGCGGGCCAGGATCATCGCCTGGACGATCTCGGCCACCAGGGCGGTTTCCCTTTGGGGGCGCCTCAAAAAGTCCTTGCGCACGGGGGCGTTGAAAAACAGGTCCTTCACCTGCACCTGGGTGCCCTCGGCGCAGGCGGCTTCCCGGATGGCGCCCATCTCGCCTCCGTCATTTTCCGCCAGCATGCCCAGGTCGCTGCCCTTGCGGCGGCTTAAGATGCTCATCCGGCTCACCCGGGAAATGGAGGCGAGCGCCTCCCCCCTGAAGCCCAGGGTGGCCACGCTCATCAGCTCCTCCGCGCGCCCAAGTTTGCTGGTGGCGTGGGGCGCGAAGGCCAGGCGAAGATCCCCGGGCTGGATCCCTGAGCCGTTGTCGGTGACCCGGATCATATCAAGGCCGCCGCCGGTGATGCTGACGGTGACTGCCGTAGCCCCCGCGTCCAGGCTGTTTTCCACCAACTCTTTGACACAGGCCGCGGGCCGCTCCACCACTTCCCCGGCAGCGATGAGGCTGACCACCTCCTGGGGCAGGACATGAATGCTTGTAATCGTGATCTCTCCTTATAAATTCCGCGCTTTTTCCTTGAGCAGATACAGGGCGTTGAGCGCGTCCATAGGGCTCATCTGGAGCACGTCAAGCGCCGCCAGCTCCTCCACCAACTCCGCACGGCCGTACTCCGCCAGGGCCATCTGCTCATTTTTCTTTTTCCCCCGGCCCTCCAGGATGTTCTTCCCGATGGTGTCCTGGGTGATCTCGCTGGCCTCCAGGCGCGCCAGGATCTGCCGGGCCCGGGCCACCACGCCCTTGGGGACGCCCGCCATCCGGGCCACATACACGCCAAAGGACTTGTCCGCCCCGCCCCTTTTGATCTGGTGCAGGAACACCACCTCATCCCCCAACTCACGGGTGAGGACACTCAGGTTCACAACACCAGGCAACGCGCCCTCCATGCGGCTTAATTCATGGAAGTGGGTGGCAAACAGCGTCATGGCGCCGGACTTCTGCGGGTCCGCCAGATACTCCACCGCCGCCCAGGCGATGGACAGCCCGTCCAAGGTACTGGTACCCCGGCCGATCTCGTCCAGGATCACCAGGGAGCGGGGGGTGGCGTTGCGCAAAATGCCCGCCAGCTCCGTCATCTCCACCATAAAGGTGGATTGGCCCCCCGCCAGGTCATCCTGGGCGCCCACCCGGGTAAACACGTTGTCCATTAGCGGGATATCTGCGTATTCCGCCGGTACAAAGCTGCCCATGTGGGCCATCAGGGCGATGAGGGCGACCTGGCGCATGTAGGTGGATTTTCCCGCCATGTTGGGGCCGGTGATGATGAGCACCCGCTCCTCCCCGTCAATGGCCGTGTCGTTGGGCACAAAGCTGCCCTCGGGCAGCGCGCGCTCCACCACCGGGTGGCGGCCGCCCGTGATCTTCATTTGGCCTTCGGTGTTGATCACAGGCCTCACATAGCGGTTTTCCAGGGCCGCGCGGGCCAGGGCCTGAAGGGCGTCCAGGGTTTTGAAGCCCTGGGCCAGTCTCTGCATCCGGGCCAGGTTGCCCTTGAGGATTTCAAGAACGCCCTGGTAGAGGTCGCTTTCAAGCCTTGTTATCTCATCCGCGGCGCCCAGGGCCTTTTTTTCCAGGTCGTTTAGTTCCTCGGTG
>JAQVQY010000116.1 GCA_028701335.1 Eubacteriales bacterium
CAGGCATTCAGCCGGGAGGTCGATCCGGCGGTCGAAGAGGGGATCAGAGTTGCCAGGGAGCATATCCTCAGGATCCTCCGGGAATGGACCAATGAAACGGGAACGGAAACCTGAGATACGGGAAGGAATCAGGGCAAGGGACGCGCTGATTGCCCTCATGTCAGACCCTATGGCGCCACTGCCGTCCCGGATGATGGTGGTAAACCTCCTGCGTGAGATGGCGCTGCCGCCGCCCACAGACCTGTATATCGCATGGCAATTGTCCCGCGGGCTTGAGGACGAGCTGGCCGACTGCGCCCTGGAAGGGCTGGAGGCCGCGGGGGAGCAGGCGCTGCCCGCGATGCTGGAGGCCCTGCCGCAGGCCGGAGAGGCCGGCCAGGAGGCGCTTTTGTCAGTCCTGAGCCGTTACCCGGGCCTTAGCGGGGTGTATGAAGCCCTCATCAGGCTGTTTGATGCCACGCCCTCGCGCACGCCATCGCTGGCGGCCTACCTGGGGCGCCTGGGGGATGAGCGGGCGTTGCCTTTGCTCATGAGCCGCGCGAAAGAACCGGATCTCGACTACCTGGACTATATTGAGTTGCGCAGCGCCATTGAGGCGCTGGGCGGGGAAGCCCCCGAGCGCGAGTTCGGGGACGATCCGGGTTATGAGGCCTTAAGGGACATGGAGTAAGCCGCGGATGATCTGCAAATACTGCAAAACTGAATCAAACCCCGCCTCCCGCATATGCCCCAGCTGCGGGGAATATATGGGGGTGGAAGGCGAGGTCACCCTGGACGCGATCATGGAGGACGCGCCCAGCATCGACTTGAGCTGGTCCGGGCGCACCACCCGGGGCACAAAGGCCGGCAAGAAACCCCGGCGCAAGCGGGGCAAGCGCCGCAGCCGCCTTTCCCGCAAGAACACCTACCAGAAGGGCATGGTGAACTGGGCCAAGGTGGCGGTGTCCGTTACCGCACTTTTGGTTGTGCTGGCGGCAGGGGCCTTTGTCTACCTGCGCCTGACCCCGGGGGGGCAAATTATCATGGCGCGCATGGGGCGGGACGCCAGCGCCGACGCTTACTGGACACTGGGCACTGAATACCTGGATCAGGGCTATGTGGCCCGCGCCATTGAAAGTTACCAAAATGCGCTTGCAGCCCAGCCCGAGCGGCCCGACCTGGCCGACAAGCTGCTGCTTCTGGCGGAAGGCTATGAGGCCGCCTCCCGCTATACAGACGCTGAGGAGGTATACAAGCGCATCTATACCGAGGTGGATGAGGAGCATATGGCCGCCTACCGCCAGCACATCGACCTGCTGTTAAACCAGGGCCAGCTCTTTCCGGCCACGGACCTGATGCAGACAGCCTTTGAGAAGACAGGGGACGAGAGCTTTTTCAACCAGCGCTCCCAGCTGGTGCCCCTGCCGCCGGTGGCTTCCCTGGCCTCCGGGCGGTATATGTTCAGCCGTACGGTCGAGTTTTCCTCCCCCCAAGGCTATGACGTGGTGTATGCCACCGGGGAGGAGGAGCTGCCGGAGGCCGGCACACTCTACACCGGGCCCATCACCATGGAGGAGGGCACCCATGATTTCCGGGCTGTGGCGGTGTCAAGCGCCCTCATCAGCGATGAGATGTCCATCCGCTACACCATCACCCTGCCCTCGCCGCTTGCGCCCCGGGCCAACCAGGCCTCAGGCAGCTACGAGCGCCCCATCCGGGTGTCCCTGCGCAACATCGATGAGGACAAGGACGTGCGCTATTTCTATACGATTGACGGCACCCGCCCCACCACAGATTCCCCGGAATACACGGGCGAGCCCATCCTCCTGCCCGGCGGCAAGGTGCTTTTGCGCGCCATCGCCCTTAACCGCTACGGCAAGACATCCAACGAGCTGAACATCCAGTATGATATCAAGGCACCCTTTAAAAAGTATTTCCGCTCGGACGACCAGTTTAAGGACTTCAAACTGCTTGTGACAACAGCCGAGGCGTTTATCGCCAGAATGGGCCAGCCGGAGAGCCAAACGGAAATTGAGGATGAGGATGTGGGCGGCAAGGCCGCAAAGCTTGCCTACCCCTGGGGGGAGGCCCGGTTTTTCACCGGGGAGGACGGGCTGATCCTCTATTACTTCTCCACCAACCAACCCTCCCATGGCGGGCCGCGCAGCTCCGCTGCAGGCCAGAGCCTGGACGATCTCATCGGCAGGTTCCGCACCATGGGCCAGCTGCCCAACGCCCGGGGCGACCGGGGCATTTATTATGACATGGCGGAAGGTTACGCCCACTACAAGGTTGCCTCCGATGACCCTGATACCGGCCTGCTCAGCTATGTCTTCGTGGGCGGCGTGGAAAATGGCAGCCACATCCTGGAATACGATATCCAGGGGGGACGGGCCGCGCGCGTCACCCTGCGCTACGTCAACCGCAAGCTGTCGCTGATCCAGTGATCAAAAAGGAGAAAGCCATATGAAGGAAATAAAGTCCCCCCAGAAGAACTGGATGTATTATGGGATTATCGCGGCGGTGGTTATCATGCTGCTGAATATCTTCCTTTTCCCCAACCTTATGCGCCCCCAGGTGCAGGAGGTAAGCTACAGCGCCTTCCTTGAGATGCTGGAAAAAGGTGAGGTGGGGCAGGTCAGCCAGGATGATGTCCAGATCACCTTCTCAGACCGCTCCATAGAGCCCAAATACTATAAAACCGGCCTGATGGATGACCCGGATCTCATTGACCGGCTGACCCAGGCCGGCGTTGAGTTCACCAGGTCCATTGTGGAGCCGGCTTCGCCGCTCATCAGTTTCCTGATCAGCTGGCTGATCCCGATTGGTTTCTTTTTGCTCATTGGCCGGCTCCTCAGCCGCCAGATGGGCAAGGCCGGCGGCATGAACGCCATGCAGCTGGGCAAGAGCAACGTGAAGATATACATCGAATCCCAGACCGGCATCACCTTTAAGGACGTTGCAGGCCAGGAGGAGGCAAAGGAGGCCCTGTGGGAGGTGGTGGACTTCCTGCATAACCCGGCCAAATACACCGAGGTGGGCGCCGTGATGCCCAAGGGCGTATTGCTGGTGGGCCCTCCCGGCACGGGCAAAACGCTGCTTGCCAAGGCTGTGGCAGGGGAGGCGGATGTGCCCTTTTTCTCCATCTCAGGCAGCGAATTCGTGGAGATGTTTGTGGGCATGGGGGCCGCAAAGGTGCGGGATCTGTTTAAGCAGGCCTATGAGAAGGCGCCCTGCATCGTGTTTATAGACGAAATTGACACCATCGGGAAGCGGCGGGACAGCCCCGCCGGCTTCAGCGGCAACGATGAGCGGGAGCAGACACTTAACCAGTTGCTTTCGGAAATGGACGGCTTTGACGGGCGCAAGGGCGTGATGATCCTGGCGGCCACCAACCGGCCGGAAATCCTGGACCCGGCGCTCACCCGGCCTGGCCGCTTTGACCGGCGCATCCCGGTGGAACTGCCGGACCTGAGCGGACGGGTCGCCATCCTCAAGGTGCATGCCAAGAAGGTGAAAATGGACAGCCGTGTTGACCTGACCCGCATCGCCCGTGCCGCGGCCGGCGCCTCGGGCGCTGACCTGGCCAACATGATCAACGAGGCGGCGCTGCGCGCGGTTCGCTCCGGGCGCAAGGTGGTCACCCAGGAGGATCTGGAAGAAAGCATTGAGGTGGTCATCGCCGGCTACCAGAAGAAGGACCGGGTACTGTCGGACAAAGAGAAGAAGATCGTGGCCTACCACGAGGTGGGCCACGCCATTGTGGCAGCCCTGGTGGGCGGCTCGGCGCCCGTTCACAAGATCACCATCATCCCCCGCACCTCCGGCGCCCTGGGTTACACCATGCAGGTGGATGAGGAGGAGCGTTTCCTGCGCACCCGGGAGGAGATTGAGAACAAAATCGCCACCTTCGCCGGGGGCAGGGCCGCGGAGTCCCTGGTATTTGACACCATCACCACTGGCGCCGCCAACGACATAGAGCAGGCCACCAAATTGGCCCGCGCCATGATCACCCGCTTTGGGATGGCTGAGGAATTCGGCATGGTGGCGCTGGAACGGGAAACTGACCAGTACCTGGGAGGAAACATGGTGGGCAACTGCTCCAGTGAAACCCAGGGCCGTATTGACCAGCTGACCGTCAGCATCGTGAACAAGCAGTATAACAGGGCCTATCAGCTTTTAAGCGACAATCAGCGCGAGCTCCACAGCATCGCCCAAGTGCTCTATGAAAAGGAGACCATCACCGGCGAGGAGTTTATGTCCCTTTTGTCCGCCCAGCCGCGTCTGGCTGAGGGCGTGGAAACCGGACAGGAAGAGTAAAATAAAAAAGCGGCGCTCGCGCGCCGCCCTCCAAATACAGGATTCAGTTCTTATCCACCTTTTTCCTGAGCCGCTGCAGCAGTTTTTTCGCAGGGGGCAGGCGGTAGCTGTGGCCCTCGTCAAACAAGACCTGCTCCGGGGGCTGCTCCAGGACATGGGGGTCGGCCAGGCAGCGCTGGAAATAGTCCAGAAAGCGGCTGTAGGTGATGCCGGCGCACACCCGTTCATCGGCGGTAACGCCCATGGGCAGCATGCGTTTGCGCACGACTTTGCCATCGGCGTCCAGCCCCAGCTCCCGCTCTATGTTGCCGATGATCACAAACAGCGACGTTGTCCCAAAGTTGTAGATGTGGTGGAATACCGGCGGGAGGCCCACGGAGGCGTTATTGCTGAAGAAGAGCCCCGTGTGGAAGGGGCTGGCCTCCACCAGGAATTTGGGCATCAGGCCGTAGCGGTCAAGGAAGCGGGCTAAAAGCACCACCGGCACCGCGAAAATGGGCTTTTGAAGGATGGTGGCGATTTTCAGGGTGCTGTTTGTGGCCAGTTCCTTGCGGGTCTCCTCGATGGCTTCCTGGATGCGCCCGGCCACGTCAAAAATGGTATCCGTGGGGTCAAACTTGCATTTGGCGATGTTTTCCTTGTCAGAGCCGTCCGCCATGTCCTGGAGCACAGCGAAGGAGACGGTAATCTCCTTGCGGCTGTAATAGCGCTTGTTGGCGATGAAGCGGTTCAGTTCGGGCAGCTGGGAGATAGCCCGGACATAGCCCGCCAGCACGATCTCCATGAAGGTGATCTGGTGCCCCTCCAGGCGTTTTTCCGCCACGTAACGGGCCAGCGGCTCATAGGGGAGCCTGAGTTTTAACATCACCTGGGCGTCACATCGCATGGGCATAATATAGGGCGTCAACGCCACCACGGGGTCGATGCCCTTTACCAGGTAACCGTCACTTCGCTTGCCGAACATCGCGCACCTCTTTTCATCTCTCTGAACACAAGTA
>JAQVQY010000117.1 GCA_028701335.1 Eubacteriales bacterium
TTTTGCCAGGCAGCTCGCTGCCTGGCAACCCCGGAGCAACCGGCTCCCGATGCGACCCCTTGGCTTCCTCTCCCCGGTGGAGTTCCTGAATGCCCACACTGTCCAAGATGTTTGACTAACCTACATTGCCGCAACTTTCCTGTCCCAGCACAAGCAGCCAGTGGCTATTCTGCGGGTTTATAAGTATATCTGGCGATAAGCCGGGGAATGCTGCCATACATACCGTAAGCATCGCCAAACAAACGGTAACGCTCCCCCAGGACCCATTCGGTCTTGGTCTGGTTTTCCACCATCACCATCCGCTGGGCTCCCTTGCCATCGGAGGCGTCCATGAGAACCAGTTGGGGTTTAGTAGTGATAATTTCCTTCACAGGCCCTGTAAATACATAGATCTGGGTGTTGGCTACGCGTGTGCTGATGTTGGCCAAAAGATCCGGATAGCCCCAGTCATCCAGCGCCCAGGCCTTCTTGGTGTATGAATCCGGCGGTGGGAGATAGTAAATATCATATTTCACCACAGTCGGATTCTTGTCCGGGAAGTCCGCGCGGATTTCCACGGTATTGGTGCCAATTTTGCTGAAAATCGCCTCAAAGGAGAAGGCGCCGGTGCTGCCCAGTTGGCTGGTATCAAGATTTCGGTGCGGGCTTAGCACACTGACCGTGGCGCCCGCCCGCGTGGCAGCGCTGATTTTCATGGTGGGGTTGGAGCTTTCATCATCCAGCGTACTGGCCAGGTCAAGCGGAATGTCCTGAACTGCCCGGTGGATGGTGATGACTACTTCGTTTTCACGGTAGTATTGGCTTCGCACCACGATGTGGATGCTGTTGTCCCCGATGGGCTGGATAGCGGCATTATAGCTGATATATCCGCTTTGGGTGTTTACGTAGGAGGAATAGTCTTCACCGTTGATAAAAACCTTGCTGTTCTGCATCACATGAAAACGGATGTTGTAAATAGGGGTGCTCACCTCAAGATAGGTTACATCCGGGTTGATGAGTGAAATGGGCGAGAGTGGGATCTCAATGGTGTAGTGCACAAGATCCATCTGTTTCTGTTCACCGGAGCTTGCCCTGATATAGGGTGTGAGGGTTACGTCCATAGCGGGTTCCGTCAGGTGCTCCTCCAGCTCATACCAGATATAGTCCGCCACCTGGATGATGGCGTAACCGCCGGTGGCAATATAGGACTTTCGCAGTTCCTTGATGTATATCTGCGCACCCTCAGGGGCCGGGATGGAGATGGTGTGCGCCGCCATATCGTCCAGGATTGACGCGGATATCTGCACCTGCTCCCCCGCAGGTTCTTCCGCGGCCCGGGACGCGGCCCAGGGGGAGATAACAAACTGATTGAGGAGAATTCCGCCGGCTGCCAGCAACAGCAGCAGCGCCAGCACCAAAAACAGCCGCCGCCTGCCCATATAGCCGCGTTTTTTTCCGGGCTTTGGCATAGGGATGCTTCCGCCCTGGCGGGTTCTGGCCAGGGATTGGGAATAGGCGGTGAAATCCTCAGATATACTTTGGTATGTGGGCGTCTCGATGTAGCCGTCATAGTCAATGCCCGCCTCAGTATCCTCCAGGGCAGCCTTGCGCTGCCTGGCGGCTTCAGGACTTGAAAAAAGACGGCTGCGGCGGGAGGAATAGGTGAGACGCCCCTCAGTAGGCGCGAAGCCGCGGTCAGCTCCGCGTTCCCGCAGCTGCTTTTGCTTTTGTTCTCCCCGCTTTTTCCGCTCATGGAGGCTGAGCATCTCAACAGCCAGCCGGTCCCTTTTGTCAGCGGCAACCCGCTCGTTGCCTTCTTCGTCATAGCGGATTTCTGTAGGTATTTCCTCAGTGAGGGGCGCCGTCTTTTGCATTTCCTCCGCAGGCAGCGTGGCCGCCATGCGATCAATGGCCTTAAGCTTTTCGCCGCAGCGGAAACAATGGGGATAGGACGCGCGGTTCCAATACCCGCATGCCGGACACTTCATTGCTTTGCCTCATCCGGGGCTTTCCTAATCATCGCTCATCTTCAAGACCGCGATAAACGCCTCGCTGGGCAGTTCCACATTGCCAAACTTGCGCATGCGCTTCTTGCCTTCCTTCTGCTTTTCCAGCAGTTTCTTTTTGCGGCTGATATCGCCGCCATAGCATTTTGCCAGCACATCCTTGCGTACCGCCTTTACGGTCTCCCGGGCAATCACCTTGCCGCCAATCGCCCCCTGGATGGGAATTTCAAACTGCTGGCGCGGAATGACTTCCTTCAATTTTTCAGCGATATTCCTGGCCCGGCCATATGCCTTGTCTTTATGGACAATCATGGTGAAGGCGTCACAAATCTCACCATTAAGCAGGAAATCCAGTTTCACCAAATCGCTCTCCTGGTATCCGGTCACCTCATAATCAAGGGACGCGTATCCCCGGCTTCGGCTCTTCAGCTGGTCAAAAAAATCATAGATGACTTCGTTAAGCGGCATATCATAGGTAAGCTTCACCCGGTCGCCTTCATACTGCATGTCCCGGAAAACACCCCGCTTATCAAGGCAGAGCTCCATTAGCGTTCCCACATACTCCTGGGGTGTAAAGATGGTGGCCAGCACGAAAGGCTCGCGCATGACGGCGATATCATTGGGCTGAGGCATATTGCTGGGGTTGTCAATGTGCAGCATTTCTCCGTCGTTTTTCTCAATCTCATAGATAACATTAGGTACGGTGGTGATGAGCCCAATGTCATACTCGCGTTCCAGGCGTTCCTGGATAATCTCCATATGCAGCAATCCCAGAAAACCGCAGCGGAAGCCATAGCCCAGCGCAGCGCTGGTCTCCGGCTCAAAGGACAGGGCGGCATCGTTCATCCGCAGCTTTTCCAGCGCGTCCCGAAGCGTTGCGTAATCCGCTCCGTCTGCCGGGTAGATACCGCAATACACCATGGACACCACCTGCTTATATCCGGGCAAGGGGGAAGCGGCGGGGCGCTGAGCATCGGTGATGGTGTCACCTACCCGAGTATCCCGAATTTCTTTGATGGAAGCGGCCACATAGCCCACTTCCCCAGCGCTTATACGCTCGCAGGGAGAAAAGCCGGGCTTTAGCATCCCCACCTCCACCACATCAAACTCCGCCCCGGTTTGCATCAGGCGCATACGCATACCCGGGGCAACTGTTCCCTGCATCACCCGCACAAAGCAGATGGCGCCGCGGTAATTGTCATACACCGCGTCAAATACCAAAGCCTGAAGGGGAGCGTCTTCATCCCCCACTGGCGGAGGAATGTGCTTGACGATAGCTTCCAGTACTTCCTCAATGCCCGTGCCCATTTTGGCGCTTACCAGGGGCGCGTCCTGGGCGGACAGGCCAATCAGATCCTCAATTTCCTTTTTCGCCACGTCCGGCTGGGCGCTGGGGAGGTCGATCTTGTTGATGATGGGGATGATTTCCAGGTCATGCTCAAGCGCCAGGTAAACGTTGGCCAAAGTCTGGGCTTCCACGCCCTGCGTGGCATCCACCACCAGAAGCGCTCCCTCGCAAGCAGCCAGCGCCCTGCTCACCTCATAGGTGAAGTCAACATGGCCCGGGGTATCAATCAGGTTAAGGGTGTACAATTCCCCATCCCGAGCCTGGTAGTGCATGTTCACGGCCTTTGACTTGATCGTGATGCCGCGCTCCCGCTCCAGCTCCATGGAATCCAACATCTGGCTGACCATTTCCCGCTGGCTGAATACACCAGCCTTTTCCAGAATACGGTCCGCCAGGGTACTCTTGCCATGGTCAATATGCGCTATGATGCAGAAATTCCGAATTTTTCTCAGTCGTTCAGTCTCCATTATCCCTCCGGCCGCCTGCCATTGCTTTTTCGTTTTCATGCTGCTGCATCTGGATGTTCAGAAGGTTGATGTTGCCGCAGCCCATGGTGATCACCACATCTCCCGGCGCGCCGTTATTGATCAGCCATTCCTCCGTATCATCAAAGGCAGGCGTCAGATAGGCGGTGAGGCCGTGGGCGCGCATGCCCTCAACCAGAGCGTTGCTGTGGATATCCCCGGGGTCTTTTTCCCGGGCGGCGTAGATGTCCGTCACCAGGGTGATGTCCGCCTCCCGGGTGCAGGTCAGATAAGCGTCAAAAAGAGATTTGACCCGGCTGAAAGTATGCGGCTGCATCACAGCGATCACACGCCGTCCCTGCCCTGCCGCCATGGCAACCGCCGCCTTCATCTCCGCCGGGTTGTGGCCATAGTCGTGGTACATGTCCATGCCCCGAACTACGCCCGTGCGCTCAAATCGCCGCTGCACGCCTGTAAAAGCGCCCAGCGCGCCCGCTGCCTTGTCCATATCAAGCCCCAGCTGGTGCACCGCCGCCAGCGCCGCCGCGGCATGCAGGGCATTGTATTCCCCTCTTACATGGAGTGCCGCCCGGCAAAGGAACGCGCCGCGGAACAAAAGAGTGAAGCTCGCGTTTCCGCTGTGGTCATATGACAAGCCGCTTAGTATGTAATCGTTGTCATTCCCGATGCCAAAAGTGAACACCTTCCTGTCCGCGACCCTGGCCACACGCAAGGCCCGGGCGTCATCGCCCAAAACCACAATCTTGCCGTCCGGCGGGATCTTCGCCAAAAACCGGCCGTATGCCTCCTCCACATGGCTCATATCGCCATAGGTGTCCAGATGGTCTTCCTCAATGTTAAGAAGAACCGCCATCGTAACGGGCATATGTAGGAAGCTGCGGTTAAACTCACAAGCCTCCGCCACGAACAACTGCTTGCCTCCCGCTCTGACACTCCCGCCGATGGCGTTAAGGCATCCGCCGATATGCACAGTTGGGTCGGCACCCATAGCGTACAAGGCTTGTGCCAGCATACCGGAAGTGGTGGTTTTTCCGTGGGTGCCGGCGACACACACTTGCTGCGCGTAGCCCGCCATCAATTCACCCAGCAGCACCGCCCGCTCCATTTGGGGGATGCCCAACGAGAGCGCCCGCTGGCGTTCCGGGTCCTCGGGTGGGATGGCGGCGGAATAAACCAAAAAATCAGCCATCTCTACCATGTCCGGGTGATGCCCGGCCACCGCCTCAACACCCAGTTGTCGCAGCAGTTCAAGCGCATGGCCGTCGCTTCGGTCAGTCCCCTGCACAATAAATCCCTCGCGCAGAAGCATTTCAGCCAGCCCGGACATGCTGGAGCCGCCGATGCCCACCATGTGAATCCGCTTGCCGCGGTAATAAAAAAT
>JAQVQY010000118.1 GCA_028701335.1 Eubacteriales bacterium
TGCAGCCAAGGTCCATGAATATCTGGCCCACCTGGCGGGTGGGGATGCCCAGGCTGCCCCGGATGCGCCCCTCCACGATGAGGGCAAAGTAGTGGCCGGGCTGGACCATGCCCACGCCGGCCCGGGGCTGGTTGGTGGCGCCCAGGCGCTCATGGAAGGTGTTGATCTCGCCGTCCCGGATCAGGTAGGGGCCGAAGGACAGCACGTCCCGGGCGCCCAGGGCCACCATCTCTTCGGCGGTCTTCTCATTGGCGGAAAACACCTGCATATCCCCGTTTTCAAACAGCGCCAGCATGTCCAGCGGCGGGTAAGCCTCCCGGCCCACCCTTGGCGGCTTGTCAAAGAGGATGTCCCCGTCCCGGATGATGACGCCGATGGGGTAGGCGGTGCGGTCCTTGGCCATGGAGACGCGGTAGAGGTAGTAGTCGCCGTCCATGGAGAAGACCAGGTGGTTGTTCTTGGCGATATTGGCCGGCTTTTCCTTGAAGGCGTCCCGGTTGACGGTGCGGTTTTCCGGGTCATGGTGCACCATGCGGAAGCCCGGGGCGCCCTCCTTTAGATAGATCTCGGCGGTGAGGATATTGGACTGCAGCTCCTCATCCCGCGTTTTGTCTATCATCACGCGCAGGGTCTGGTCCACGTAGCGCCATACGCCAGCCGTTTCATCGATATGGACAAAGGCCTCCTCCCCCTCCGGCAGGAAGCCTTCAGGCGTGAGGGCTGGAAAACCTTCCCGGCGCAAAGCGCCCGTATCAGCCCAGCCTGAGGCGGGCGCGGCTGCCGCGGGTTTCCCCTCCGCCGCCGCTGTGGGCGCGGCCTCTTCCGGTTCTGCCGGCACAGCTTCCGGGGTCACTGCCCCGGCGGGCCCTGATGCTACGGGCTCTGCCAGCGCCGGCGGTGGCGTCGCCCGGGGAATGGAGGCCGACGGGGCCTCGGCCCCGGAAATGGGAACCAGCGTGTAGGGATCCGCCAGGCTGCCGCTGCCGCCGGCCACCCGGACCTTGTCCATCGCCAGGGTCATCACCGGGCGCACGCCCAGGTCCTCAGCGGTGACACCCAGGTAGCCGATGTTGCCCTGCAGCTTGGTGGTGAGGTGGGCAAAGTCCCGGCTGGAAGGCGTGCGGGTCCAGTAGGGGCTGTGCCCCTCATGACGGTAGAAAAACAGGCCCCGGCTGTCCGCCCAGGGCGTACCCAGAGCCCTGCGGCTTTCGTCCGTGCCAAAGCCCAGGGCCTTGTCCTTGATGTCATCACTGCCGGGCAGGCTCACCCGGCCAAGCCCCGGCATCTCCAGGAGCGCCGCGGCCTCGTCCGGGGAGAACGCCTGGGCGATGAACGCCCCGTTAAGCCACGTGTTCAGGTCCGCCTCGTCCCAGCCGGGGTAGCCGAATGCCACGGAATGCAGCCGGCTGACCTCAATGATATACCCCGACATCAGGTAAACCCCGCCGCCCTCCTCCTTCAGCGCTCGCCAGAGGATGGGTTTCTCAGTCCCGTCTGCCTCAAAAGGATAGCGGCCAAAGGCCGCGTAGCTGTAGCCCGCCTCCTCATCATAGGTTCGGAACCAGGCGCCATCCGCCGCCAGCGCGCCGCCCGCCAGGAGCGCCAATAAGGCAGCCAGAGCCAAAAACCGTTTCATTCGCATCCGATAACCTCCGAAGTAATTTCCCATGCATCGTCAGTATTAGGCCGATTGTAGCGGTGGGCGCCAGGCGTGTCAACGGAAAGGGTAGCAGCCTCGGATCGACGTACTGTTTATGCATACTGGCATCCGGAGGATCCCAACGGGGCATATTTGTCTGTCATGGAATGCATTTTTTGGAATTTTTCATACAGTTTTCCACCTTTTGTCTCTCTATTTGATGAAGTTCAGGCAGAATACCGCAAAATCCATGGAAAACGGATTCAAATATGTTGACAATCCGAAAAGGCGATGCTATAATTCCGGTAATTACAAATCCCTGTTATTCAGGGTGCCGTTGCGAGGAGTGCGGTTTGAATAAAAAAACACACCGAGCAACGAGTGAGAGGAGAGTATGGTATGAATAAATCCCGGAAACTCATGTCCCTGTTGCTCGTCCTGGTCCTGGCCCTCCCGATGGTCTTCGTGACCGTCAACGCCCTGGCTGAAGAAGTGGTTGAGTATGAGTATTACGTGAAAACCAGCGGCGGCCGCCTGAACGTATGGCCCCAGCCCGTCAAGAAGGCCGGCAGCTCCACCCTGAGCCTTAAAAACGGCACAGTGATTCCAGAACCAAGTAGCAAGACGTGGTCCACCGCTGACAGGCGCTGGATGGTCTACATCGGGTCCGGCTGGGTCGACAACGCCTATGTGGCCAAAAGAGAAAAGGCTGCTCCTGCCCCCATTGATCCGGGTGTCGAATGGGAAATTGCGAAGCTTCAGGGCACCGCACCCAACAGCGTCATCAACCTCTGGGGCCCGGCGCTGAACAAAAAAGGAACGAAGCCCCTCATCGCGCATCTTCCTCTTGGCTATGTATTTGAAGGCCTGAGGGTCTATAAGAATGGCTGGGCAGAAGTGACCTTCATTACTGCTGATTTGGAAGAGGTCACTGGCTGGGTGCAGACCAAGTACTTGGTCAACATGACACCTAAAGCCCCCGTTGTGGAATAAGAGTTAGTTATACCCGAAGCCCTCGTTGCTCAGACAGCGAGGGCTTTTCTTTTGTCCCGGCACAATAGGGTATTTATTGCGTGTGACTTAACATGACCCAGAGCATATCATCTTGAAGAGGCCCTGGCCATTGCAGATAAAACTGCTCACACCCCCTGTCCATCAGGGTCGGAAAATGCGCTGTCCCCTCAAGGTTTGGGCATCTATGCCGTGATACGGAGGGACAGTGACCAATCCAATGGCTTCCCGGCAAAACAAGCAGGAAGCTGACCCTGATGGAATGGCATAAGAAAGGCCGCCTCAGTGACGGCCCGCAGGAGCGCTCGGTTCTCAGATTATCCGGTGTGTCCTGGCGCATTCGCAGAGGCTTCGCCCCCATTCCCGGCGCATGGCGCGCCTGGGAACGTCTACTTCTACCTCAGGAAATACGACATCATATACCCGATTTTCCCGTCGTACTTCACCCGGGCCCACTCCCCGCCGGGGGTGAGGACGGTGACGGTTTCCCCGCTGGGGATGCGCGGGCTGACGGTGCCGGTGGCCTGGCTGGGTTTGGAGCGCATGTTATCGCAGCTGCCTGAGGAGTGGCGCGCCCGGAGGGTGGGTACAGCAGGCAAGCCGTAGAGGGTGAGGCAGCGGGTCGTCTTGTAGCCGGCGGCGCCGTCATGGGGAACGGTGACCCGGCACCAGGTGAGCCCCTGCTTGTTGATGATCAGGGCAGTGCTGCCGGGATAGGCGACCGTCAGCATCAATTAATGGAGTCCTCATTTGAACAAGATGCATGGCAAGCCTCTCCAGGCTCACCCCCTGGGCTATGCTCCTGGCTGCGCCATGGGCAAATGGCAACTGGGCTGAAATGGCCTTTCGCCGCGGTCAATCCGGAGCTTGTCCACGGCTGGGTGCGGACCGGGTACCTGATGAGCCTGGCTGAAGCACCCTCACCGATTAAGTCTATACGAATAAACGCTTCCCCCGCTGCCCGGGCGCCGGAGGTTGATTGGCTCCAAATGGTTCTTCCGGTAAGACGCGAAAGAAAACCGCTTCCTGGATGGCTATACTTTTTTGGGCGTTGATGCCTGAAACCTTTACGGGCGCTATCCAGGCATAAGTGCCAGCCCGCATGGGCTGCGCGCTTTATTCTGCCGGGAAAAGCGCCTCACCGCCATCAAGAAAACATTCACCCAATGTATCAAACCCCTGGGTGGGCTTCCTGAAGGCCATTTTTTTGAAAATTTCCCTGCGCTGCGCTTCATCGGTGACGGGAACCGGCCTGAAATCACCGGCGCCGCTTGTCACGCAGGGGATGGCCCGGACAGCGGATAACCTTGGCTTGTTGCCGCTCAGGTCATAGGATATCTGAAACATGCCGGTGGACCTATCCACCTTGCTCATTGTTCCGAAGGTAAAATTGCCGGCGCTGAACAACACGGGCTTGCCTTCATACAGTGCAATGGGCTGAACGACATGGGGATGATGCCCGTAAATCAGGTCAATGTCATATTCCAGCACTCTTTTGGCGAAGCTGTACTGTGCGCCGCTGGGCGCCATATGCGTTTCCCGCCCCCAATGCAGGCTAAGCACGATGATGGCACACCCATCCCGGCGCAATCGCGCCGCGGACTCTTCAATCCGCCTCAGGTCACTGTCCTGGGGATAGGTGTAGCCCATAAAGCCGATTTTGACGCCTTTTGCCTCAACAATAAACTGGCGGTCCACACCCGTTTTGGACGGCGGGCTGAGCGTGCCAAAGTGGCCGATGCCGGCCGCGTCCAGGTACGCCAAAGTGTCCCGGTATCCCTGGGCGAAGAAATCCAAAGCGTGGTTGTTGGCGGTGTTCACTACGTCAATGCCGCCCGCTTGCAGGATCCCTGTAAACTCCGGAGCGATTACCAAAGGATGCCTTATGTCCTTGTGCTTTTTCCGCCCGGTAATGCTGCCTTCCAGATTGGCAACCGTCAGGTCATCCTGATGCAGAATATCCTGCACCAGGGAAAACGGCCAGTGCAAGCCCTTTTCGCTGACTGTGGAATGGAAGCTGTTTGGATGCCCGCGCGATGAAATCGCATCGCCGATACTGATGTCCCCCACAAAGGTGAGCGTTAAAGAATCGGCGGATGCCGTGAAAACACAGGCAATTATCAGCATAATAAGCAGCGCCGCCACACCCGGCCTCATTGTTCGATCTCCTTTTTGCCTTGATAATAATACGATGCCGTTCATTTGATGGCAGCACATCCTCTATGCAAAAGACTTGGTAAAACTCCGCAGAGCGCTTCTTCCTCCCAAGGCTTTCAGGTGGAATTTGAGCCGCACAATAAAGAATCAGCGCTGCCCTGCTGCGGTCGCCCGCGGCGCGCAATGGGATAATGCCCGCAAAAACCGCAGGCAACAGGGCGGGCATACCCTCCGGTGTGATGATGGCAAAACGCCATTCACTATACTCATTTCAACAGTGGCAGATAATAACGCAGGGCCCGGCGTAAACCTCATGCCGAA
>JAQVQY010000119.1 GCA_028701335.1 Eubacteriales bacterium
CCCCCGACCGAACGGGAGATTGTGTTCTTTGAGTGCATTGTAGCAAGAAACGGGCAAAAACGGAACTTCCTGGCGCCCGGTTTCTTCCAGCGCCAAAGCGCACTTCATTTGTTTTTAATTGAATGTGACTGGAAATAGGGATATGATGGCGCACATAAGCGGGAAGAGGTGATGGTATGACACTGGCGAGGAAACTGCTGCGGATATTCCCGGCGCTGCTGTTATACAGCCTTGGCATATACTTGAACATCCAGGCCGATATCGGCCTTGCGCCCTGGGAAGCCTTTCATTCGGGCGTTTCCATCGCGGTGGGCCTGTCCTTTGGCAATGTGGTGCTGCTTGCGGGCCTTGCCATCCTTTTGATTGACCTGCTGCTTAAGGAGAAGATCGGCTTGGGGACCGTGCTTAACATCACCCTCGTGGGCAAAGGGGTGGACTTATACCAGTTTCTCAACCTCATCCCCAAAGCCGGAAGCATCCTGGCGGGTACCTTGCTGCTGCTCACAGGGCAGTTCCTCATCTGCCTGGCGACCTACCTGTATATCAGCGCGGGCCTTGGCAGCGGGCCCAGGGATTCGCTGATGGTGGCGCTGGGCAAAAGGCTGCCCAGGGTTCCCGTGGGTGCTATCCGCGCTCTCCTGGAAGGCACTGCGCTGTTCATTGGCTGGTCCCTGGGGGCTAAGGTTGGCCTAGGGACAATCGTTGCCGTGCTTAGCATTGGCCCAATCATGCAGCTCACCTTCAGGGCGATGAGGTTTGAGGTGAGGGATGTCCGGCATGAGAGTATCGCGGACACGCTGCGTTTGCTGCGAAAGCACCAGCTGAAGTCGGAAACATAAGCCAAGGCCGCTTGCATGGCCTTGGCCAATATATATTCGGTTTAGCCAACCAGTTTCCACTGATGTAGATGATACTGAGGGAAAAATAAATTATTCAAGGCGTCTGTGGTCGCTTGGCATTGTGGTGCGAACCTCCGACATAGGGGCATTAATACTACGCCTCAGCGCCCGCCGGGGCTTCCAGGCTCTCCGGGACACTATCGCTTGCTTCCGAGGTAATGCGCCAGGCGATAAACAGATTGCCCAGGGAAAAGAAGCCCGCCAGGAAGAACACCCACTGCGGGCCCCAGACCGTCCAGATGAAGCCGGACAGCTGGGCGGCCAGGATAGACACGACATGGTCCAGGCTGATCCCCGTGGAGAGCGCGTTGGTGATTTCCTCTTTGTTCACCGCGATTTGCTTAAGGTACAGAGATTTTACCACACCAATCTGGTCACTCAGCCTGTCCAGCACAAAAAGCGCGTATACCGCGAGCACGGGCCAGCCTGCCCCTGGCAATACCTTTGAGGTGATGCCCCAGACGATGAAACCATAAAACGTATAAATGCCGATGTAGGCCAGCGCGTTTACATACATCATGCGTTTGATGCCGAAGCGGTCAAGCCACCGCCCCACCGCCCGCATGAAGAAAATACTGATGAAGCTGACCGTGATCAGCAGCAGCGACATAATGTCCGCCCTTTTCAGCAGGATATCGACGATGACCCAGCCGCCAAAAACATAGGCAATCTGCTTTTGCACCCCATGCAGCATGGCCAGCAGGTAATAGAAACGGTATTGCCTGCGAAACGCCAGCCGGGTCTTTCTCCTTACTGGCTTTAAGGCGGTTTCACGTTTCAGCAGAAGGGCCGCCGCGATGATGGCGATCCCAAACGCGCCTGCGCCCAAAAGGAAGAGCAGGTTGACCGGCGCCATAAAGGAGAACCAGCCCAGCCGGAAGCCAAAAAAGACGATCAGGCCGGCGAAAAAGCCGAACACCATTTTCAGGCTCGCGTACTGGCCGAAGCGTCGGCCAACGCGGCCGGGCTCAGCCAGCGCCATGCCGATGCTTTCCGAGAGCGGCAGGAACAGATGCATACCCATGGAGTTGATGAACAGGAAAATCAGCATCACCCCGTAGGAGGGGGTGAACAGTCCCAGCGCTACAAGGCCCAGGCAGGACAGCGCCTGGGCGATCACGCTTATTTTGATGTCCCCCAGCATGGACAGGGACGCGATAATCAGCGCGCACAGCAGGCCCGGCAGCTCCCGGGGCAGTTCAATGAACGCCCGCTGGGTGGCGGTGACGTTGTAGGCTTCCTTGAAATAGTTGGAATATACCGAGTCGCTCATCCCATTGCCCAGGGCAGCCGCCGAAATCAGGATAAAAAACAGCAGCATATCCCAGTTGATTTTGCCTGCCCGGATCGTCCGCGTCGTGCGCATTGTTGGCCTCTCCAATACGATTTTTCCTATGAGCGTTTGGGTGACCCTGGCCTGTTCCGCCTTGGCCTTGGCCGGATATCGTTACGCTCTTTCCATTAATCAGCATTTTCCCTTGTGATATCATAACACTTCGCGGCGGGATTTGGAAAAGTTTGTTGGCTTCCGGACATCATCAGGGAGTTGGGAGTTGTTATCCTCGCTTGAGAGCTTGTTGAGCGACTCGCCGGCCCGTGTTAAGATATGGCAAAGCCTGAATAGAACCGTTTGTGCCGATGGACGGCTTTACATAAAGTGTTAAAACATCATAACTGGAAGAATAAATGCGGAGGAGGACCATGAAGCACATGCACTTGGAATGGCGCGGCTGGCTGGGCCACTGGATCAGCACCTTAAAACAGGATGTTTACCAGCCCTATCAGGATTTTTCCTTTGAAGGCATGCGCACCATGGAGCACCTAAGCCAGAGGGACGCCCAAAAGGGGGCCTACGCGCCTATGCCCCGGGGCACGCGCTGGGGGAAGACCTATGAGTACTGCTGGCTGAGGGACACTGTGGTCATCGCCAAAGCGCTGGCCGGGCAGCGCATCGTGATGGACCTGCCCGCCGGCGGCGAGGCCGCCGTCTTTTTAAACGGCAAGCCCTTTGGCACCTACCGCTCCAACTGGGTGGAGGTACCCCTGCACTACCTGGAGGACAACTTCCTCACCAATTCCGCCAGGGCAGGCGATGTTGATAACGGCCGTGGTGATGTTCAACTGGGGCGTAAAGAGTTATACGCACAGGACGGCCTGGGCGTTGTTGTTGGCGATGATGGTGCCATCGGTGGCAAAAATGACTGACTTGATGCGCGTCCCCATGATGTTGATGCTGCTGCACTGGCAAATGACCTCGGGAACCTTGATGCTGTTCTTGCGTGGCTCTGAAGCCAGCCCGGGGCTTGGCCGCTTGTTTTCTTCCTGTCTCATGCTATTCCTCCTGTCCACCCGGTTGTGAGGGAGCGCTTCCCGCCTGGTTTTGATGGTTTGAGGGTATTTGCCCGAAGACAATCTGCCGCTCCACATCAAATATCTCAGCCTTCTATTACATAGTCTTTATGGCAAAATGCTGTCGCTCAATTACATAATTTTTCCGACATTATTATTCGAAAAATCTGTTAATTTCCGACAAAGAAAGACAGGACATGGCTGCCGGAGAAGATATCAGGCTGCAGCAACAGGCAAATCAAGATATACAGCGCATCGAGTAAACGAACGCTTCGTAGGGACGCAATCTAATTGAATCCAGGCAATCAGGGATAGAGAACACTAATGTTCGCAACTGTACCGTAATTGTTCCCGGCTTCATCCTGTGGTATAATGGTTTTGGTGGAAAGCCGCCCTGATTGTCGGCCTTCTTCCGTGGGGGTGCACCGGTTTCGACGGGGATCGTCGGGTGCATGGCAAGCGAGCCGCGGCCCCTGCACCGCGCAACAACGGGGAAAATAATTAACTGACAACAATCAGCAATTAGCTTTCGCGGCCTAAGCCCGCGAACGTCGGCCGCAAGCGCTCACGGCTTGCGCCCCCGGCGCAAATGATGTGAGGAACAGGGCCACCTAAGCTTTGCGGTGAACCCGGTAAAATGAAGCTACCAACCCCGGCAGCCTGACGGAGGGCGTCCGGAAAAGGGAATTTAAAATCACCGTCTGCGCTCGGAGAAATCCATGATCCTGAATCTTCGGACAGGGGTTCGATTCCCCTCACCTCCACCACACTTTGTCTGAAAACGTTTATGTTTTCAGACATTTTTCTTATTTTGAAATGAAAAAGGGTCCCAGAAGGACCGGCGATTGGGTTTCAGCAATCATTCGGCACTGTGATGCGGCGAGGACAGGAGATTCCTCGTATTTCTATCAATTTGTGGCCATTTTTGTGCCTACTCTCTGCCGAAAAAGCATAAGAATGCCCGGGACCATTCCTTTGGCTGGCGTTGTCAGGTTGATTGCCCGCCTGATGTTATAACTCGTGTAGGCCAGCGCAGTTTCGGCGCTTACTTTTTCTTTCCCCCGGCACAGGAAGTACCGCATGGTTTGAGACAACAAAGCTTTTGTTGGATCAAATAGGGGATCATGTGTTCATTATGGGGCGTGCAGATCAGGGACCCTTTAGCTTGCTTTGCCTTCTTCGTGGAACAGAGAACCTCATGATTGATCTTTTGACAGAAGATGAAAATATAGTCCATCATGCTTTGGAGTGGGCAACACAAGCTCACACCGCCTTTGCTAAGGCACAGTTGGCAATAGGAGCACATGCAACCAGCATGGGTGACGCTTACGCAAGCCCCAACTTGATCTCTCCAAGCCTGTACGAGAAGTTTGCCCTTCCATACCAAAAAAAACTGCCAAACAGTTAGCCCAGACAAATAAACCATATTCTGTATATATTTGTGGGAATACTAATAGTATCATTGAGCTTATGGGCAGCATTGGCTGTCAAATTTTAGAAGTGGATTGGCAGCTTGATGTACAACTTGCGAGAAAAATGATTGACACCAAAATGGTTCTAATGGGCAATGTTAATCCCAGTGATCCTATGGTAAGCGGAACCCCGGAAACTGTACTTGAAGTAGTTCGGAACAATATTGAAAGAACTAAGGGTATTCGCTAAATAGTGTCTACTGAAGAGCAGAAAAACCCAATAAAGCCAACAACTTTCTGCCTGTTTCTGGTATAATGGATGCAAAGAAAACCACGTGAAACCTTCAAAACCCTTGCACCTGGACAGGAGTTGA
>JAQVQY010000031.1 GCA_028701335.1 Eubacteriales bacterium
GTCATAACCGCCGTTCTTGGCTGGCTTCTGTCCCCGCATCCCTGGAAATCATTGCGGGAACTGACGCACCTATCAGGGCACTATCAGGCTGACTTCATCATGCTCTTTGGCATGGGGCCGGTGCTGTTCAACATGGCGCTGCTGGGGCTTATGTTTGTCGGCTTCGTATTCCTTTCCGGAGGTCACCTGACCGGGCCCACGCTGGGGACCATCCTGGCGGCGATGGGGTTTGCGGGCTTTGGCAAGCATCCCAAAAACACCTTACCCTTGCTTGCAGGCGCTCTGATCCTGGCCTTCCTTGGCATCTGGCCGGCTTCCTCTGATGGTGTGGTCATCGCCGGCCTATTCTCCACCAACCTGGCCCCCATCGCGGGCTCCTTTGGCTGGCCCGCCGGCATCCTGGCCGGCTTCCTGCATGTGGCAGTGACCTTTAACGTCAACTATCTGCACGGCTACACAAACCTCTACAATAACGGTTTTGCCGGAGGCTTTGTCGCCGCCCTCCTGGCCGCCCTCTTTACGGCGTCTGGGCGGCGCGATTCCGGCGGCAGGGATGCTATTTAAGAAAACTTATAACCCTCCCATTAATGTTGACACCCTGCCTTATTCGGGTATAATGGATTCAAGGTCAGGGAAAGTCAATCTTTGGCCATTTTAATGGATAAGGGGGCTGTATATGAGCCAAAATCAGTATACACAAAGAAGTATGGAGGCCATCCAGCGCGCGCAGACGCTGGCGGGTGAGCACGCCAATCAAACCCTGGAGCAGGCGCATCTGCTCACAGCGCTTATGGAAGCGCCGGATGGGCTGATCCCGCAGTTGATGACCCGCATGGGCGTCGCGGCGGACAGTGTTCGCCAGGCCGCCATGAATGAAGTGGAACGCCTGCCCAAGGTGCGCGGCGCTGTCAGGGAAGAGGGCAAGACCTACGTCTCCCAGGAGATGGACCGGACCCTCAGGGAGGCGGCCAGCTCCGCCCAGAGCATGAAGGACGATTACATCAGCGTGGAGCACCTGTTCCTGGCGATCCTAAGGACGGCTGACCGGAGAATGAAGGCGCTGTTTGAGCGCTTTATCATCCGGGAATCCGACTTCCTTCAGGCGCTCTCCCAGGTGCGGGGAGCGGCGCGCGCCACCAGCGATAACCCGGAGGACAGCTATGAGGCGCTGGCCAAGTACGGCACCGACCTGACCGACCTGGCCCGCAAGCAAAAGCTGGACCCCGTCATCGGGCGGGACGAGGAGATCCGGGATGTGATCCGCATTCTCAGCCGGAAAACAAAAAACAACCCGGTCCTGATCGGCGAGCCGGGCGTGGGCAAGACCGCCATCGCCGAAGGCCTGGCCCAACGCATTATCAGGGGGGATGTGCCGGACAACCTAAAGGATCGCACCATCTTCAGCCTGGACATGGGGTCCCTGGTGGCGGGCGCCAAGTTCCGGGGTGACTTTGAAGAGCGGCTGAAGGCCGTGCTGGCCGAGGTCAAGCAGTCAGACGGGCAGATCCTTCTGTTCATCGACGAACTGCACAACATTGTTGGTGCCGGCAAGGCGGAGGGCAGCATGGACGCCGGCAACCTACTAAAACCCATGCTGGCCCGGGGAGAACTGCACTGCATCGGCGCTACGACGCTTAGCGAATACCGCAAGTATATTGAGAAGGATGCCGCCCTGGAGCGCCGGTTTCAGCCGGTGCTGGTGGAAGAGCCCACGGTGGAAGATACCATCTCCATCTTAAGGGGCCTAAAGGAGCGCTACGAGGTGTTCCACGGCGTGAACATCCAGGACGCGGCGCTAATCGCTGCCGCAACCCTCTCCCACCGCTACATCACCGACCGCTTTCTGCCGGACAAGGCGATTGACCTGGTGGACGAAGCTTGCGCCATGATCCGCACGGAAATGGACTCCATGCCTCAGGAGCTTGACACGGTGAGCCGTAAAATCATGCAGCTGGAGATTGAGGAGGAGGCACTCAAAAAAGAGACCGACCGCATGAGCCAGGGGAGGCTGAAGGATCTCCAGGAAGAGCTGGCCCAGGCGCGGGACGACTACGCCCAGATGAAAGCCAAGTGGGAAAACGAAAAACAGGACATCGGCAAAGTGCAGAAACTGCGCGAAGAAATAGAGCGCGTGAACGCCGATATCGCGCTGGCCGAGCGCAGCTATGACCTCAACAAGGCCGCCCAGCTCAAATACGGCGAGCTGCCGCGGCTTCAGCAGCAGCTCAGTGAAAGCGAAGCCCAGGAAAGCCAGCTGGAAAAGGCCACCTACCTTCGCGACAAGGTGACTGAGGAAGAAATCGCCCGCATCGTGGGGCGCTGGACCGGCATTCCGTTGAACAAACTGATGGAATCCGACCGGGAGAAACTCCTGCGGCTGCCGGAAGCCCTTCACGAGCGGGTAGTGGGACAGGATGAGGCGGTGCAGCTGGTGTCTGACGCCATCCTCCGCTCCCGGGCCGGAATCTCCGATGAGGCGCGGCCCATCGGTTCCTTCCTCTTCCTGGGCCCCACGGGCGTGGGCAAGACGGAGCTGGCCAAAGCGCTGGCGGAAAACCTCTTTGACGATGAAAAGATGCTCATCCGCATTGACATGAGCGAATACATGGAGAAGTTTTCCGTCTCCCGCCTTATCGGCGCCCCGCCTGGTTATGTGGGCTATGAGGAGGGCGGGCAGCTCACCGAGGCCGTGCGGCGCAAGCCCTATTCGGTCATCCTCTTTGATGAGATGGAGAAGGCACATCCGGACGTTTTCAACGTGCTTCTGCAGTTACTGGATGACGGCCGCGTGACAGACTCCCAGGGACGCACGATAGACTTCAAGAACACCATCCTGATTATGACCTCAAATTTGGGCTCCGCGCAAATACTTGATGGCATCACCCCGGACGGCGCGCTGGCCCAGGGCGCCAGGGACGCCGTGTCCGCCATGCTCAAAGCTCATTTCCGGCCGGAGTTCCTGAACCGCATCGATGAAACCGTGTACTTCACCCCGCTGACCCGAGAGCAGATCCGTGAGATCATCACGCTGCAGTTCAGAAGGCTGCAAGGCCGCCTTGAGGACCGCCAGCTCAGTATTACCCTGAGTGAAGAAGCGGCGTACAGGCTCCTTGAACAGGGCTATGACCCTGTATACGGCGCGCGGCCCATGAAGCGCCTTATCCAGAGCCAGATAGAGACCCAGGTGGCCCGCGCGCTGATTGAAGGCCGGGCCGCACCCGGGGATTATCTGGAGATTGTCCCGGCTTTGGGTACAGGTTTTGAGGTACGGGTCACCTCCCCGGCCTGATATTGCCTTTCCCCTTCCCTTCGGGCCGGCACCAGCCGCCGGCCCGGTGTTTTGTTTGGAAATTTATTCCGCCTATGCTATAATCCCCACGGCAATACCACCATTTCATAAGGAGCATATTATGCGCCGCGACAAGCCCAGCAACCTGAACGTGCCCAACGCCCTGACGGTGTTGCGGCTTTTCCTCATACCCGCAGTATGCCGGCTGATTCATGAAGACCGGATGATGCCGGCCCTGGGCATCTTCGCTTTGGCGAGCCTGACGGATGTGGTGGACGGCTACATCGCGCGAAAATATCAACTGATCACCGACTTTGGCAAGCTCATGGACCCTCTGTCGGACAAACTGATGGTGATGGCTGTAATGGTGTCCCTGGGGCTTAAGGGCATAGCGCCCCTGGCCGCCATCGTCATCCTTCTTATTAAGGATTCTCTGATGCTCCTTGGTGGCCTGATCCTTTATACAAAAAAAGACATTGTGGTCTATTCCAGGCCTGTGGGCAAGGTCGCCCAGTTTGTCACGGTGATGGCATTGATCCTCTGCTTCTTCCATGAACGCTTTACCGCCTGGGGCTATCCGGTGCATGTCTGGCTGCTGTGGACGGGCGTGGCCTTGTCCCTGGTGGCGCTGTTTTACTATGCCAGGCTCAACTTCTTCCCCCAATTCCGGCCGAAAGATGACCAGGCTGAATAACGTCAACTGTGTTTGCGCCTTTCCTTGACATCCATTCCCCCACGCCTTACAATCGCAAAAACTCAGGAGGTTTGAGATGCTGAAGCAACCGCTCAGGGAAGGGCTGACTTTTGATGATGTGCTTTTGGTGCCGCACCAAAGCGATGTGCTGCCCCGGGAGGTTGACTTAGGCGTGCAGCTCTGCCGGGGAATCCGGCTGAATATTCCCCTCTTGTCCGCCGCCATGGACACAGTGACCGAGTCCGGCATGGGTATCGCTTTGGCCCGTGAGGGCGGGCTGGGCGTCATCCACAAAAGCATGCTCCCGGAAGAGCAGGCCAGCCACGTGGACAAGGTGAAGCGCTCGGAGCATGGGGTCATCACAGATCCGTTCTACCTCTCCCCCACACACCTGGTGTCTGACGCCAAGGCGCTGATGGCCCGCTACCGCATTTCCGGCGTGCCCATTACTGACAGCACCATGCGCCTGGTGGGTATCCTGACCAACCGGGATCTCCGCTTTGAAGAAGATGACACCCGCCCCATCGGCGAGGTGATGACCAGCCGGAATCTGGTGACGGCCGCCGTGGGCACCACACTGGAGGAAGCCAAGAAGCTGCTGGGCGCCCATAAAATTGAGAAACTGCCCATTGTGGATGACGATTTTATTCTGCGCGGCCTGATCACCATTAAGGACATTGAGAAAAATATCAAATACCCCCAATCCGCCAAGGACATAAACGGCCGCCTGCTGTGCGCCGCCGCCCTGGGCGTGGGCGAAGGGATGCTGAAACGCGCGGAGCTGCTGGTGGCGCAGAAGGTGGATGTGCTGAGCGTGGACACCGCCCATGGCCACAGCCGGGGAGTGCTCACCGCAGTGGAACAGCTGCGCAATGCGTTCCCCGAGGTAGCGATTTTTGCCGGCAATGTGGCAACGGCCCAGGCCACCCGGGACCTTATCTCAGCCGGCGCTGACGTGGTGAAGGTAGGCATCGGCCCCGGCTCCATCTGCACCACCCGGGTGGTGGCGGGTACGGGCGTGCCCCAGATCACTGCCATTGCCGACTGCGCGGAGGCCGCGGACAAGCACGATGTGAAGGTCATCGCTGACGGAGGCATCAAGTATTCCGGCGATATCGCCAAAGCCATCGCGGCGGGCGCCGCCGCGGTGATGCTGGGGTCTCTGTTGGCCGGGACGGAAGAAAGCCCCGGGGAAAACGAGATTTACCAGGGCCGCTCGTTTAAGGTTTACCGTGGCATGGGCTCCATGGGCGCCATGGCCCAGGCCCACGGCTCCGCTGACCGCTATTTCCAGGAGGACCAGAAAAAGCTGGTGCCCGAAGGCGTGGAGGGGCGTGTACCCTATAAGGGCCTGCTGGCAGACACGGTATTTCAGCTGATGGGCGGCCTTAGGAGCGCCATGGGCTACTGCGGCACCAGGACCATTGAGGACCTGCGCCAGCATGGTGAATTCGTGCGCATTACGGGCGCAGGGCTTACGGAAAGCCATCCCCACGATATCTTCATCACCAAGGAAGCGCCCAATTACTACCGTATGGCGGATTGAGGCGGGGATACGCGGAGATAAGGAAAGATTGGAAGCATTCCTGGCAGGAAGCTTCCAACCCTTCAAAGAACTTTGCCATTGGACGGGGAAAGCGCCTCAGACTGAGGGGGTTCCCCTTTTTCATCCGGGAAGGAGCATACGAATGGATAGTGTGGACTGCTGCTATACCTGGGGCGGGCGCTGGTTCCGCTACCGGGCCTGCGCCGTCATTCCCAATGGTGGCCGTATCCTGATGGTGACCAATCCTGGGGTTGATTACTATTACTCAGTGGGCGGCGGGGTGCGCCATGGGGAGAGCGCCGAGGAAGCCGTCCGGCGTGAGGTGCTGGAAGAGACCGGCGTCCCCATGGAAATAGACCGCCTCACGGCGATGCATGAGAATTTTTTCCGCGGGCTGATGGACAACGCGGGCCTGATCTGCCATGAAGTGGCCCTATATTTCCTGATGCGGCCCGCGGATTTGAGCGGCATCCGGAACAGCGGCTGTTCAATGGACGGCCAACCGGAGCGTCTTGCCTGGATTCCTCTCGCGGATTTCAACCGGATCAAGGTTTACCCGGCCTTTCTGCCGGAGCTGCTGGAAAGCCGGGAAGTGCGGCATATCGTCACCCGGGAGGAGTAACGCCTGGCTTTTAATTCCGCTGCTGCGCCACATGCGGCCAATAAGATCAGCCTGTCCTCCGGGTATCTCCTGTCTCAACCAATCGATCATCCCTGAGGCCTGGCCGAACCTCCCGGCTAACCTGGATCGCATATATACCAGCTGGAGCGTTTGCCGGCCCTGATGACCCGCACTTGGGGAAATATGGCGCGCAGCTCCGCTTCTGCCTGCCTGATGAATCGAAAATAATCCCCGCCCTCCAGCTTTTCGATCAAGGCCACGTGGGGCGCCCGGGTGGCGTGGTAGTCATAGAGAATAACCGCGCGGCGGGCGAGGCGGCGCATTTCAGCGTACAAAACCTGCCGGCCTTGCGGACTTAAGCCGTGGGCCACATGGGAGGCAAAGGCGGCGTCGAAGGATTTATCGGGAAAGGGCAGGGTCATCAGCGCGTCCGCCCTCAGGAAGCGGATGCCGCTGTTTTCATGTCTGCTTTTCCCAACCCGCAGCATCCTCTCGGCCGGTTCCACACCCGTAATGGCGATACCCTTGGTATAAAGCGCCGCGCACAGCGCGCCTGTGCCGCAGCCAATGTCAATGGCCGAATCAATCTCATTAAGCCCAAGCGCCTGCGCGTGCTCATCCAGCAGCCGCGAATATTTCCGCTTCTGGCACCCGTAAAACAGGCCGTACACCGGAGCGATGGCGTCAAATATCCCGGGCTTCTCAGCGTCCGCGCGCATCAGCTGGAAACCTCCCCAAGAGCTTCCGGCAAGCAGTCGATCACATCGCCGGTCAGCGCGCCGCGCTCGCCAAAACGTTTTTCCGCGATCTGCCCTGCCGCCCCCAGCCAGAGGCAGGCGGTCCGGGCGGACTCAAAGACGGAAGCGGAAGGCGACGCGGCCAGGATCGCCGCCAGTATACCCGTCAGGGCATCCCCGCTGCCGCCCTTGGCAAGGGCCGGGCTGCCCACAATGTTCAGCGCGGTTTCCTCGCCGTTATGGATGACGCTGACGGCTCCCTTCAATACCACCGTGCCGCCGTAGCGCGCCTGCAGGGAGCCGGCAGCGGCAAGGGGATCACTCGACACACTTTCAACAACATTTCCAAGCATTCGGGCCGCTTCACCCGGATGGGGGGTCAGCACGGTTTTCCGGCCAAGTGCAAGAGGCTGGCGAGCCAATAAGTTCAGCGCGTCCGCATCCAGCACAGAAGGCACATCGGCTTTATACAACAGGCTCAGATTCCGCCAGGCGCGCTCACTCTGTCCCAGGCCGCAGCCAGCTGCAAAGGCGTCATAGTCTGGCAGGTTTTTGACCGCCGTTTCAAGATCCAGGCAGATGGCATTGGGCACCAGTGTCTGCAGCACGGGGATAATTTCCCGTTCACAGGCAATATATACAAGCCCTGCGCCAGCCCTGAGAGCGGCTTTTGCCGCCATGGCAGCGGCGCCAGCCATGCCGGGGCTGCCGGCATACAAGAGCACCCGCCCAGCTTGGCCCTTGTGGATATGCCAGGGACGCCGGGGCAAGCGGGCGGGCAAATCCGAAGCTTCAAGCGCTGACAGCGGATTCTCCCCTGATTCTTTGAAGATTTGATACGCTTCCTCTGGAACAGGCAGGGGAACGGTAAGCAGCTCTCCGATGTGTTCCTGCCGGGGGCTTAGGCACAGCCCGGTTTTCAGGTGGCCCAAGGCCACCGTCCAGGTGGCAATAAAGGCGCTGTTCTCCACCTTGCCGGTTGCGCTGTCAAGGCCGCTGGGGCAATCTATCGCCAACACAGGCACCTTCCAGGCGTTGACTCTCTCTGTAAGATGTAATACAGCCTCTGGCAGGCCACCATGGAAACCCGTACCAAAGACAGCGTCCACCACAGCGTCAGGCTGTTCAGGTGCTGGTTCTTCCGGCTGCCAGGAGGAAACTGCCACCCCCAGCGCCCGGGCATAGCTCAAATTGGTAATGGCATCCGGGCCGCGCGGCTCCTCCGCCAGGAGCGCGTGTACCCTGGCCCCTGACAAGCGCGCTATACGGGCCATAGCCAGTCCGTCTCCTCCGTTGTTACCCGGGCCGATGAGAAAGAGCAGGCTTTTGCCCCCGACCCCGCCAAGCTTACCCGACAGGCATTGGAAAGCGCCCCGAGCCGCTTCCTCCATTAGTAAAAGGGAAGAAACTCCCAGGGAAAAGGCGCGTTCCTCCAAGGCGCGCATCTGTTTGGGGCTTAAGATCAGGTTCATGTCAGCTCTCCAGGACACATACGGCGGCAGCGATATCCCTCTCGTGGGTAATGGACAGATGGCTCGTCCTGACATTCCGGTCCGCCAGCGCTTCTTTGGCGATACCCGTCACGGCATAGCGGGGCGCCCCTTTCGAAGTATGGAGGATAACAATATCACTGAGCGGTATCTCCCGGAAGCCCTCGCCCAGGGCCTTGACAAATGCTTCCTTGGCCGCGAAGCAACCCGCCAGGGAGGCGGCCGCCATGGCCCCCTGGCCCCGGATATACCGGGCCTCCTCCAAAGCGAAATAGCGATTGAGGAAGGCATCGCTCTGCAGCAGCTTCTCCATCCGTTCGATGGCGCACAGGTCGATGCCCAGGCCCACAATCATCCCTGGACACTCAAGATGGCGTTGACCACAGCCCGGGCCGTAACCTCCTGGGCGGCGGAGCAGACCTTCACAAAGTTGACCTCTGGCAGCACTCTTTCAGTGGCCAGAGCGAAAAGTGTGTCCCCGTCCATCTGGGTGTGGGAAGGCCGGATGGCGCGGGACAGGCCGCCATGGCTGACATCCGCCAGGCGCGTCACCTGGTCCTTGGACAGCATGCAGTCCACCGCGATGACCCCGATGGTGGTGTTGGTGCCGGGCGGCGGAATGCGCACCTGGTAAGGGGCAGGAGCGGTGCCGTGGAGCAGCCCGTCCGCCTGCACGGCGGTACCGTCAGGTGTCCTGGCACAGGCCAGGCACTTGCCGCTGGCCGGATCATACACATCACCCACGGCGTTCACCGCGATGATGGCCCCGACTGTAACCCCTTCAGGAAGCGTGATGGACGCTGAACCGATGCCCCCCTGCTGGGGCAGGGCGTTTTGCACCAGTTTGCCCACCGTACAGCCGCAGCCCGCGCCATACGCGCCCTGCTGAAGCCCCTTGCCCGCGGCTGTAGCCGCGGCCCGGCCCATGGCGGCGTCAGGCGCGGTGCCGGCCTCCCCCACGCCCAAATCAAACAGCACAGCCGCCGGGACGATGGGCACCCGGCCAAATCCCATGTCAATGCCAATGCCCCCCTGGCTTAGAAAACGCATCACACCGTCCGCCGCAGCCAGGCCAAAGGCGCTGCCGCCGGTCAACACAATGGCGTGGGCAACCTCCACCAGGTTGCCGGGCTTCAGGACATCCGTCTCCCGGGTGCCCGGAGCCCCGCCCCGAACTGACACCCCGGCCATGGCCCCCTCCCGGGGTCCCAATACCACCGTGACGCCGGTTCTGGCCTTCTCATTTTGCATTTGGCCCACGCGGATGCCATGGACCTGGGTGATATCCCCAGGATACAGCTTGCTCATGCGGGTTCTCCTTTCACTGGGGGGAGGGACGCGTTCAGCCAGGCTATCAAATCCCGGCACACATCCTCCCTGTTGGTTTCATTAAACAGCTCATGGCGTGCGCCCTCATACAGCCTCACCTTTACATCCTGAAGCCCTGCCTTCCGGTATTGGCCGGCTATGGCATGGACGCCTCTCCCCTGGCCGCCGACTGGATCTGCCGCGCCAGAAATCAGGTACACCGGAAGTTTCTCAGGCAACGCTTTGAACCTATCGCGCTGCGTCAACGCGTAAAGCCCGCTGAATAAGTCCCTGAATCCCCCGGCAGTGAATATAAATCCGCATAAGGGGTCGTCCGCGTACTTGTCCACCTCCGCCTCATCCCGGCTGAGCCAGTCAAACGCCGTGCGGGCGGGGCGAAAGGGTTTGTTATTGGCAGAGAAGGCCAATCGGTCCAAGGCTTCAGAAGAGGCCTTGGGATCTCCTGCGGCGCAGATGGTGGACGCCGCCAGCCTGCCAAATCCGCACAGGGGCTTGGGATGCCAGCCGGTGCCGGAGAGCACCATGGCGTCTGCCCCCTTTGGATTCCTCAGCACATATTCCCGGGCTATGAAGCTGCCCATGCTGTGGCCCAGAAGGATCACCGGCGCATTCAGGACACGCGATCTGGTAAAGTGAATGACCGCGTCAAGGTCCCCGATTGTTTTCCCCCAACCATCCTCATCGGCAAAATAGCCCTTGACCGGCGCCTCGTCACCGTGCCCCAGGTGGTTATACCCAAAAACCGCATAACCAGCATGGCTGAGCCTGTCCGCCAACCGGGAATATCTGCCAATGTGCTCAGCCATCCCATGGGAGATTACCACGCTGCCCTTAAGCACGCCAACGGGTTCCCATAGCCTCAAACCACGCGGGTAAGGGCTTTCCGCCGGAAAAGGCAGAGTAATCACATGAGTCCCTCCTGGTTCTCAGGGCTGGTAGAGCCCCAATTTTCTTTGGACCTTTTGAAGTGTCCTCTGGGCCAGCGCCTGGGCGCGCAGCGCGTTATTCTTCAGCGTTTCCGCCAGATAGGCCTTATCTCCCATCAGCGCGTGGTAACGCTCCTGAACGGGGGACAACATTGCCACCACGGCCTCGGCCGTCTCCTCCTTCAGCACCCCATAGCCCTTGCCCTCCAGGCGCTGGCAGATTTTGTCCAGCTTTTCACCCGAGCAGACGGACAGGATGCCAAGGAGGTTGGAGACGCCAGGTTTGTTCCTGCGGTCAAAGCGAATCTCAGCGTCAGAATCGGTTACCGCGCGCTTGATTTTGCGCCGGATGTCGGCTGGTGCATCGGTAAGGGAGATCATGCTGTCATCCGGGTCTGACTTGGACATCTTCTTCTCAGGCTCACTCAGGCTCATGATTTTGGCGGTCTGCCGGGGAATATAGCCCTCGGGCACCTTAAAGACGCCCGGATGGATGGCGTTGAAGCGCTGGGCGATGTCCCGGGTAAGTTCAATGTGCTGCTTCTGGTCCGCGCCCACGGGCACCACATCCGTCTGGTACAAGAGGATGTCCGCGGCCATCAGAACAGGGTAGGTGAAGAGCCCGGCGTTGATGTTGTCCTGGTGCTTGCGGGCTTTGTCTTTGAACTGGGTCATACGGGAAAGTTCTCCCATGTAGGTAAAGCAGTTGAGGATCCAGGCCAGCTCAGCGTGCTGGGGCACATGGCTCTGGCAGTAGATGACGGATTCCTCAGGGTTAAGCCCGGCGGCGATATACATGGCGGCAAGCTCCAGCGTCTGGCGCCTGAGGCTTGCCGGCTCCTGCCTGACGGTTAAGGCGTGCAGGTCCACAATTGAAAACAGGCAGTTGTACTGGTCTTCCAGGAGCTTAAAATTGCGCATGGCGCCTATGTAGTTGCCCAGGTGGATATGCCCGGAGGGTTGGATACCCGAATAAAGGACGGGCTTGCGTTCGGTCTGACTCATTAAAGTGCCTCTTCTTTCACGTTATAGCTTCATGTCTTTCTTCACCCGGGCGAATGCTTCCACTGCCTGGTCAAGGTCGCTGTGGCTGTGTCCGGCGCTGATCTGGGTACGGATTCGGGCCCGGCCTTCGGGCACCACGGGGTAGGAAAAGGCGATCACGTACACCCCGTAGTCAAGCATCCGGGCGGCGGCCTCCGCCGCCTTGTGCGCGTCATAAAACATCACCGGCACGATGGGGTGTTCGCCGGGCAGCAGCTCAAAGCCCACCTTCTCCATCCCCGCCCGGAAATAGCGGGCGTTTTCATGCACCTTGTCCCTGAGCTCCGGCGTGGCTTCCAGAATATCAATCACCTTAAGCGTGGCGGCGCAGATGGCGGACGCCAGGGTGTTGGAGAAAAGGTAGGGACGGGAGCGCTGGCGCAAAAGGTCCACAATGGGCTGGCGCGCGGCTGTGAAGCCGCCTGAAGCTCCGCCCATGGCCTTGCCGAAGGTGCTGGTGATGATATCCACCCGCCCCATGACCCCGCAATGCTCATGAGTACCCCTGCCAGTTTCGCCCATAAAGCCGGTGGCGTGGCTGTCGTCCACCATCACCAGGGCGTCGTACTTGTCCGCCAGGTCGCAAATCTCCCTGAGCTTGGCTACATATCCGTCCATGGAGAACACCCCATCGGTAGCAATCAAGCGGATACGGGCGTCCTGGCTGTTCTTTAAGTGCTGTTCCAGTTCCCCCATGTCGGAGTTGGCGTAGCGCAGCCGCCTGGCTTTTGAAAGCCTGATGCCGTCGATGATGGAGGCGTGGTTGAGGCTGTCGGAGATTACCGCGTCCTCCTCCCCCAGGAGGGTTTCAAACAGCCCCCCGTTGGCGTCAAAGCAGGAGGAATAGAGGATCACGTCGTCCATCTTCAGGAAATTGGCCAGCCGGCCCTCCAGTTTCTTGTGAATCAGCTGGGTGCCGCAGATGAAGCGGACGCTGGACAGCCCCAGGCCCCAGGCGTCATAGCTGGCCTTGGCTGCCTGGATCAGCCGCCGGTCATTTGAGAGGCCCAGGTAGTTGTTGGCACAGAGGTTGATGACGCCATCTGCTTCGGTGGTGTCAATCCGCGCGCGCTGGGGGCTGGTGATAACCCGCTCCCCCTTATAGGTGCCGGTGGATTTGATGTCCTTTAGCTGCGTTTCAAAAAAACCCAGTGCCCGCTTCATGCTTTTTCACTCCATTCCAGTATGATCTTGCCGCTGTTGCCTGTGTTCATTACGCTGAAAGCCTGTTCAAAATCCTGATACTTGAAACGATGGGTGATGAGCGGCCTGAGGTCCAGCCCGCTTTGCACCATGGAGGCCATTTTATACCAGGTTTCATACATGCGCCGGCCATAGATGCCCCTTAAAGTCAGGCCTTTCAGGATAATTTGGCTCATGTCCAGTTCTGGTTTCCGGGCGAACAGGCCCAGCAGGGCAATCTCCCCGCCGTTTCGCATGGCGGCCAGCATTTGCTCAAGCGCCGACACCGCGCCTGACATCTCAAGCCCGATATCAAAGCCTTCTTTCATCTTGAGCCCTCTGGCCACCTCAGCCAGATCTTCCCGGGTCACATTCACGGTGCGGGTGGCGCCCAGTTTTTTTGCCAGATCCAGGCGGTAGTCGCTTAGATCCGTAATGACGACATGCCTGGCCCCAACATGCCGCACGATAGCCGCCGCCATCATGCCGATGGGCCCGGCTCCGGTAATCAGCACATCCTCTCCCGCCGCGTCAAAGCTCAGCGCCGTGTGGACGGCGTTGCCAAGGGCGTCAAAAAAGGACACCACTTCAATATCGATGTTGTCGGCGATGGGGATGCAATTGCTGGCGGGGATTACCAGATATTCCGCGAAGGCGCCCGGACGGCTAACCCCGACAGAGTAATGGTCATTGCACCACTGGCCCCGGCCGGCACGGCAGTTGCGGCACTGGCCGCAGATGATGTGCCCCTCGCCGGACACCGTCTGCCCCAGGCGGAAGTGCTTGACCTCGCTGCCAATCTCCTCGATCCGGCCCACAAACTCATGGCCTATTACCAGCGGCGGCTTGATATGCTCCTGGCTCCAGGCATCCCAGTTGTAGATGTGCAGGTCGGTGCCGCAAATGGCGGTTTTGAGGATCCTGATCAGCACATCCCTGGGCCCGGGAACAGGTTTCTCCACCCTTTCAAGCGCAAGGCCGGGGGCGGCGGACGGTTTAACCAAGGCATCCATCAGCATGCGAATAACCCTCCTATTCTTCCGAGAGACAATTGGCCGCTGCCCTTCGCCGTGTGCCCCTGGGAAAGTCAGCCAGCGGCGAAAGCGTAGACCACAAAGGAATTCGTTAAAAACTCCCAATACAGGTCATACTCATGGGGCCTGCCCTCAGGATAGGTGAGGGTCAGCACCACGCATTGCCCGGTTTGAGCGTCTGGTGAGGCCAGGCGCAATTCACCAGGGGCCTGGTATGCAAGCTGGCCAAATTCGTTGACACTTGCCTGCCCGCCATCCGCCTTCCAGGCGGTTTCCAACTCCTCAAGCGTTCCGGGAGTAAAGGTAACGCCAAGCCGGGCCTGGCCGTCCTCGCTTTCCAGCGCCAGCGCCTGGCCCGATCGGGGCGGTGTGCTCAACTGGGGAAAAATATCCGGGTACGCCAGCTCATATCCGTTTTCCTCATCAAACAGGAAACGCATCCCGGTGGCCTGATATGTTTCACTGATATGGTAGCTTTTGAGCGTATATCCTGCCTGAGCGTTCTTTGCGGGGCTGAGGGCGATTTCGATATGGCCCAGCCACAGGATGCTGTCCTCCGGCGCGTCCTCCGCCATCCCCTCAATGCCGCTCAGGTGATATACATCTCCCATAACAATCAGCGTGTCCTCACTGAAGACCGCAGCACCATGGGCATAGACACCGATGAAGTCCGGCTGGCCGGACAGATCAAACCGAATCCCGCCGGCCACCCGGGTAATGCAGGGGCACAGCGGCGTTTCAATCGGGGGGATATCCTGCCAGTCAAAAAGCCCGCCCGCCATCCCGCGCACCTGCTGGTCTGTCAGTGTTACAGCCAAATCAACCATTTCCACCGGAAACAGGCGCTCCTCCAGTGCGCGCAGCAGGATCCCTTCCACCAGCGCCTGGCCGGGCAACTCGTCACCGTCATAGGACATGATATCCTTTTGGAAGGCGGTAAAAGCCACGGTGTTCAGCAAGGGCTGGACAGCCAAAAGCTCCGCGTCACTCAGGGGGAAACCCTGGTCCCTTTCCCGCGTGGGCGCGGCCAGGGCGGAGGGTAAAATCAGGCATAAAATCAAAATCGCAGTCAGCAGGGATTTCTTCATGGTCTTCCTTTCACAGGGAAGCGGCCTTCAGCAGGTAGCTGGCCGCGGACAGAGCTGCCACCGTACCTTCGCCCGCGGCTTTGGCTGCCTGCAGGGGCGGCCCCAGCAGGTCCCCGGCGGCAAATATGCCGGGAATGGAGGTGGCAAGATCTCTGTTCACTGTGATGGCGCCGTTTTCAACTGCTGCCTCAGGAATCAACTGGGTCATGGCCACGGCGGGGCGCAGCACAAAAGCGCCGTCAGCGGTGACTTCTCCCTGGTTGGTGGTCAGCGCGACCCGCTCTCCCCGGAGTTCAAACCCCTGGGGTGTGCCGGCGAGAATTTTGATGTTCTCCGCGAGCGCCGAGGTGTCGTGCGGTTTCTCCAGGCAATAGGTAACCTGAGCGAGGGTGGCCAGATAGTTGGCCTCCTCAACGGCTTCCTCATGGGCCCCCACGACGATCACCTCACCCCCGCGGTAGAACATGCCGTCGCAGGTGGCGCAGTAGCTGACTCCCTGTCCCACCAGGGCTTCTTCTCCGGCTAGGAATTTCACCCGGGCGGTTCCGGTAGCCAGAATTACTGCCCGGGCTTCATAGATATCGTTATCCGCCAGTACGGAGAACCCATCCTCCGTGGGCATTACCCGGCGCACCAGTTGTCCCCTAAGTTCGGCACCCATCTCCCGGGCGTGGCCGCGCAGCTTCTGCAGCAGTTCAGGCCCTGTTGCCTGAGGGTAACCGGGATAATTGTCAATGCGGCGGGTTTTGGCCAGGGCGCCCCCACCGGAGTAAATGACAAGGGTGCTCAGATTCCGCTGTCTGGCGGTGATGGCGGCTGAACAGCCGGCCACTCCCCCGCCCATGATAATCAGGTCATATTTCATCGTTGATCCTATTTACCTCCACCCAGGCGATACGGCGGTCATGCATACTTTCAACCTTGAAGGAAAGGCCGTCCAGCTTTACTTCAGGCTGGCTGCCTTCCTCGGGAATGCTGCTCAGCTGGCTTAGTATCAGTCCGCCAATGGTATCATACTCCTCATCCAGCGGCAGGGAGAACCCGGTCAGACGATTGAAGGTTTCCACCTCCAAAGACCCGGCCACGCGCCAGCGGCCCTCGGCCAGCTCTGTGAACTCCGTTTCCGCCGCGGGGTCATACTCGTCATAGATGTTGCCGACAATTTCCTCAAGCAGGTCTTCCATGGTAATGAGGCCGCTGGTTCCTCCGTACTCATCCACCACGATGGCAAGATGGTAGTTGTTGCGCTGCATGTCCCGAAACAGGATGTCTGTTCGCACGCTCTCCGGTACAAAGCGCGCCTCCCGCAGCAGCTCCCTTAGCGGCTTGGGATTCTCAGCCTGCTGGTTTAAAAGAAAGTCCCGGGTGGTCAGGGTGCCAATGACATGGTCCAGATCCTCTTCATATACCGGGAAGCGGGACAGCCCGCTTTGTATGATGGTATCCGTAATCTCCTCCACCGTGTCGTCCACCCAGACAGCGTATACATCTGTGCGGTGGGTCATGCACTCCGCGGCAGTCATGTTGTTGAACTCAAAGACGTTCTCAATCATCTCCCGCTCGGCTTCCTCGATGGCGCCCTTTTCCTCACCTACATCCACCAGCATGCGGATTTCATCCTCGGTGATTTCCTCGGTGGGCTGCATCATCTCCACCTGGAAGAGTTTCAGGAGCCCATTGACGATGATATCCAGCAGCAGCGCCATAGGGCGGAAAAGCCGGTGGAAAAGCATCGCGATGGGGAAAACGCGCTTTGCCAAGCCCCGCGGCTTTTGGGCGGCCAGACGGCGGGGCAGATGGGCGAACAGCAATTGAATGAAAAACAGGTAAGCGATTGTGAGGAAGAAAACGGTCAGACCCGTCATTAATCCCGGCGCGCCCTTCCCCCAGCCGGCAGCCACAGCGCCGGCAGCCGGCAAAACCGCCTGCCATGTAAAGAGGCCGAAGGACGCCAGCAACAGAAACATCATCGCGATACGAATGGCGCTGGGGGTGGAAAGTAAAGTCTCCGCCTGCTCTTTGAGAGGGCTAAATTCAACATCCTCCCCCTCCGCGGCCTTGCGGTGGCGGCTCAGGCTGATGCGCTGCGCGGCAGCGTCCGCCATGGAAAGAAGGATATATAGCAGGAGAATAAGCAGTTGAATCAACAAGTATATGCCATCAGGCCCAGGGTCCATAAGACGCAATCTCCCCTTTCTTTCATATATTATACCATAGCCGGGCCCAAGTTACCACGAATCAGCAAGAGAAGATAAATTAAATCCGGGGTATATTGTATGGGAGTTTAAGGGATTAACCAGCGTATGCCGCTATTAACAGGGGGGCAAATATGGACATCGTTCTCATCCGGCATGCCACGGCGCAGGAAAGGTCCGAGGCGACAAGGGATATTGCCAGGCCGTTAACCCGGGAGGGCCGGGAGCGCTTCACAGCGCGCCTGCCGCGGTTGCGCGAACATCTGCCGCCGGAAGGCCAGATCCTCATCTGGTCCAGTCCAGCGGTACGTGCCATGCAAACCGCACAAATCCTTGCCCGGGAATGGAAAATCACCAACATCGCTGCCTTCCACTGGATATACACCGGAGAATCAGCGGCATTTCTGCGGGCTTTGAGCCAGGCTGAGGATGACGCCACCTATATCGTGGTAGGGCATGAGCCGCATCTCGGGGACTGGAGCGAAGCGCTCAATGGCGCCAGAGTGTCCTTTAGGAAGGGCGGCGCGGCGGCTTTCCGCTTGGTTGATGAGGCGGGTCCGGAGGCGGAGTTACTCTGGACCCATCGCGCCGAACATCCTGAGGCAGACTCAAACAGCCTGGTGAAAAAAACGCTGACAGCCAGAGATTACAAATACGCCATGATCCGTTTGACCCACAAAATGCTATTCAGCTTCCGGAAATTCCTGCGCCACCCGTACAACCCCCGCGCCACCCATAAGCTCAGGGTACAAACCCGCAGGGGGCGGTCCGTAATTGCCCTTATCAAACCCCTGACGGATGAAAAAGAATACCGCGGCATCCAGGAACAACTGAAGGGTCTTGCCCGAGGGTTTTCACGCTTAAGGGAACTGGATGTGCTCCTGGCGCAGTGCCTGGAACAAATGCCTCAGGAGAATACTTTGTGCGGGATCGTGAAACAAGCACGGGAGGAGGAGCTTAAACAGGTCTACATGGATGCGCAGGGATCCGCCATCCCGGACACCCTGCTGGCGCTGCTCACCCGCTTTTCCTCCTGGGATGAGAAAACGCTTGAAGAAAAGGTATCCCGTGCGGATTACGCGGCGAAGCGTGTCCGCAAATGGCGGAAATCGGCCGGCAAGGCCATGAAAAAGCTGGACTTGAATGACTTTGAAGCCATCCATGCCCAGAGAATCCGCTTTAAGAAACTGCGCTATGTGCAGGATATCTTTCCCGCCCTTACAGACGGGGAGGATGAAACACGGGCAGCCCTGCAGGAGGACCTGGGCCTAATTTGTGATACGTATGTGAATGCAGCGCTCCTTAAGGAGCTGGCCGGCGCTTACAGCACGCCGGAGTTTCAGGAGGAATCGGAATCCTTCAGGAGGAACATGCTTGATACCAGGATGAAATTAACAGAAAAATACCAGGCGGATTAAGCACAATAAAAACAGCCGTGGAAACAATCCCCCGGCTGCCGGTTTGATCCATGTTATTGGAAAACGCTCTTGACCTTGTCCAGAAAGCTCTTTTGCTCTTCATATTCCTTGCCGGTCGCGGCCTTCTCAAACTCTTTGAGCAGCTCTTTCTGACGGTTGTTCATGCGTTTGGGGATTTCCACCTTCACGCGCACCACCAGGTCTCCCTTTCCGGAACCGTGCAGTTGCTTGATGCCCTCGCCTTTGATGCGGAATTTAGCCCCGTCCTGGGTGCCTTCCGGCATCTTGTAGCTGGTTTTTCCGCTGAGGGTAGGCACTTCTATCGTTGCCCCCAGAGCCGCCTGGGTGAAGGTGATGGGCATATCCAGATACAGCGTGGTGCCATCCCGCGCGAACAGCCTGTGGGGGGTTACGGAGATGACGATCTGAAGATCACCCCTGGGTCCGCCGCCGGTGCCAGGTTCGCCCTGCCCGTTCATCACGATGACCTGGCCGTTGTCTATACCGGCCGGTACATTAATGGTGGCGGTACGCTTCTTGCGCTGGCGCCCGCTGCCGGAACAGGTCGGGCAGGGGTCGCTTACCGTTTGCCCTGTGCCCTGGCAGGTGGGGCAGGTGCGCACGGTCACCATAAAGCCGCCGCCAGAGCGCACCTGGCCTGTGCCATTGCAGGTGGCGCAGGTAACTGGCTGGGTACCGGGCTTGGCCCTGGTGCCGTGGCAGGTTTCGCACTCCTCATTGCGCATGAAGTCAAAGGACTTCTTGGCGCCAAAGGCTGCCTCCTCAAAAGTGACGCGCATATTAAAGCGCAGGTCGTTGCCCGGCCTGGGCCCTGAACGCTGGGCTTGCCCGCCCATGCCGCCGCCAAAGAGCTGGTCAAAAATTGACTCAAACCCACCAAAGCCCGACGCGTCAAAGCCCGCCCCGCCGCCAAAGCCGCCCAAGGGGGGCCCGTCCATGCCAAACTGGTCATAACGGGCGCGCTTCTCAGGGTCTGAGAGGATTTCATTGGCCTCGTTCAGTTCCTTGAAGCGTGCTTCGCAGGCCGGGTCATGGGGGTGCAGGTCGGGATGGCACTCCTTGGCCGCCTTCCGGTAAGCCTTTTTGATGTCCTCCGTGTTCGCCTTTTTATCGACGCCCAGCACCCCATCATAGTCTCTTTTTGTTGCCATAGTTCCT
>JAQVQY010000032.1 GCA_028701335.1 Eubacteriales bacterium
CTTGGCATGGCGGCTACTCCCCGTCAATCCCCGCAGAAATTTCCTGCTGGTCCTAGCCCCGCTTCGCGCTCAAAGTATGTGAGGCATGAATCAGCCCTTCGCGCTCAATTTGACATGAGGCACCGCGGATTATTAGGAGGGCGTTATGAAGGATATCAGCAGGAGGGATTTTCTTAAGGCAGCGGGGAAGGGGGCTGCCGGCGCGGCTGGCTTGTCCCTGGTGGGCCGGGTCGGTCTGTCTCTGGCAGAAGACAACTCGCTCAGTAATCCCATCTATAATCAACCGGCATCCTGGGACTATGAGACGGATGTTGTCACCATTGGCACAGGGACTTCGATGTATGGCGTCATCAAAATGGCACATGCGGGACTGGATGTTATTGCTGTTGACGCATTCCCCGTTGCCGGAGGATCAGCCGCGTTTTCTGGTGGGGTATTATGGTTGCCCAACTGCAAGTATTCCGTGGAGCGTGGAGATTCCAGAGAAAAAGCCTATGATTATGTCAAGCAGGGAGCTGGCAGCGGTTATACTACAGACGAGTTGATTTACGCTTTCATTGACAATACGCAGCCAATGATTGATTACATTGATTCCGCGCTGATGAAAACCAGCTACAAAATGGCATCTTCAATGAGCAAATATCCGGACTATCATCCCCATTGGCGCAATGGCATGGAGTATGGTCGCTCTATCCTATGGACACCAAGCGGAGAGACTGATGCAGAGCGAGCTCCATCTGCAACCGCTACGGACGCTGTGGCTATTTGGGCTGACAGCTATATTGAGGCTGCGAAAATGTACGGCGCCAAAATCATGACATCCACCAAGATGACAAAATTCGTTTGGCGCAATAACGAGGCCGGTATCCCGGAGGTTCTGGGTGTAATCTGTGAGCAGGATAAAAAAGAGATCGCCATCAAGGCCAGAAAAGCCGTGCTGTTCGCCCCCGGCGGATTTGAGTGGAACTTTGACATGCAAAAAGCTTTCCTTGCCATCCCGGAATCCTACCCCTGCTCCACCAGCACAAACGATGGCACGGCGCTGAAAGCGGCAATGGCGCTTTCTCCGATGCTGAATAACATGGCTAACCAGTTTGGCCATGTTTCCTACAAGGTGAAAGCCAAAGAGCAATTTGAGATGAAAGCGCCCTGCAATTACCAGTGGAACAGGCATAAGCCGCACTCCATCTGCGTCAACAAACACGGGGACCGTTTCTTTGATGAAGCCTGTGACTATCCCACCGCGCAGAAACAGTTCTTTGACTGGGACTCAACCGGTGATCCTGGAGTGAGGAATTTACCGGCCTGGTTGATCTGTGACCAGCAGATGGTGGATGCGGGCTTCCATGTTGGACGTTATATGGGCGATTTGGACGAGCGCGGGGTCCCTCCATATTTCCTGAAGGCGAACACACTGGAAGAGATGGCGGACAAATGCGGTATCAACAAGGAACGCCTGCTTAAAACCGTGGAGCGTTTCAACGGGTTTGTTGAAAAAGGTCACGATGATGACTTCAACCGTGGGGACACTTACTTTGATCAAAGCTTCATGGCGGACACCAGCAAGGAGGGTGTCTACCGTACGCTGGGAAGCCTCGAAAAAGGACCCTTCTATGCGGGTGAGTTGACTCCATCCACACTTGGGACCTGCGGTGGCCCGCTGATCAACGGAAAAGCGCAGGTTGTGCACGTTTCAGGCCAGCCGGTCAAACGCCTCTATGGTTGTGGCAACGCAACAGGCTTTGGCGGCCCCGGCCAGGGATACGGTGGCGCAGGCGGCACGCTGGGTGTTGGTTTTACCATGGGCTATGTTGCAGGCTGTAGCATTGTAGAGGAAGAAACTGCCAACTGGGAATAAACCCTGAAGCTCAAAGCCGCCTCCGGAGTTATCCGGAGGCGGCTTTATGTGTGCAATTAATGCCAGGCATATTAAATAAACCCACCATCCACCCCCAGTACCTGGCCGGTGATGTAGGAGGCTTTGTCGCTCAAAAGGAAATGGGCGGCGGCGGCGACCTCACAGGGCTCGCCCAGGCGGCCCAGGGGAGTGCGGGCGGCAAGCGCGTGCAAATCGTCCGGGCTGTATTCATTCAGCATATCGGTCCTGATGACGCCGGGGGCCAGGGCGTTGACGCGAATGCCGCAGGGGCCCAGCTCCAGGGCCAGGGATTTGGCCAGGCCGATAAGGCCTGCCTTGCTGGTGGCGTAGGCAGCCTCACAGGAGGCGCCCCAGATGCCCCAGATGGAGGAGATAAAAAGCAGGCTGCCCGCCTTCCGGCTGACCAGGTGGGGGATGAAGGCCCGGGACACCAGGAAGGCGCCGCGCAGGTTAAGGGCAATGAGGGCGTCCCAGTCGGCAACTGACATTTCACTTAACAGGCCGGTGTAGCTTACCCCGGCATTCAGGACCAACGCGCCCACATGGCCCAGCTGCTTCAGGGTTTCATCATAGAGCGCCCCGGCCTGGGCTTCATCCAGGGCGGGGTTTTTGATGGGGAGGGCGCCGGTTTCATGATGAAGGCTCTGGGCGGCATCGTCCCGGCTCTGATAAGTGAACGCCACGCGCCAACCCTCCCGGCAGAGCCTTGAAACAATCGCCCGGCCGATACCCCGGGCGCCGCCGGTGACGAGCGCTGTGCGCATGGTTTCCCCCCTCCCTTTTGCCCGCATTGTAGGCGGCTGATGAGGCGCTGTCAACACGCGCGGCGCTTTACAGGGACTGGGTTTCCGGCTATAATGGGCACACTTGGCAAATTGAGGGGAGGGCAGAATGCTTAAGCGTTTATTGTGGCTTACCCTGCTGGCTGCCGCCCTCCTGCTGCTCCTGGGGCTTTTTACCGCCCAGGCCGAGGCGCCCTATGTGCCATTAAACGCCCTCACCGCCCGGCAGGCGGCCCTGCCGCCGGAGAGGCTTTCCTGCCCTGCGGCGGATCTGGCGCACGCTCTGGCAACGGATACCTCCGGTATCATCCTTGAAAGAGATATTTCGCTGCTCCCGCCGGAGCCTCCCCCGGCCAGGGCGGCCTACCACCGGCGCTGTTTTCCGCCCTTCCACTACTCAGACCGGGCGGGGTAAGCGGGGCTATTTCCCACGACCTCTGAAAATTGAAAGGATGTATGGATATGGCTAAACCGGTAACTGGAAAGAAAGTCACCGTGAACCGAAAGGCGGTCTCAGCGGTGACACTGATCGTACTGATCGCGCTGACGGTGGCGTTTGTGTGGCTGGGCATGACCGGCATGAACCTGGACGGGCAGGGCCTGTATAAGCTTTTGCCCTGGCTGCCCACAATGGGCACTGAAGCGGGCTGGCAGGATGCCCTGGTGCCCGGCGCTGAGCTGGGCGAAACCTATGTGATGCACTTCACCCCGGAGGCGGAAAACCCGCTGACCGGGGAAGAGCAGGCTGAGACCATCCGGGTGATGTCGGAGCGGATCGGGGACCTGGGCTGGCAGGGCAGCCGCGTGGAGCTGCTGGATGACGGCACGTTCCGCGCCACCATGCCCATGGCCGCCAATGACGGGCACATTGACCACCTGCTGGACGCCAAAGGCGAGTTCACCTTTACGGACCCTGAGGGCAATGAGTTCCTCACGGGCGCCAACATTGAGGCCGCGAGCTTTGGCATGTCGGACCCTTCTGGCACGGACTTTTCCCTGTCCATCGCCTTTGACGCGGAGGGAAGCCGGATATTCGGCGAGAAGACCACCCAGCTGGTGGGCCAGTCCATCACGCTGAAGCTGGACGGTGAAACCCTGGTGTCCCCCGGTGTCAACATGCCCTTGACTGAGGGCGGCGTGTCTATCCCTGGTTTCGCGCTGGAACCGGCGCGGGAGTACGCCATTATGATGCGCTCGGGCCCCATGCCATACGCGCTGGAAGTGGGCCTGGCCGCGGCCGGCGCCCCGACCCTGGGAGAGGGCGTGACAGACCGGCTGGTGCTGGCGCTGCTTATCGTGTTTGTGCTGGTGGCGCTTTTCCTCATCATCCGCCAGCGTTTAGGCGGCCTGATCGCGGCGTGGATGCTGCTTTTACAGCTGGCGCTGTCCTACTTCTTTGCCGCTCTTATGGGCACTGGTTTTACCCTGGTGACCCTGGCCGGCATCTGGCTGGCCTTCCTGGCGATGGTACTGGGCGTGGTGATGCTGTTTGAAAACGTGCAGGAGGATGTCCGGCGCGGCCGCTCGGTGCGCCAGGCGGTGAAGGAAAGCTATGGCGGGCGCGGCCACGGCGCGCTGGACGTGATGGCGGCGCTGATCGCCATGAGCGTAATGATCATTATCGTGGACGCCCAGGGCATCATCGGCAGCTTTGGCAAGGTGCTGGGCGTCAGCCTCCTTACGGGCCTGGTGCTCTCCCAGGTGGCGCTCCGGCTTATCCTTAACGAATCCCTGACCCTTTTTGGCGACCGGTCGGCGCTGTATGCCAGCGGCGTCATGAAAAAGGAGGAAGCATAATGAAAATCCGTTCTTCTGCCCTGATGACACTGGCCGCCTCGGCGGTGGTCGTGGTGGTGGGCCTGGTGCTGGCTTTCACAGGCGCCGGCATCCGGTTCTTGGCCCAATCCCTCCAGGGGGCGCAGCTTACCCAGATGCTCTTTAGCATGCTGGCGGTGGTGGTGCTGCTGTATGTCCTGGGCTTTGTGCGCTATGACGTGCCCAGCGGCCTGGCCCTTGGCACAGCGGGCCTGCATGACCAGTTGGTGACCCTGGCGCTCACATCCATCCTGAGCCGGGCCCTTCCCCAGAGCTACGCGATGCCTGCCCTGGTGGTGGCAAGCGCGGTGTTCACCTGCTGCTTCACCGTCCCTGTCCTTAGGGAATCCCGGCTGATTGGCCGCGGGATGTCCTTAAGAGAGCACACCCGGGATGAAGTGGCCCAGATGGCGGTGAAAAAGACCCTGCCGGTGCTGGCCCGGGTGCTGGCCGCGGCCCTTCTTATCTTCTTGGCTTTCGTGGTGGGCGGCGGTATCACGATGTTTGGCTTTGTTGTGCCCCTTCTGGCCGGCATCATCGCCAGCTTCCTCTCCGCCACGCGCGTCACCCCCTATGTCTGGGCGGCCGGGGCCTCAAAGGCCAGAAACCGGCGCTGACTTTCCGTTAACTGAAAGCGACCTCCCCTTCCCTGCGGCCTCAGGGTTTGGGGAGGGAGCTTTTTTCAGAAGGCCCCATATGAAGAAGAACTCAAGGAAAGGAATCCATGTATAAGCTCACCCAGCGCGCGCAAGCCGCTTCCCTCCCGGGCTACCCGGATTACCTGGCCACGCTGATGTCTGCCCGGGGCATCAGGACCCCGGCTGAAGCTGAGGCCTTCTTGAACCCCGCGCGGGAACAGCTCCACGACCCGATGGCAATGCAGGGCATGGCAGAAGCCTGCCGGGTGATCCGCAAGGCGATCAGCCAGGGCCAGGTTATCGCGGTGTACGGCGACTATGACGCCGACGGCGTCTGCGCCTCGGCCATCCTGCTGGAAGCGCTTGGGGAGCTGGACGCAGCGGTATTTTCCTATATCCCGGACCGGCTGGAGGAGGGCTATGGTTTGAATGTCGGCGCCATCCGGCAGATCAGCGAAAAGGCCGGTCTGATCATCAGCGTGGACTGCGGGATCACGGCGATGGAAGAGGTAAGGCTGGCAAAGGAGCTGGAGCTGGACGTCATTATCACAGACCACCACGCCCTGCAGGGGGATCCGCCCCCGGCCGATGCCCTGGTGCATCCGGCGCTTGGGGATTATCCCTTCCCGTCCCTGTGCGGGGCCGGCGTGGCGTTTAAACTGGCCAGCGCCCTGCTGGGAGAGGAGGCGGGGCTTAAATACCTGGACCTGGCGGCGCTGGCCACCATCGCCGACCTGGTGCCACTGATTGGGGAAAACCGGGTGATCGCCTCCCTGGGGCTAAAGGCCCTGGCGGCAAGCCGCCGTCCGGGGCTGATCGCGCTGATGCGAGCGGCGGGAGTTAAGGAGGGGGCGGGTGTCTCCGCTTCCCAGGTAGGCTTCCAGCTGGCGCCCCGGCTGAATGCCGGCGGGAGGCTAAAAACGGCGGAAGACGCGCTGCGACTCCTCCTTACCCGGGATGCTGGGGAGGCTGCGGAGAAAGCGGGGATTTTGGACGCCCTGAACCAGGAGCGCCAACTGGTGGAGCGGGATGTGCTGGCCAAAGCAGAAGCCCAGGTGAAAGGGCAGGATTTGTCTCTTTGCCGCAGCCTGGTGGTGGCGGGTGATGGCTGGAACAGCGGCGTGGTGGGCCTGGCGGCGGGAAAACTGGCCGAGCGCTACCAGTACCCTGCCATCGTTTTAAGCCAGCTGGGTGAGGAGCTGGTGGGCAGCGGCCGTTCGGCTGGGGATATTGACCTGTTTTCGGCGCTTTCGGCCTGCGCCCCCTTGATGAAGCGCTTTGGCGGGCACAAAATGGCGGCAGGGATGACGCTGGAGGCAAAAAACTTGCCTGCGTTCCGGGAGGCCTTTGATCAGGCAGTGCGGGAGCAATTGGGGGATGGGGACCTGATTCCCGAAACCGCCTATGATTTCCCCCTGGGGCTTGAAATGGTGACGGTGGAGAACGCGCGCCTGCTGTCCCGCCTGGCGCCCTTTGGCATCGGGAACCCGGCCCCGGTGTTTTTGCTGGAGGATGTGCCCCTGCGCTCCGCCCGCGCTGTGGGCAGCAGCGGTGCGCACCTGAAATTAAGCCTGGGGGAGGGAGCGGCTTTTAGGGACGCCATCGCCTTTTCCAAGGGCCATCTGGCGGGAAATCTGCCCGGCGTTGCCACACTGGTGGGTGCGGTGGAGGAGAACAGTTATTTGGGCCGCGTCACCGCCCAGGTGAATGTCAGGGCCCTGTTTCCCGGCAAAACGGCCTACCCTGATAAGCCCGCGGCTGAGCAGCAGGCGATGCTCCATATCCTGGCTGCCCTGCCGGAGGCGGGCAATGCGCCAAGCCTGCAGGCTCTTGGCGCATTGCCCGCCACCCTGCCCGCTCGTGGTACCCTCCTGGTGGCCTGGTGCCGCGAAACGGCGGAGGCCCTGCATAAGCGTTATCCCCAACTACTCACATGGATGGGCGCGGCTGATGACCCCCGGGCTTTTTCCGCCATCCTCTACCTGCCGGACTGGGACCGCGGTTTTTCCCCATTTGACCGGGTTATCATGGCGGACGGCTTGATTCATCCCCAGGAAGCCGTTATGATGGCAAATACGGTGGCGGGCGCGGAGCTTCTGGCCTGCCCCCAAAGCCGGGCGCTGGAAATGGCGCTGGAAAGCCTGCGGATCGGCAAGGACGCCCTGAGGGAAGCCTATGTGGGTTTAAGGGAGGGCTTTGGCGCTTCCCACCCGGCGGCGCTTCCCATCCTCAGCGACCTTGGGCTGGTTGCCCTTGATAACGCCGGCGCGTTTGCCGGCATGAAGGATATGCGCCGCTGCGAACCCCATGATTCCGCCCTCTACCGCCGCCTGAACGATTAAGGAGGTTTATGGCGCACACCGCTTTTGAACGCCTGTCCCTCCAGGAGATGCTGAGCAGGCTAAGCAAATACAGCCAGGAGAAGGATCTCGCCCTGGTGGAGAAGGCCTATGCCTTTTCGGAGCAGGCGCATGAAGGGCAGGTGCGGCGCAGCGGTGAGCCCTATTTCCTCCATCCGGTCAACGTGGCCAGCATCCTGGTGGAACTGCAGCTGGACGCGCCCAGTGTGGCCGCCTCCCTGCTGCATGACACGGTGGAGGATGTGAAGGATGTGACGCTGGAGGTCATCCAAACCCAGTTTGGCGATGAGATCGCCCAGCTGGTAGATGGCGTGACCAAGCTGGGCAAGCTGGACTTTATCGACCGGGAGGAGCAGCAGGCCGAGTCCTGGCGCAAGATGATCCTGGCCATGTCCAAGGACATCCGGGTCATCATGATTAAGCTGGCTGACCGGCTACACAACATGCGCACCCTTTCCCACCAGCTGCCGGAGCGCCAGGTGGCCATCGCCCGGGAGACCCTGGATATCTATGCGCCCATCGCCCACCGGCTGGGCGTTTATTCCATCAAGCAGGAGATAGAGGACCTGGCGTTGCGTTACATCGACCCGGAGGGCTACCGGGATGTGGCCAACAAGGTGGGCCAGAAGCGCATTGAGCGGGAGCAGCAGATCAAGACCATCATTGCCACCCTAAGCGAGAAGCTGACCGAAATGGGCCTGACCAACTATGAGATCGCCGGGCGGCCCAAGCACCTCTACAGCATTTACCGCAAGATGGTGATCCAGAACCGCTCCTTTGACCAGATCTATGACCTGATCGCCATCCGGGTGCTGGTGGACACCATCCCCGAGTGCTATACCGTTTTGGGCGTGGCCCACACCCTGTGGACCCAAATGCCCGGGCGATTCAAGGACTATATTTCCACCCCCAAGTCCAATATGTACCAGTCGCTTCACACCACGCTCATTGGCGGGCGCACCATCCCCTCCCCGTTTGAGGTGCAGATCAGGACCCGGGAAATGCACCGGGTGGCCGAGTACGGTATCGCCGCCCACTGGAACTACAAGGAGGGCGCGACCTCCGGCGGCCTGGACAAGAAGCTCTACTGGCTCAGGCAGATTCTGGACTGGCAGTCTGAAACCCGGGACTCCAAGGAGTTTATCGACGGGCTGAAGACGGATCTGTACAGCGATGATATCTTCGTCTTCACTCCCAAGGGGGAAATCATCAACCTCCAGCGCGGGGCGACGCCCCTGGACTTCGCCTACCGCATCCACTCCCAGGTGGGCAACTCCTGCGTGGGCGCCAAGGTGAACGGCAAGATGGTGCCGTTGCAGACCGAGCTTCAGACCGGGGACCGGGTGGAGGTGATGACCTCCGCCAACTCCAAGGGCCCCAGCATGGACTGGCTCAATGTGGTAAAGACCCAGCAGGCCAAGTCCAAAATCCGCCAGTTCTTCAAAAAGGAGCTGCGGGGCGAGAATATCCAGAAGGGCCGGGACATCCTGGAGCATGAGGCCAAGCGCCGGGGCGTGAAGCTGGGCGAGTTAACGAAGTCCGAGTTCTACGAGCCGCTGCTTAAAAAATATTCCTTCCCCGACCTGGAAGCCATCTATGGCGCGGTGGGTTATGGCGCCATCCCCTCGGTCTATGTGGTAACCAAGCTGCTTGAGGAGCAGAAGCGCCTGCAGGAGCTGGCCAAGGGCATCAAGGCGCAGCCGGTGGTGCCCGAGCCCAAAGAAGTGGACCAGCGGGGCAAGCCCACCCACGGCATCTATGTGGAGGGTGGCGCCGGCATGCTGGTGCGCTTTGCCCACTGCTGCAGCCCGGTGCCCGGGGACGATATCACCGGCTACATCACCCGGGGCCGGGGTGTCACGGTGCACAAGGCGGACTGCGTCAACGCCATCAACGCCGAGCCCGAGCGCCTGATCCAGGTGAGCTGGGCGGAGGAGGAGACCGGCACCTTTAACGCCAACCTGAGGGTGATCGTGTATGAGAGCCCCAATATCCTCGGGGAGATCATGATGTTCATCGCCAACGCCGGCACCCCGGTGGTGGCCGGCGCCCAGGAGGAGGGCAAAAAGGGCACCAAGAACTTAAGCCTGGTGATACAGGTGCAAAGTCGGGATCAGATACGCCAGGCGCTTACCCGGCTTCAGAAGCGTTCAGATGTGCTGGAAGCCTACCGGAGCTCCCGGTAGCGGAGGGGAAGGGGCATGCGGGCAGTGGTGCAGCGGGTGGCGGAAGCTGCCGTGGCGGTTGAAGGGGAAACCAAAGGCGCGATCGGCCGGGGGCTGGCGGTGCTCCTGGGCGTTGAGGCGGGGGACACGGAAAAGGACGCCGCCTACATGGCCGGAAAAATCGCCAAATTGCGGATATTTGAGGATGGGGCCGGGAAGATGAACCGCTCGCTTCTGGACGTGGGCGGCGAAGCGCTTATGGTGAGCCAGTTTACCCTCCTGGGGGACGCGCGGGGGCAGAACCGGCCGGGCTTCACCCAGGCTGAGGAACCGGAGCGCGCCAACGCGCTGTACGAATACTGTGTCCGGGAGCTTATGGGCTTGGGTGTCCATGTCGCTACCGGGGTGTTCCGGGCGCACATGCGCCTGAGCCTGGTGAACGACGGCCCGGTGACCATCCTTCTTGACTCCGGGAAATTGTTTTAGGGGGCAGAGATGCTGATAGATATCGTGGTGGTGGGGCAGTTGGAGAACAATGTCTATATTGTAAGCCAGCCCGGGCGGGATGACGCCGTGCTGGTGGACCCGGGCAGCGATGGGGACAAAATCATGAAGGCCCTGAAGGGCAAAAAAACGGCCGCTATTCTATTGACCCACGGACACTGGGACCACACCGGGGCGCTGAAGGACTATCCGGGCGTTCCCATCTACATGCATGAGCGGGATAAGATGATGCTGGAGGAGGATTTCCTGGGGATGGGCCCCAGGGGGCAAAGCCCAAGGCCCCAGCCCACTGATTTCGTGGCGGAGGGGCAGGTGCTGGAACTGGCGGGCCTGAATATTCAGGTGCTGCACACACCGGGGCACAGCCCGGGCAGTGTGTGCTACCGGATAGGTGACACGCTATTCACCGGGGATACCCTGTTTTTAAACGACTATGGCCGCACCGACCTGCCCGGAGGCAGCCAGGCCCAGATGCGGGAATCCCTAAGGCGGTTGTTCACCCTGCACGGCTGCGCCTTTTACCCCGGCCACGGCCCGGGGGGCACCATCAAGTGACATTTGCCGTGAAGGGGCCGTTTCCCGGTTTTTTTAAGGAGCTGGCGGATGTGGTGCGCATCTTCTTCCCGGAGGCGCGGGAGGTGCCGGAAGGCGGCGGGCTGGAGGTGGTGATCACCGAAAGCGTTAGGGGGCGAACCCGGCTGAGTGAAGCAAGGCTTCAGGGACTCCTGTCCGGCAGCCACAGCCTGGAAGGGGAAACCCACCCGGATCCCCTGGTGGAAAAACGCCTTCACAAGCGCCAGCAGAAGCTGGCGGTTTATTTTGCCCTGAAGGAAGCCACCGGCATGTCGCCGCCCTGGGGGAGTTTGACGGGCATCCGGCCTGCGCGCCTGGTGTACGCGGAGATGGAAAACGGGCTTTCCCTGGACGCAGCCGCCAGGCGGGTCAGGGAGACCTTTGACCTAAGCCCCGAAAAGGCGGCGCTGCTTTTAGACGTGGTGTCCACCCAGCAGGCTGTCAAGCAGCCTGAGGAACGGGATGCAGGCATCTATATTGGCATCCCTTTTTGTGAAACCCGCTGCCGCTACTGCAGCTTCATCAGCTGCCAGGTGGGGGACGGGCGGATTCTGCCGGGCTATGTACGGGCGCTGGTACGGGAAATGGCGGCGGTGATCCGGCTGGTGAAGGACCATGGCCTCAGGGTGCGCTCCGTGTATGTAGGGGGCGGCACCCCCACGGCGCTTCCTCAGGATTTGCTGGATGATGTGCTGGTAGCGGCGGATCCCCTGATCAGAAACGCCGGGGAAGTGACGGTGGAGGCCGGAAGGCCGGACAGCATCACCGGGGAGAAGCTGAGGATCATCGCCGATCACGGCGCCACCCGCATCTCCATCAACCCCCAGACCATGCATGACCAGACGCTTCAGCTCATCGGCCGGGCGCACACCCGGACCCAGACAGAGGCGGCCTATCAATTGGCCCGAAGCTTGGGCTTTGGGCACATCAACATGGACCTTATTGCGGGGCTGCCGGGGGAGGATCTGGTGATGTTTGAGCAGACGCTTGTCTGGGCCCAAAGCATCGCCCCTGAATCCCTCACCGTGCATACGCTGAGCCTTAAGCGCGCCAGCGACATGTACCGTTTTGGCGAACAGATCCCCCGGGAGAAGGACGTTGACGCTATGGTGCGCCTGGCGCGGGAAACGGCGCGGGACATGGGGCTGAACCCTTACTATCTCTACCGGCAGAAACACATGGCCGGCAACCTGGAGAACGTGGGCTACGCTAAACCGGGCCATGAGTGCCTCTACAACATGGACATGATGGAGGACACAGGCTCCGTCCTGGCCCTGGGGGCCGGCGGCATCTCAAAGCGTGTGTATGAAAATGGCGCCCGTATTTTGAGGGCACCCAACGTGAAGGATCCGCAGCATTATATCAGCCGAATCGAGGAGATGATCGGGCGAAAGGAAGCCCTGCTCAATGGGCAGGGCAAGGGGATCAGGCGGCCTTCCTCACCTTCGGATCAGCCGGATATCCTTGCCCTGGAAGGGGAGGACTAAAGAAAGGCCCCGGTCAAACAGCCGTGAGGAGATGCGCTCGGAATAGCGGGCCTGGATCTCCGTGGGGGAGAGGTTGGTGCTCATAGCCGTGGCCTTGCGGTGATTAATTCGGTGCTCCAGAAGCGCGAAGAGCTGCTCGATGGTAATGCCCTCCCATTTGGGTTCAATCCCCAGGTCGTCAATCAATAGCAGCGGCACATCATAATAGGGCTGGTCCGTGCCGTCCTGGCTGAAGTTGAAGTAGGCCTGGCGGATGTGGTTGATGAGGGCATTGGCGCTCAGGGTGAGCGTGACAACGCCCTGGTCCGCAGCCTCTTTGGCCACGCAGCGCAGGAGGTAGCTTTTCCCCAGGCCGCTGGGCCCGTGGAGCAGGAGGTTCAGTTTCCCCTGCCCTTTTGCTACCCCGGCGGCGTATTCTTCCCCCTGGCCCTTGAAGGCTTTCATCAGCATCCGCTGGGTGGTGCCGGAGCCATCAAGGAATGTTTCCGGGAACACCGACAGGTCAAAGCGGGCAAAGCTGGGACCATCCTTCAAGTCCAAGCCATCGGAGAGCAGGGCGTGGTAACGCCTGATGACGCACTGGCACAGCGTCCTGGGCGCTTCCCCCACATAGCCCGAATCCTCACAATCAACGCACTGATAGACCGGGGACAAATAGTCTTCCGGCAGCCCCGCACCCTTGAGCAGCTCCCGGATCCTGGAGTTGCGTTCCCGGGTGCGCTCCTGGATGCCGTCAGGGTTGATCCCCTCCATGGCCAGGCGCAGGCCCCTCAAAATATCCTCCCGGCGGTCATCCGACAGCTCGCCAATCATAGGCTCAAGGGCCACGGCCTTTGAGAGCCGGTTCTGCTCCTCCCGCTGGTTCTCATACTGCCGGGCCCTGCATTCATTCAGGGCCTGGGTCAGGGCTTCATTGGCCACTTTCTTTCCTCGCTATCTCCAGCCAGTCGATGTCGGAGGCGTAGTCCGCCTCGGTATTCTCCCGCTGCTTGTACAGTTGGGCGCTCACCTTTTTGCCGCTTTGGGCTGAAGCCGCCGGGGCTTTGTCCCGGGCTGCCTGGGCGGTGGTGACGCCCTCCTTTTTCCAGGCTTCCAGCACCTTGTCGATGTAGCGGAGTTTCTGCTTGCTGGAGCGTGCCTGGCTGGCGGCTTCCCTGATCACCTCGTCGCTGTGCCCCGCCTCCCGCCAGGCGCGGTAACGCAAGAGGTCCTGCTCTCCGGGCCGTCCCTCCTGGCCGGAGAGTTCAAAGACCGTGAACATGGCGGGCTGGTAAGCCTTCAGCGCCGTCAGGTGCTCCCGCACCTGCTTTTCATCCGCCAGGTCCAGCGCCTTCCAGGACATCAGCTTGGGCTCCAGGTCTTCAAAAGCGCCGCGGCGGGACTGGACCGCCCGGGACGCCAATACGATCATCTCGTGGGGATAGTCCTGCAGCAGCGCCCGATAGGCAGGCAGCACCGTAAAGGTGTGCTGGCTACCCACGCCCAGGATGTCCAGCACCTGCTTTAATTGCTCCGCGTCCCGGTTATCCTCTTCAAGCTTTCTTTTTACTTCCCTGGCGCTGGTGCCGCCCTGGCGGCGCAGCCGGTCCAGGATCCGGTCCAGGTAGGAGAATGAGGGATGGTTGGCGGACACCGTTTCCTGGCAGGCGGCGATGATGGCGGGCTCGTCAAAGCCCCATTCCAGCGTCCACTTGCGGTAGAGCGCCAGTTCCGGCTCCGTGGGCTGGCGGCGTAGGTTAAACTGATTCAGCACCGCCCGGGCTCCCTGGTGGGTGCGCTTGGAGTGGCTTAAATAGTTCTCCGCTTCCTCCGGGGTCATCACCCCATCCTCACGCATGGCGACCGCCAGTGTCTGGGCGCTTTTGAAAGAAAAATTGGTGCCCCGGGTGTCGGCGCAGTGGTTGAGCAGCATCAGCACCACTTCCTGGGGCAAGCCCAGATCCTGCACCCACTCATAAGCCAGGGCGATGTCGTTTGGCCGCAGTTTCCGCCGGCCGTCAAACTGGGCATAGACGGCGTCATTAAACAGGATAAAGGCGCGGTCATCATCCATCCCGTCCTGGCCGGTCAATACACGCTGGCCCAGGCTGTGGTAGACATAGCTTAGGGGCTTGTCGCTCACCCGTTCCACCAGGCGCCGTCTCTCCCAATAGCGCAGGGCGGCCTCCACCTGGGCTTCCTCCAGCCCCAGGTCCACGGCCATCTGCTTAAGCGTATAGTCCATGGCCCCCCGCTGGCTCTGGTAAAGCCCCCAGAGGTATACCTTCACCTGGTCGCCGCTGGCGTCAGGCAGGTATTCGGTGAAGAACAGGTTCTCCACCGCCGTCGCGCCAAACATTTTCGCCTGTTCGTCCAGGTTAAACATCAGTATTCTCCGTCACGGCCCGCTCAACACTTTTGGCGATTTGCTTATCCAGCGCCGGCTGAAAAAGGGAAAGCCCAAAATTAATGTGGAAAAAGAACTCCACCGTGCCGCCGTTCCCCCTCACAGGGCTTGGGCAGACGCCATTAACCGCGACCCCTTCCAGGCTGTTCAGAAAGCCCGCCAAATCAGTAAGCATCGGGGTATAAGCGCTGTCCTCAATCACCCCGGTACGGCGGGCCAGGGCATCATCCACCTCAAACAGGGGCTTCACCAGGCAGATGAGTGTGCCTCGGCCTCCAAGAATCCCCTGATAAATCGGCACCGACTCACGCAGGGACAAATAGCTCAGGTCACAGGTGGCATAATCTGGCCTTGGGTCAAGGGATAAAAGCGCGGGGTCGGAGAGGTTGGTACGCTCCAGGTTTTTAACGCGGCTGTCCTGCCTGAGGCTGCCCAGCAGCTGGCCGAAGCCCGCGTCCACGGCGTATACCAGTTTGGCGCCGTGTTTGAGCAGGCAGTCAGTAAAGCCCCCGGTGGAGGCCCCGGCGTCCAGGCAAACCCGGCCTTTGGGGGAAGCCCCAAAGTGTTCAAGCGCCCCCGCCAGTTTAACGCCACCCCTAGCCAGGTAGGCGGGCTTCCCACCGCGCAGCCGGATATCGTCTTCTCTGGAAACCTTCATGCCGGTCCTGGCCGGCCGGTCATTGACCAGTGCCTTGCCCGCCATGATGATGGCCCGGGCTTCCTTATCATTCCCCGCCAGCCCCAGGGCCACCAATTGCTCTGCCAGTTCCAGCTTAACCTTCGCCACCCGGACTATACCGACTGCATCACGTCTTTTAAGGTGCGCAGCACCCGGCGTTCCATACGGGACACCTGCATCTGGGTCAGTCGCATCTTTTTTGCAGTGGCCTGCTGGGAGAGCTGCTCCTGAAAGCGAAGCTTGATCAGCTCCCGCTCGTCCTGTGACAGGGTGCCCAGGGCCTTGATCAGGTCCTGGCGGACCTCAAAATCCTCATAGCCCCTTTCATCCCGGCCCAGGTGGTCAAAAAAGCGCATGCCCTCATCGTCCTGGGCATCCAGGGAGGACACTTGGGCCTTCTCCCGGGAGGCATGGACGTTTATTACCTGTTCCAATGTCCAGCCCAAATGGTTGGCCAGCTCCTCCGCGGTGGGCTCCCGCCTGAGGGTCTGCACCAGGCGCTCCATGGCGCGGTCCATCTGCATCCCCTGCTCCCTTAAGCCCCTTGGGGTGCGCACAATCTGCGCCCGGTCCCTGATATAGTTGCGCACCGTGCCGGTGATGGTGGGGGTCACATAGGTGGTAAAACGGAGGCCGCGGTGCGGATCAAAACCTTTCAGGGCGTTGACCAGCGCCATGGATGCCACCTGGCGCAGATCTTCCAGATCAATACCCCGGCCGGTAAAGCGCGCGGCAATGGCGTAACACAGCGGCAGGGCAGCTTCTACCGCCGCCTCCATTTTTTCAGGCGTCGGGTCCAGCGCGTAGGCCAGCGCCGTGTTATGGATTGCGTCAGCATTCATATATCACCTTGTTCCCGCTGGCAACGCCATGGTAACGCTGAAGATTCCGCACCCATCCCCCTCAATTTTAACGTCAGTTACCAGGGTGCCGATGATCAGCTGTGCCACCTCAGGGTCTCTCGGCCGGCATTTGGTGTTCTGCTCAGCGCGGTGGGCGTTGAGGGAGAGGTTGAACATCCCGTCATCAACCGAAGTAATGACGCTCACCTGCTCCACCACCCGTTCCTGGCTGGTCAGGAGGTCAAAGGCCTCGTCCGCCGCGGCGCGCAGGTCGTCAATCACGTCCAGGGACAGCCCCGCCAGGGAAGCAGAGGCACCCAGGGCCGTCTTCACCACCAGGCCCCATTCCCGCCCGGCGGGAACAACTATACGCATTTCATTCATGTTTCTTTTTCACCACCTTGATTTGTTCGGCGCCTAATATCGTCATCAGCTCTTCTTTGGCGTTTCCCTCATCTTCCGTCCACCAGGAGCGGGGGGCAAGAAAAGTGCCCTCTTCCCCCTGCAGTTTCACATAGATGGGAATGCTGCCGGGCGTGCGGCTGAGAACCTCCTGGCAGGCGTCCATTTGGCCGCGCTGCACCTCCAAGTATAGCTTGACGGGCGCACGCTTGGCAAGGGCCGCGTCGCTCACAGGCTCCTGGGCGTCCATGCCCAAAGGCCTGGCTTTATCAACGATGAGGCTGGGCGGCCGGTCCTCCGTCACGGAGAGGCGGCCGGTCAAAAGGCAGGCCTTGTCCGCCTCCAGGCTGCCCTCCAGGCGCTCATACACCCGGGGGAAGACGAGGCACTCCACCTGGCCGGTCAAATCCTCCAGCGTCACAAAGGCCATCAGCTCGCCCTTGCGGGTGGCCTTGAGCTTGACCAGGGAGATGATGCCGCCAAGGCTTATCGTGATTCCATCTTCAGACAGCCCCCTGTCATCCCGTTCAGCCAGTTCCTCCAACTCCCGGGAGTTCCACCTGAGCGGCTCCAAATGCGCCACATACTCATCCAGGGGGTGGCCGGATATATAGACCCCGCTCACCTCCTTTTCCATGGCCAAAAGGGAGCTGAAGGGGTATTCCGCGATATCCGGGAATTCGGAGCCCACTTCATCCCGGGGGTCCGCCGCGGGCCCGGCCGGGTCAAAGAGGGAGAGCTGGCCGGCGTGGTGGTTGCGGCGCTTTTTGGCGCTCGCGTCCATCTCGATTTCAAACACCCCCATGCACTGGCTCCGCCTGGCGCCCAGGCTGTCAAAGCAGCCGGCTTTGATCAGCGCCTCAACGGCGCGTTTGTTCACCTGGGACATGTCTATCCGCCGGCAAAAATCGTGGATGCCACGGTAATCGCCGCCCTGCTCCCGCTCCTTCACAATGGCTTCCACCGCCTTTTCGCCCAGGGACTTGATGGCCGCCAGGCCAAAGCGGATGCCCTCCCGGCCGTCTTCCGCCTCTTCCACGGTGAACCTGGCGCGGGAGCGGTTGATGTCAGGCCTCAGGATGGGGATATCATGCCGGCGGCAGAACTGCACATACCCCGCCACCTTGGAGGTGGCGCCCATATAGGAGTTGATGAGTGCCGCCATAAACTGTGCCGGGTAATGATGTTTGAGCCAGGCAGTGCGCACGCACACCAGGGCGTAGGGCGCGGCGTGGGATTTGTTGAAGGCGTAGCTGGCAAAGGCGGTCATCTCATCGTAAATCGCTTCTGCGGCGGCTGCCGGGATGCCCCGGGCCACGGCGCCGGGCACGTTCTCCTCTGGCGAGCCATGGACAAAGCTCCTGCGCTCGCGCTCCATCACGTCCTTTTTCTTCTTGCTCATGGCCCGACGGATCTCGTCGCTGCGGCCATAGCTGAAGCCTGCCAGGTCGCGCACGATCTGCATTACCTGCTCCTGGTACACCATGCAGCCATAGGTGACGCCCAGGATGGGCTTCAGCTCCGGCACCAGGTAGCGCACCGTTTCCGGGTGGTGCTTGCCCCTGATAAAGCGGGGGATGGAGGCCATGGGACCCGGGCGGTAAAGCGAGATGGCGGCGATGATATCCTCAAAGCTCTCAGGTATTAACTCCGAAATGAAGCTGCGCATGCCGGCGCTTTCCAGTTGGAACACCCCGTCTGTGTCCCCCTGGGAGATCATGCGGTAGACCTCGGGATCGTCAATGGGGATGTCCTCCGCCTGCATATGGACCCCTGTGTCCCCGATCATCTCCAGCGCGTCCCGGATGACTGTCAGCGTCCTTAGCCCCAAAAAATCGGTCTTCAAAAGCCCCAGCTCCGCGATGTTGCCCATGGCGTACTGGGTGGTGACCACATCGTCATTGGTCTGCAGCGGCACATATTCCGTGATGGGGTTCTCGGTAATCAACACCCCCGCCGCGTGGGTGGCAGCGTGGCGGGGCATGCCTTCAAGCAGGAGGGCCGTATCCAGCAGCCGTTTCACCCGGGGGTCGCTGTCCCGGGCTTCCAGCAGCCGCGGGTTCTGAATCAGCGCCTTTTCAAGGGTGATGTTCAGTTCCATCGGGACCATCTTGGCCACCATGTCCGTCTCCTGATAGGAGTAGCCCAGCACGCGGCCCACGTCCCTGATGACGCCCCGGGCGGCCATTGTGCCAAATGTGATAATCTGGGCCACGTGGTCGGCGCCGTACTTGGCCGTCACATAGTCGATCACCTCCTGGCGGCGCTCATAACACAGGTCGATGTCCAGGTCCGGCAGGCTCACCCGCTCCGGATTCAGGAAGCGTTCAAAGAGGAGGTTGTATTTCAGCGGGTCCAGCTGGGTGATGTTCAGGCAGTAGGCCACGATGGAGCCGGCCCCGCTGCCCCGGCCCGGGCCCACCATGATGCTGTGGTCCCGGGCGTATTTGATGAAATCCCAGACAATCAGGAAGTAGTCCACAAAGCCCATGCCGTTGATGACGCCCAGTTCGTATTCCAGGCGGTCGATGGCAGCCTGGGGCTGACCCTGATAGCGGATGGCCAGGCCCTCAAAGCATAGCCGGCGCAGCAGGGCCGGGCTGTCCTCTTTTGGGGACTCTGAGAGATAGCGGGGCAGGTGGTGGGAGTCAAAATCAAAGTCCACTTTGCAGCGCAGGGCGATGTCATGCGTCCGCTCAATGGCCTCCCCCTGATCCGGGAAAAGCCCGCGCATCTCCGCCTCGCTCTTGACATATAATTCCTCGGTTTCCATGCGCATGCGCTGGGCGTCCTCCAGGGTTTTCCCGGTCTGGATGCACATGAGCACTTCCTGGGCGGGGGCGTCCTCTTTCCTTAAGTAGTGGCAGTCGTTGGTAACCACCAGGGGAATGCCGGTCTCCCGGGAGAGCTTCACCAGGCGCGGGATAACCTGCTTTTCTTCCCGGATATGGTGGTCCATCAGCTCAATAAAATAGTTGCCCTCGCCAAAAATGTCCCGCGTCAAAAGGGCGTGGGCCCTGGCATCCTCATACCGGCCTTCCAGCAGGAGCTTGG